>NZ_CP041335.1:0-308997 GCF_008033135.1 Chitinolyticbacter meiyuanensis
AACTTTGCCAGACAGCACATGCTGTCCGGCGTGGGAATGCTTTGCCTTGGCGGGTCGATTTACCGCACGTTCAGAAAAGCACGCCATGTCCGCACTGGAACACTGCTGGTCGCATTGCCTCTCCTCGCTGGAAGAGCGCCTGGGCGCGGACCAGTTCCGCATCTGGATCAAGCCTCTGATGGCTGAGGTCAGCGCGGACGGGCTCAACCTGATCGTGCCGAACCAGATCTTCCTGCAGTTCATCCGCGATCGTTACCTCGGTCTGATCGAGGAAGCTGCCGGTGTGTTCATGGGCGGCGAGGCACCGCCGATTGCACTCAAGGTCGGCAGTGCCGCCAAGAAACCGGCGCCGGTGCGCGCCGCCGCGCAGCCGACTCAAGCCAGCCCGGCGGCCGCTGCGACTCTCGACACCCCCGTTGCACCGCCCGCGCCCAAGCCCATGCTGGCAAGCGGCGCCAACCATGAGACCACGCGGCTCAACCCGAATTTCACCTTCGATACGCTCGTCACCGGCAAGGCCAACCAGCTGGCACGCGCCGCGGCCCAGCAGGTGGCCGAGAACCCAGGCGTCAGCTACAACCCGATGTTCGTCTACGGCGGCGTGGGCCTAGGCAAGACTCACTTGATCCAGGCCATCGGCAACCTGGTGCACCAGCGCAATCCGGCCGCCAAGATCCGCTACATTCACGCCGAGAAATACGTGGCCGACGTGGTCCGCGCCTACCAGCACAAGGCCTTCGACGAGTTCAAGCGCTACTACCATTCGCTGGATTTGCTGCTGATCGACGACATCCAGTTCTTCGTCGGCAAGGACAAGACCCAGGAAGAGTTCTTCTACGCCTTCAACGCCCTCGTCGAGGCGCACAAGCAGATCATCATCACCTCGGATCGCTATCCCAAGGAGATCGATGGCCTGCAGGAGCGGCTGACCTCGCGCTTCTCCTGGGGCCTCACGGTGGCGATCGAGCCGCCGGAACTGGAAATGCGCGTGGCCATCCTCTTGAAGAAGGCCGAGCGCGAGAACTTCAAGCTCGATTCCACCGTGGCGTTCTTCATCGCCAAGAACATCCGCTCCAATGTGCGCGAGCTGGAAGGCGCACTCAAGCGCGTGCTGGCCTACGCCCGCTTCACCAACCAACCGCTGACGCTGGAAGCGGCGCGCGAAGCGCTGCGCGACATCCTGGCCGCCGGCAACCGGCAGATCTCGGTGGAGAACATCCAGAAGACCGTGGCGGATTTCTACAAGATCAAGATCGCCGACATGCACAGCAAGAAGCGCACGCGCGATATCGCCCGGCCGCGCCAGATCGCCATGGCACTGACCAAGGAAATCACCCAGATGAGCCTGCCCGCCATTGGTGATGCCTTCGGCGGGCGCGACCACACCACGGTGCTGCACGCATGCCGCACCATCGAAGACATGCGCCAGAACGACAACGAGCTGGCCCATCAGTACGGCGTGCTGCTGCAGATGCTGCGCAGCTGATCACGCACCAGCTTGCGCGTGCCGCAAGCGGATGCATGCGCAAGGCATGGGCTGCGCCCCATGTCGCGCGCAAGCCGGCACCGGGCCAGCTCGGTCGAAATCAGCCCCCGATTCGGGTAACATCCCTCTGTTCAACTTCCTGCGGATTCATCGACATGCAACTGCTGCAAGCCGAACGCGATGCGCTGCTGAAACCGCTCGCCACCGTCACCGGTATCGTCGAGCGTCGGCACACGCTGCCCATCCTTTCCAACGTGCTGATCCAGAAATCGGGCGACACGCTTACCTGCACCGGCACCGACCTGGAAATCCAGATCGCCGCCACGCAAAGCGAAGGCTTTTCCGGCAACGATTTCGCCATCACCGTTTCCGCCAAGAAGTTCTCCGACATCCTGCGCGCCATCCCGGACAAATCCGTGGTGACGCTGGAAGAAAACGAATCGCGCCTCACCGTGAAGGCCGGCAAGAGCCGCTTCGCGCTGCAGACGCTGCCGGCGGGTGACTTCCCCACGCTGTCGGTCGATACCAGCCTCAAGGCCACCGTGCGCATGCCACAGGGCCAGCTGAAGGCACTGCTGGGCCGCGTGCAATACGCCATGGCCCACCAGGACATCCGCTACTACCTGAACGGCCTGTTCCTCGTCACCGAGGGCAACCTGCTCAAGCTGGTCGCCACCGATGGTCACCGCCTGGGCTTTGCCAGTACCGAGCTGCCGACCAGCTTCGACAAGAACGAAGTGATCCTGCCGCGCAAGACCATCCTCGAGCTCTACAAGCTGTTGCAGGATGTGGACGACGAAGTGACCGTCGACATCGCCGGCAACCAGGTGAAGTTCAGCTTCGGCAATGTGGTGATCCACTCTAAGGTGGTGGACGGCAAGTTCCCCGACTACAACCGCGTGATCCCGCAGAACAACGACAAGCTGCTCAATATCGAACGCCAGCTGCTGCTGGCCTCGCTGCAGCGTGCCGCCATCCTCTCCAACGAGAAATTCCGCGGCGTGCGCTTGGTGCTGACCGATGGCCTGATCAAGATCCTGTGCAACAACAACGAGCAGGAAGAAGCACAGGAAGAAGTGGAAGTCGCCTACACCGGCGCCCCGCTCGATATCGGCTTCAACATCCAGTACCTGCTCGATGTGCTGACCAACAGCCAGGTGGAGAACCTCAACTTCACCTTTGGCGACGTGAACTCCTCGGTGCTGGTGACCATTCCGGACAACGAGCACTTCAAGTACATCGTGATGCCGATGCGCATCTAAAGGCGCGAGGTGTGAGGGGTGAGGTGCGAGGGAAACCCCGCCTCACCCCGAAGTTTTTTATGCCCCCGCCTCTCTTCCTCTTCCGGCTTTGAAGCAATGAGCGAAAACAACGATCTCCCGCAAAACCCCAACCCGCAGGAATACGGCGCCGACAGCATCCGCATCCTCAAAGGCCTGGAGGCGGTGCGCAAGCGCCCGGGCATGTACATCGGCGATACGCAGGACGGCACCGGCCTGCACCACATGGTGTTCGAGGTGCTGGACAACGCCATCGATGAAGCACTGGCCGGCCATTGCGACACCATCCGGGTGATCATTCATGCCGACAACTCGATCAGCGTGGAAGATAACGGCCGCGGCATTCCCACCGCAATCAAGGAAGACGACGAGTTCAAGCGCTCCGCCGCCGAAATCGTGATGACCGAGCTGCACGCCGGCGGCAAGTTCGACCAGAACAGCTACAAGGTCTCGGGCGGCCTGCACGGCGTGGGCGTATCGGTGGTGAACGCGCTCAGCGACTGGCTGCGCGTCACCATCCGCCGCGATGGCCATGTGCACAGCATGGAGTTCCGCCGTGGCGAGCGCGTCGAGCCGCTGAAGATCATCGGCAACAGCGACAAGCGCGGCACCGAGGTGCACTTCCTCGCCAGCGAAGAAACCTTCGGCGTAGTCGAGTTCCACTTCGAAATCCTCGCCAAGCGCATCCGCGAGCTCTCTTTCCTCAACAACGGCGTGAACATCACGCTGCTTGACCGCCGCAACGGCAAGGAAGAGAACTTCAACTACACCGGCGGCGTATCCGGCTTTGTCGAATACATGAACCGCAGCAAAAGCGTGCTGCACGGCAAGATCTTCCATGCCATCGGCGAGAAGGACGGCATGACGGTGGAAGTGGCGATGCAATGGAACGATTCCTACCAGGAATCGGTGCAGTGCTTCACCAACAACATCCCGCAGCGCGATGGCGGCAGCCATCTGACCGCGCTGCGCCAGGTGATGACGCGCACGCTGAACCAGTATATCGAACAAGCCGAAGTGGCCAAGAAAGCCAAGGTGGAAACCAGCGGCGACGACATGCGCGAAGGACTGACCTGTGTGCTGTCGGTAAAGCTGCCTGATCCCAAGTTCAGCAGCCAGACCAAGGATAAGCTCGTCTCCAGCGAGATCGGCCCCGTGGTGAACGAAGTGATCAGCAAATCGCTGGCCGATTTCCTGCTGGAACACCCGAACGACGCCAAGATCATCTGCGGCAAGATCGTGGAAGCAGCCCGCGCCCGCGAAGCCGCGCGCAAGGCCCGCGAGATCACCCGCCGCAAGGGCGTGCTCGACGGCCTGGGCCTGCCCGGCAAGCTGGCGGACTGTCAGGAAAAAGACCCGGCGCAATCCGAGCTCTACCTGGTGGAGGGTGATTCCGCCGGCGGCACCGCCAAGCAGGGCCGCGATCGCAAGTTCCAGGCCATCCTGCCGCTGCGTGGCAAGGTGCTGAACGTGGAACGCGCCCGCTTCGACAAGCTGATCGGTTCCGAGCAGATCGCCACGCTGATCACTGCACTCGGCTGCGGCATTGGCAAGGACGAATTCAACATCGACAAGCTGCGCTACCACCGCATCATCATCATGACTGATGCCGACGTGGACGGCGCGCACATCCGCACCCTGCTGCTCACCTTCTTCTATCGCCAGATGCCGGAGCTCGTCGAACGCGGCTATGTGTATATCGCCCAGCCGCCGCTGTACAAGGTGAAGCACGGCAAGAGCGAGACCTACCTGAAAGACGATCAGGAGATGAAGCAATTCCTGCTGCGCGCCGCGATGAACAACGCCGAGCTGCTGCCCGGTGGCGACGCGCCCGGCATTGCCGGTGAAGCGCTGGAGCTGCTGGCACGCCAATATTTCGTGACCGAAGCCGTGATCGAGCGCGAAAGCCGCTTCCTCGACCCGGCCATCCTCAACGCCCTGCTCAACGCCCCCGCCATTACGCTGGACGACGAAGCCAGCGCCCGCACTGCCGCCGAAGCACTTGCCGGCCAGGTGGATGGCGACGTCTACGCCATCGAAGCGGTGGTGGATGAAGAAGGCCTGCGCTGGACGCTGAAGATCGAACGCCGCCAGCACGGTGTGGTGCACCTGCAGTACATCGACGACAACTTCGTGAAGAGCGGTGACTACGCCCAGCTGCGCAAAACCGCCGATATGCTCACCGGCCTGCTACAGGCTGATGCCAAGGTGCGCCGTGGTGAAAACGTGCAGCCAGTGGCCAGCTTCAGCGAAGCCATCAACTGGCTGCTGAACGAAGTGCGGCGCAACATGAGCATCCAGCGCTATAAAGGCCTCGGCGAAATGAACGCCGAGCAGCTGTGGGAAACCACTATGGATGTGACCGTGCGCCGGCTGCTGAAGGTGACCATCGACGACGCTGTTACCGCCGATGAAATCTTCACCACACTGATGGGCGACCAGGTGGAACCGCGCCGGCAGTTCATCGAACAGAATGCGTTGATTGCGCGGAATATTGATGTTTGATTTGTCGGGTTGTCGGGTGACACAGAAAGTGGAAACTGTGCCAGGTAAGTGAAAAACTGCTGTCTAAAGGTAATGAAAAATTTCGCATGGCGCTTCAAGATTGGAGCGCCATGTTGAACATTGAGAGGGCGTATTCTCTCCCCTTTGAGAAAAGGTGAATTAAAAAATCCGCATTTAAATGCGGATTCTGGCGGACATGACCATCCGCTCTGTGGACTGACTAATTGTGATCGCATCGCCGATGACTTGTGCGCAGCCTACTGGTGATTTAACCGGCAGCTTTTTGTCTGCAATTCGGCCGAAGCAGACGTTCGAGACCTCGCCCGATAGCTACCGCATCTGATCCCAAGCGGTAGTCCGAGCACAACGAAAGCGGCCTTCTAGAGTTGAAAGTAACGGACAATCGGAGCCATGCAGCAGTAGAGGAATGGTTTGTCGGTCCTCGCGTCGTGAGCGCGCTTAACCCCAGTCGCCGTCGTGGTAGGCTTCAGAATCGTCGTGGACATACAAGCCCCCATCGACGTTTGAGAAGCCGAACTGCTTATGTAGGTAAGCGACCCCAGTCCGTAGTCAGTCCAACAATGCAATTATTAGCTTTGACTCTGCGTCAGAGTCGCGTGGTACATCTTTTTTAGGAGGGGCTCCACAAGTGCCAACGTGGGTTCCCAGTCCCTTTCGGTGAGCATGCTGTATTTCTCTGTGAGTATCTCTTCTCGATCGAAGGAGAAATCGGTAGGCGTCTCTAAGCCGACAATGAGTTGCATGCCGGCTGGTAGATCCTTCGCGATGAAGCTCAGGACGGCGGGCAAGTTGAAATCGTCTTGAGCCTGCTGGTTTGGGGAGTCGATGACCACCGGGACATCATAGGTGCCCGACTGGCTCTGAACGGTGCGCCAGATTGCAGCGTAGTAGGCCAAGATGGAGCGGGGGCCCCCACTGCCCGAAAGGGAAGGGCGGGACGCCAACTGCATGGTCTTAGTCGGCACGGGGTGCAGCTGCAGTGCGATACGGCTAGCTGCATAATGCTCGCGGAAATCAGTCAAGATTGCCTTCGTGCGCTTCGCCGAGCGAAGTTCGTTCATCCTGGTCTCAAGCGCATCGACGGTAAGAACCACGTCGTCAATTGCTGCCTGAATCTGCTTACGTTCTTCTTCGAAGGTCGCGAATGCGGACTCGGCGCCAAGGCTGTCGACCACATCCTTGAACTTCAGCTCTCCCTTGCGCGAATCCAGTTGACCTTCCCCCACGGAGTGAACCACTAATTAGTTAGCGATTTGCTCATGTTGGGGTTGATGGGTTTCCCAATACTGCATCGGGGTCTGGTACTGCAGGGCACTATGCGGCCGGACATGATTGTAGTCCTGTCGCCAAGATTCGATCATGGTTCGGGCTTGGGCCAGGTTGTGAAACACCAACTGGTTCAGGCACTCCTCCCTTAGTCGGCCATTGAAGCTCTCGATGAAGGCGTTCTCCACCGGTTTGCCGAGCCGGATGAATTGCAGCTTCACCCCATGGCGATGCGCCCATTCATCCAGTGCCCGACTGGTGAACTCCGGACCATTGTCGACCTGAATCAGCGCGGGCAAGCGGCCACCCAGGCGCAGTTGCTCCAGTACCCGTGCCACTCTGACACCAGAGAGTGAGTGATCCACTTCGATCCAGACGGCCTCACGATGCCAGGTGTCGATGATCGCCAGCAGGCGAATACGTCGGCCATTCCATAAACTGTCTGCCACAAAATCCATCGCCCAGCGCTGATCAGGTCCGGCTGCCAGCGGCAACACCACGCGCAAGTGACTGGGGCGTTTCTTGCGATGACGTAAACGCAACGACAAGCCTTCTTCACGGTAAAGCCGCTCCACCCGCTTGTGGTTGATACGCCAGCCTTCCCGCTGTAGCAGCACATGCAGCCGCGGCGCACCAAAGCGCCGCCGTTGTGCAGCCAGCTCACGCAGGCGTTGCCGCAATACCGCATTGGGGTCAGGCGGTGGCTGATGGCGCAGGGTATTGCGCGCGATCTGGACCAATGCACAGGCCCGCCGTTCCGAGATGCCGTGCGCCAGCATCAACTGGCGTGCAACAGTACGGCGTTGAGCGGGCCGGCTCAGTTTTTTGCCAGCACTTCCTTGAGCATCTGGATGTCGAGGGCTTGGTCAGCGACCAGCCGCTTGAGGCGATTGTTCTCGTCTTCAAGTTGTTTGAGGCGCCGCGCTTCGGGGACGTCCATGCCGCCGAATTTGGCGCGCCACCGACGTCACCCCCTCATGAATAGCATTTCGCTTTAGAGTCCGGCCCCCGATATTACCGGTTTCTTCCTCGCTAGCTGCCGGGCATAGGCCGATGGCGTCAGCCCGCCCAACGCCTTCTTCGGCCGCTCCTCGTTGTATTCCCGTCGCCAGGCTTCGATCACCACCCGCGCATGCGCCAAGCTGGTGAACCAGTGCTCGTTCAGACATTCGTCCCGCAGCCGGCCATTGAATGATTCGATGTAAGCGTTCTGGTTCGGTTTGCCCGGTTCAATCTGCCGCAGCGTGATGCCGCGCCGGTACGCCCAGTGCAGCATCGCTCGACCGCAGAACTCCTTGCCGTTGTCAGTGCGAATCACCTGCGGCAAGCCGCGTGAGACCGCTAATCGATCCAGTTGCCGCGTCAGAATTTCGCCACTGATGGCTCGCTCCGGGATCACCGCAATGGCTTCATGCGTGGCATCGTCGACAACGGTCAGGCATTTGATCACTCGTCCTTCGGCCGTGCGATCAAACACGAAGTCCATCGACCAGACCGCATTGGCGACCTGCGGCCGGATCAGCGGCTGCCGCTCCGATGGCGGCACCTTCTTGCGCTTGCGTCGCCGCACTTGCAGCCCGGCCAGTGCATATAGCCGTTCTACCCGCTTGTGGTTCACTGCCCAGCCGCTCTGGCGCAGCTTCAGATAGATCATCCCTGCACCGTAGCGACGATGGCGCTGCGCCAGTTCGACGATCCGCTGCCGTAACATGCCGTTCCGATCCGGCTTGGGCCGGTAGCGCAAGGCGCTCGGACTCATTCGGGCGATGCGCAACGCCCAGCGCTCACTCAGACCCCGTCCGGCGAGGAACCGCACCAGCTCGCGTCGCGTTGGTGCGGTCACCACTTTTTTTGCAGTGCTTCCTTGATGACCTCGTTTTCGAGCATCGAATTGGCCAGCATGCGCTTGAGCCGAGCATTCTCGGCCTCGAGTTCCTTGAGCCGCTTGGCGTCGGAGACGCTCATGCCACCGAACTTGCTGCGCCAGAGATAGTAACTGGCTTCGGAGAAACCGTGCCGGCGGCACAGTTCCTTGATGGGCAAGCCCGCTTCGGCCTCGCGCAGGAAGCCGATGATTTGTTCTTCGGAAAAGCGTTTCTTCACGTCCAGTCTCCTTGATGGAAGGGATTGGACTCTAAAGCTGCGTGCTACTCAAACTTGGGGGGACGTCGCACCTTACCGGGATGGCTTCGTTCAGCGTGAATCAAAACATGGGAAGCATTAATAAGAAATCTCTGAAATACAGAAAGCCGATTCGTCCAACGGAGAAGGTTTTAGTATTGCAACGCTTCGCTTGAGTATCGAGTCATTAAGAGAAGGGCAATTTAGGGGCGGACCACGATTCTCATTGCCGATTGTTGACACCTCCAGGATTAACCGGCTGGCCCACAGTTCGAGCCGTCCCGGTGAACATGTTTTGCGACGCACGCTGAAGCGAACGCAGATAGCGTCGTTTGCCTACATGGATGCCGGAAACTGGCTTGGCGCCGCTTGCGCTGCAGTCAACCAAACCGATTCAGCAGCCGTACCCCGGTCTGCGCGAAGTCATCCACGTTGCGTGTCACCAGCGCCAGGTCATGGATCAGTAAAATATCGGGATAATGCGGTGGCGGAGTCCTTCTTCAGTAGCCTGAGGGAGGAGTGCATCCGCAAGCGGATTTACAAAACCCGCGATCTGGTCAAGTCGGATGTGTTTGACTACATTGAGACGTTTTACAGCCCGCCGCCATAGCCACCTCGGCGATGTCAGCCCAATCATTGGGTTTCCTGGTTGAGCAGCGCGATATAGGCGCTGTAGGCAAAAATGCGGTTGCGCTTGTTGCCGGTGACTTCGCGCACGATGGCCAAGGTTTCGAGTGCGTCGAGCGCTTTGCCTATGGTGGCAGGCGTGAGGCCGGTGGTGGCGTTGAGCGCGCTGATATTGGCGACGGGGCGGGCAAACAGCGCGTCGAGAATCTGCGTGGCCGAGCCGGCCAGCCGGCCCAGTTCGGACAGTCTGGCTTTGTCGTCCGCCAGTAGGCGTCGCAACGCTTGCGCGGTGGCGACGGCCTGTGTAGCGGTGGCGGTGATTGCATCGACAAAGAACAGCAGCCAAGCCTCCCAATCGCCTTCGGTTCGCACCTGTTGCAGCAGCGCGTAATAGGTCTGGCGGTAGTGCTTGAAGAAAACCGAGAGGTAGAGCAGCGGTTCTTTGAGCACACCCGCTTCGACCAAAATCAGCGGAATCAGCAAGCGCCCCAGCCGGCCATTGCCGTCCATAAAGGGGTGGATGGTTTCAAACTGCACGTGCGCCAGCGCGGCCTTGATGACCGGCGCAGTGGCGACGGGCTGATCGTTGATGAACTGCTCCAGCGCGCCCCAGCACTCGGCCAGATGGTTGGCGGGTGGCGGTACAAACGTCGCTTCGTCGGCACGGTGGCCTCCGATCCAGACTTGATTGCGGCGAAACTCGCCGGGGTTACGTTGCAGGCCGCGGCCTGAAGTCATTAAGGCCTGATGCACTTCGCTGATCAGGCGCAAGGTAATGGGGTAGCCCTGACGGATGCGCTCAACGCCGAGCGTCAGCGCCTGCACGTAGCAAGACACTTCCTGCACGTCGTCCATCGGCACGCCGGGCAGGCCTTCCATTTCGTACAGCATCAGATCGCTTAGCGATGACTGCGTGCCCTCAATCTGCGAAGACATCACCGCTTCCTTGCGCACATAACCGTACAAAAACAAGTCGGCGTCCGGCAGCAGCGTGCTGATCGCATCCAGCCGGCCCAGCGCCAGCAAAGCGTCGTTCAGCCGCGCTTGCAGCTTGTCATTGAGTAGCAGCGGTGGTTGCGGCGGCAGCGATGCTGGAATGAAGGCCTGGCAGGCAATGCCCCCGGCGATGCTCGGTGTGTAAAGCCCGGTTAAACCACGCTGCATGGTGACCCTGATCAAGTTGAAATAAGCACAGCGCCATTTTAACTTAAAAAGAAAATTAAAATAACGCTGTGGCTTGTTTTACTCAGCGCGGCGGGTCAGCGTCGAAGCACGCCCTATTGGACTTAGGCCACTTGCGGCCCGCAAGCGTCTCGAGCACCTGCGGCAACTGCTGACCGAGCAACTTGTCGAGCTGGGCTGCACCGCCATCCTTGGCAAGAGTGAGTTATTTGGCCAGGCACTCTAGCCAGCGCCGCTGGACAGGTGCCCAGCTTTGCATGACATAAATACACTGGATCGCTTGCGCCACGCGCTGCTCGAAAGGCAATAGCGCCTCGGCCAAAGCAGCCTGACGGATGTTGCCGATGATGCTTGCAGCGATGCCCTGATTAGTGGCATTTCGCCAAGCGGCTTTCAGGCTAGCTTCGTTGAAGTGATGCTCGTCGAGCAGCACAGGCGCACTTCCTTGAGCTGGGCGCATGTCAGGTCTTTGGGGCGATTGACACCACCGATAACGCCACCGACTGGTTAACGTTGTGGGCGATAAAGTCTTTGAAACTATCGAGATAATCGGCGGGCTTGTGATACTGGCCGTAGCTTTGCTTACGCAGCACCAGTTCGTCTTTGTGTTGCGAGATTAGCGGCCGGTAGTCGGTGCCGATCAATTGGTGGGACTTGCGCATGCGGGCTCCTTGACCATGCTAACTACACCTGGAGGGGGAAGGTCAGGTTGACCCATGGCAATACGCTGCAAACCATTCACGCATATCGTATTGGCCATACGACCTTTGGATGGGTCCGTTGAGCTTCGGTACGTGGGTCAACAACGCTTACGAGTAATTTTTCGGCGTAAGGATGGAAGAATGGGTGTTCAACAAAACGGCGAAGCGCTGAAGCGCGGCCTGAAAAACCGCCATATCCAGCTGATTGCATTGGGCGGTGCCATCGGTACCGGCCTGTTTCTCGGCATCGCCGACACCATCAGGATGGCGGGCCCTTCGGTGTTGCTCGGCTACGCCATCGGCGGCTTCATCGCCTTCCTCATCATGCGCCAGCTCGGCGAAATGGTGGTGGAAGAGCCGGTCGCCGGCTCCTTCAGCCACTTCGCCTTCAAGTACTGGGGGGACTTCGCGGGCTTCGCCTCCGGCTGGAACTACTGGGTGCTCTATGTGTTGGTGAGCATGGCCGAGCTGACGGCGGTCGGTATCTATGTGCAGTACTGGTGGCCCGATATCCCGACCTGGATGTCGGCGGCTTTCTTCTTCGTGCTGATCAACGCCATCAACCTCACCAACGTCAAGGCGTTCGGCGAGATGGAATTCTGGTTCGCCATCGTCAAGGTGGTGGCCATCGTCGGCATGATCGGCTTCGGCGGCTGGATGTTGTTCTCCGGCAGCGGTGGCCCCGAGGCCACGGTCAGCAACCTCTGGGCCCAGGGCGGCTTCTTCCCCAACGGCGTGGGCGGTCTGGTGATGGCCATGGCCTTCATCATGTTCTCCTTCGGTGGGCTGGAGCTGGTCGGCATCACAGCCGCAGAGGCCGATGATCCCGAAAAGAGCATCCCCAAGGCGACCAATCAGGTGATCTACCGCATCCTCATCTTTTATATCGGCGCCCTGGCCGTGCTGCTCTCCCTCTACCCGTGGGGCAAGGTGGTCGAAGGCGGCAGCCCGTTTGTGATGATCTTCCACGCGCTGGACAGCAACCTGGTGGCCGACGTGCTCAATCTGGTGGTGTTGACCGCCGCGCTCTCGGTCTACAACAGCTGCGTCTACTGCAACAGCCGCATGCTGTTTGGCCTCGCCAAGCAGGGTAACGGCCCCAAGGCGCTGCTCAAGACCAACACGCGCGGCGTTCCGCTGACTGCGATCACCATCTCGGCGGCCGCCACCTTGTTGTGCGTGCTGATCAACTACCTGATTCCGGGCAAGGCCTTTGGCCTCTTGATGTCCCTGGTGGTCTCTGCCTTGGTCATCAACTGGGCCATGATCAGTTTGGCGCACCTCAGGTTCCGCAAGGCCAAGGCGGCCGAGGGCGTCACCACCAAATTCAAGGCACTGTGGAGCCCGCTTGGCAACTACCTCTGCCTCGCCTTTTTGGCCGCCATTCTGGTGATCATGTCCATGAACGAGGGCACTCAAATCTCGGTCGAACTGATCCCCGCCTGGCTGGTGGTGCTCGGCATTGGCTACCTGCTCAAGCAAAAGCGTCAGGGGGCTACCAACCTGGGCTAGCTGCCGCGCCCGCTCCCCGAATGCCGGTCACTGACCGGCATGTTTGGTTTATCTGTTGCCGCCGATGAATGTTGCCCACCTGCCAGTGCCTAACTGCACCATCCAAAAGTCGTTTTTCCCCAAAACAAAACCGGCCCGTACACGAGCATGTGCGGACCGGTCGTCTTCAGTGAAGATCAGTTTGCGATGGTAACGGTCCGCGTTGCCGCTGCCGTGCCGCCGCCAGCAGCTGGCTTGCTCTTCACGTTCGCCTTGATCGTATAGCTGCCGTTGCGCACCGTCGCGGTATCGAAGTACCAGTCGAACGGCTGCAGGTTTTCCTGGCGGGAGGCAATCACTTCACCGTTGCGGATCAGCTGGAACGTGACGCTTTCAATGCCTGCACCATCCGCCGTGCCCGCATCGCGATCGCTGGCGAAGGCGTTGATGTGCACCGATCCCTTCAATGTGGCCCCAGCGCGCGGCGCGGTGAAAGCGACGGTAGGGGGCACCGTCTGCACAGGCGGGGTGGTCGGTTTCGGGGTAGGCACTGCCGTAGGCCGTGGCGTGGGTATTGCGGTGGGCTTGGGCGTCGGCGTGGCGGTGGGCTTGGGCGTGGGGACCGGGGTGGGTTTTGGGGTAGGTGTTGCAGTCGGTTTCGGCGTGGGTGTGGCGGTCGGTAATGGTGTGGGCGTGGCCACCGGTTGCGACGGGCCAATTTCATAGATCACCGCTTCCAGTCCCTGCAGCACATCGGTGAGTGCGCCGGAAGCCACCGCGCGGGTCTGCCCTGCCCTGGTGCTGCCGGCGCTGGATAGGCCAACCAGCGTGGCAGTGGCGTTGCCAAAGCCATTGAGCGAGAACGTGATGGTCTGTGCGCTGGGGCTCTTGTTCACGGCAACAAGATACGACTTGCCGTTGTGGTTCTTCAGAATGGCATCCACGTTGCTGGAGCTATACGCCAGATTGGGATTCTTGCCGCCGAGGAACACCGGCGAGAGCTGCTTCAATTCCGCGATCAGGTTTTTCAGGAAGGCGGGATCACCGTCTTTCTTGATGTTGTGCACGCCGCCTGCGTCTTCCACATCGTAGGAATAGAAGATCAAACCGGTGGAGCCGAGCGCGATCGATAGATAGGTTTCAGCCCGGATTTGCGCATTGGTCGGCATGCCAAACTGGCTGCCGGTTTGAATGATCAGCCAGACGGGCTTGGGCGCCACCTGGCTTTGCATGAGCTTTAGTTTTTCCTTGATGTCGTACAGTGGGTTTCTATCGTTGTTGAACGGATATTGGTCGTTCAGGAAGATATCGGCGGAATTTTTGTATTCGCTGATATCACGTGCGTAATCGGTGAGGAATACCGGGTGGTTGGGATCGGCGGCCTTGATCACGTCGTAGGCCCACTTGGTATCCGCCGGGCTCAGGTTGGTGGCGGAAACCGGCTCATCCGGCAAGCCGTAGCCGAACAGGAAATCGGAACCCTTCACCTGGTTGATACTGCTGATGAAGCCGCTGGCATCCCTCCTGCGGATGGCCGCCGCATTTTCGTAATCACACGCCGGACCAGCGGTGTAATGTAGATACAGCCCGTTGCTTTCTCCTTTCCTGAATGCATCGTTGTTCACGCAGAAGGGGCGCGATGCAGTATTGATGCCCAGGCTTTTGGCCCCGGCCCAATCGGATTGGATGTATACACTGATCGGAAAGAACTTTGACCCATTCACCGATATGGTCTGATCGGGGTTTACGGTCACCACACTCTGGGCATGTACGCTGTGCATATACAATGCCGTGAAAATCAAAATCAGGTTTTTAATGGATTTTTTCATGGGTTATTCCCAATTGATTAAGATTTTATTGCGCAAAAAAACAAGCAGGGAAAATCAGCGTTTGATTGTGCGGCATGCGGCAATCCGCTCACGTGCCCTTCGTCAGGGCTTTGCGGCCTTCCGCGCCAGCGCGGCAAGCAATGAATGGTGGCTGAATCGTTCACCCTCCCAGGGAAGCAACGGCGGCCGGCCTTGATACCCGCCTATGCAACGCCGCAGCCATAAAAAAACCCTCCGCGAACGGAGGGCTTTTTTCAGCTGGGCAGCAGCTCAGTGGTGATGCCCGTGCTCACCGTGCACATGCTGGTGGGCAATTTCCTCGGCCGTAGCCTCGCGCACATCCAGCACCTTGAGGGTGAAACGCATGGTCTTGCCGCACAGCGGATGATTGCCATCCAGCAGCACGGTGGGGCCCTTGATCTTGGTCACGAAGTAATAGCGCGGCTCGCCATCCGGGCCGGGGCGCTGGATCTGGCCACCCACTTTGACGCCCGGCGGGAATTCGGCCTTGGGCATGCTGGTGACCAGCGCATCGTCGCGCTCGCCAAAGGTATCCGCGGAGGCCAGCTCCACCGTGGTCTGGAAACCCGCTTCCTGGCCTTCCAGCGCGGCTTCCAGCTTGGGGAACAGGTTGTCATAGCCGCCGTGCAGGTAGGCCATCGGGTGCTTGCCTTCGTCGTAGACGAAGCCATTGATGTCGGCGACTTTCAAACGCAGGGTAACGGCAGTGTTCTGGGTGATCTTCATAAGGCAATTCAGGCTGGGAACAAGGCCGAAAGGGTGGCCGTTCTGCCGGGGAGTGTCAACGGAAGCCACGTTGCTGGCGCTGCGCGGAGCCGGGCTTGGGCAACAAGCATCGCCAGCGTGGCGGGATGCGCTACGGCTGCGCCTCCAGCGCTTCCTGCCGGGCGGGTTGCACCGCAGCCGGCGCCACACCCTGCCCCACCACCTGCCCGCTCTCCATGCGGATCAGCCGGTCCGCCAGATCGAAATAGCGGTCGTCGTGCGAGATCACCAGCACCGTCTTGCCCTGCGCCTTCAGCTCCGGCAGCAGCTCGCGGTAGAACACGTCCTTGAACAGCGGGTCCTGATCGGCGGCCCATTCGTCGAACACCAGGAAGGGCCGATCCTCCAGATAGGCCACCACCAGCGCCAGCCGCTTGCGCTGCCCCTGCGATAGCGCGCGGGTGGTGAAGGCACCGCCCGCTACCTGCACCTTGTGATGCAGCTGCAGCTTTTTCAGCAGGCGGTTGCCCTGCTCGTCCAGATCGTTGGAGGCCACGTCCAGCAGGCGATCGAACAGATGGAAATCCGAGAAGATGGCGGAGAAGGTCTGCCGGTATTGGTCGCGATGCGTGACCGGCTGGCCATCCAGCTCGATGCTGCCGTGCTCGGGCTCGTAGAGCCCCACCAGCAGTTTGGCCAGCGTGGTCTTGCCGCTGCCGTTGCCCCCTACCAGAAACACGATCTGCCCCGGCTCGAAGTTGAGGTCCACCGGCCCTAGCGTGAAGAGATCGTCCATGCCCTCGTGAAAATAACGGTGCGATACCTGCCGCAGGGCCAGCTGCTGGAAACAGCGCGGCGCCGCAGCAGCAGCGGGCTGCTCGGCCTGCGCCAGCGCAGCGGTGATCTCCTCGATGCGCCGGGCGGAAACGCGGGCAAGGTTGGCGCGCGGCAGGCTGAGCAGCAATCCTTCCAGCGGTGCCATCAGGTAGATGAAGATCAGTGCGAAGCCGGTCATCACCTGGGTGCTGCCTGGTGCATCGCCCACCAGCGCGAACAACACCAGGCCGATGAAGGCATAGATCAGGAAGCTGCCCCAGCCGGATGCCGCCAGGAACACCGACATGCCACGCTCGCGCTCGCGCCGCACCACATCGATCGATCCACCCAGCACCTCATCGGCAAAGCGCGCCCGCTTGCTGGCATGCAGCCGAAGCTCCTTGGCCCCTTCGATCAGCGAGCGGAAATGATCGAACAGGCTGTCCTGCTCGCGCGCGGCCACATCCAGGTGGCGGATCGCCTTGAGGTGTGCCAGGTGATAGCCCAGCGAGCCCAGACCGATCACCACGATGGCCACCAGGAACACCGGCCAGGACAGCCACGCCAGATAGGCAAGACCGCCGATCACGATGATGGCGTTCACCAGGATCACCGGTACGTTCACGAAGAACGAGGCCACGCTGGCGCTGTGCTCGGAAAGCGCCGAATGCACGCGTGGGCCGCCGATTTCCTCCAGCTGGCGATAGTCGGCGCCGATGGCCTTGTCCGCAATGAAGCGCCGCAGCAATGCCTGCGCGCGGATGCTCAGCCGCTCGAACAGCACGGCAGATACCGTGTGCGCCAGTGCCGCCGCCACGGCAATGGCTGCAAAGCGCCACGCCAGCGCCGCCCGTGCTGCGGCATCCGGCGCGGTGAGTGCGGCGTTGATCTGGGTGACCAGCAGCACGCTGCATACCCCGGCGATCACACTGGCCACCGTGGCAGTGATCAGGGCGGCACGGGATTGGCGGATCAGATAAGCAAGCACGGCGAAACCTATGGCTGGAGCACGATGCCTGATATGACGGACTCGCGGCGCTGGCGTTTAGGCCACGACAGGTACACATGGCCGGCAAGGCTAAACAACGGCGCGCGCTCCGCGTCTGGCAGGTCAGGAAGGCATCCGCCTTGCACACTCTGGTAAGCCTTGATGATCCCGTTGTTGCAGCCGCTGTTTCGCGGCGATTGGTCCGCCTATGCGGAAACGCTGGTCTGCGCGCCCGCACCAGCCGACGCCATCCCGGTTTCCGCACTGATCGGCCAACCGCCGCTGCTGCAGGATGTTTTGGCAAAACAGGCGCGCTACCGGCGCGCGCACGGCACCGACCTGCGCGCAGTGGCCTCGGCCTGGGCCATGGACTACCTGTGGGCCTTGCTGCCCGGCGTGGTCGCGGCCGCCAGCGTGCTGCAGCACCGCTTTGCCATGGCGCCGGATACGCTGGCCGTGCAATTCAACGCCATCGGCCTGCCCACGGCCTTTTACCTGCGCGACGAAGGTAAGGCGCTACCGGGCAGCGACACCATGGCACGCTACGGCGAGCTGCTGCATGGGCATCTGCTGCCACTGTTCGCGGCACTCACCGCGCAGAGCCGCGTACCACGCAAGATCCTGTGGGGCAGCGCGGCGCGCTATATCGAAGGCATCCTCGATCAGGCACAGGCCCAGCTCGGCCGGCTGCCGGGACTGCTGGCCGATCGCGATCTGCTGTTGGAACAGCCCACCTGGCCAGGCGGCGAGCGCAATCCCATGCACGCCCGGCGCCGTTGCGTGGCGCAGCCGGACCAGGCCGCACCGCTGGCGTTGCACCGGCAGTGCTGCCTGTATTACCTGCTGCCTGGAGAGGATTACTGCGGCGCCTGCCCGCTGGCGCCGCAGTTCAGGCCCGCTGCGCTTACTGCAGCACCCGGCGGCTGAAGCCTGCATCGCGGCGGATGTCGGCCTCGCTGAACGGGAAGCTCAGCCAGGCCTTGTCCGCATAGCGCTGCACCGGCGCACTGCCGGCGCCGCCGCTCACCGCATCCTCATCCTGGCCGTGCGCCAACAGCGTGCGCGCTTCCACGCCACCACGCCGATCAAAGCGCACCAGCTGCAGATAGCTGTTGGCCACGGCATCCGGTCCTACGTGGCCGTCGTCGGCCAGGCCGCAGGTCACAGTGAAATAGCCCATCACATGGCAGCCGCCATAGAGCGGCACATTGCTGCCGCCGCTTTGCACATAGCGCCGTGCGCCCAGTGTTTCATCCGGCGTGATGCCCTGCACCGCCAGTGCCTCGATCGCGCCGGCCAGTGCCTGCTGCTGCGCGTCGTCGCTGAGCTTGATGCCACTTGGCGTGGTCAACGGCGCGGTCGGCGAGAACGGCACCTGATAGCGCTCGCTGTCCGGCAGCTCGTTCAAACGCTCCCAGAAGGCTTCCCACAGCAGTGGGCCACGGGCGTCGGCATCTCCGGTATTGCGCCATGCGCGCAGCACCTGGCAAGCCGGCGCCACCGTCACTTGGCGCACCGCACCAGCACTTGCGGCCTCGCCTTGTGCCGCCAGCTTGGCCGATTGCGGCCGCAGCGCCACCACGTCGTTGCGGCAGGCGCCCTGCAGTGCCTGTTCCTTGAACAGCACGGCCGAATACACCTCGGCGTCCAGCACTTCGCGCTCCAGCCGGCGCAGCACGGTAGCGGGCGCCTGGGGTGAGCCAATGAAGTTGCCGGCGATGTGGTGGCCCAGCCGGGTACGCAGCGACAGCGGCTGGCGCTCGCCGCCCAACACGGTGGCGTAGCCCTCCAGCGGTTGCGCAGCATTGCTCAGCCAGTAGCTGTCGTTCATGTTGGCCACGTAATCGGTACGCAGCAGGCTGGGCAGCCGGTCCACTGGCATGGCGCCCGGCTGCACCGAGCCGGCCTCGGTCAGCCAGTTGCAATCGGGCTTGCTGCCGTCGAGCACCGGGGTCAGTGGGTCCAGCGTGGCAAAGGCCTGGCCCAGCGCGGTGCCGCAGCGGGCGCGCAGGGCATCAGGCGCGTTGGGCACGTTGCCCACGTCCGCGTACCACACGCGCTGGTCGTTGCGGCCGATCGCCACGGTGTTCACCCAGGGGATGCCGGCCTCGCGGCGCTGGATGGCGATGAAGTCATCCAGCGATTTCGCCTGGTTCCAGTAGAAGAAGTTGCGGAAGATGCGAAAGTTTTCCGCGTTCACATCGCGGATCGCCAGCGCCTTCTGCGCGCTCCAGCCAAAGGCCGGGTGATGCCCGCCCAGATCCACCACCGGGCCGTAGCGCGTCTGGTGCAGCGTGCGGGTCTGCACTTGGCGGCTACCATCGGCCGCGCGCACGTCCACGCTGACTTCGCGCGCCGTCATCGGCTCGTCGCCCTCGCCCAGCCGGTAGCGATACGCCTTGCCGTCGGCCAGCGTGAGGTCGAACAGGCCGAAGCGGCGGGCCGCCGAAACGGTATGACTCCAGGCTACATGCTCGTTGAAGCCGACCATCACCACCGGAATGCCGAGGAAGGCCACGCCTGCCACATTGAGCTTGCCGGGGATGGTGAGGTGCATCTGGTAGAAGCGGTCCGGTCCGCCCCAGTACCAGTGCGGGTTGCCGAACAGCACGGCACCCTGCTGTTGCGTGGCGTCGCCACCCAGCGCCAGCGCATTGCTGCCGAGACCCGGCTCGTCGCCGATGCGCATCGACAGCTTGTAGCGCAGTGCGTCGGCATCAGCTGCATCCGATTGCGTGGGCGCAGCGGCGGGATGGGCGTTGACGATCTCCGGAATGAAGCGGGCGTAGCCAGCGGCGACCTGGGCCGAATACATGCGGCGGTAGATGTCCACGGCGGTGATCTCGCGGACCCAGGGCGCGTTCAGGCAGCTGCGCCGGGTGTCGCCATTGCGTCGTGCCTCAGCCAGATACCGGTTGTAGCCAGCGGCATAGCCTTCGATCAGCTGGTTGAGCTCGGGCGGGTGTGCCGCGCGGTAGGCGGCCACCACCTTGTCGTCGGCAAAGCCGCGCCAGAAGAAATCCAGCTCCAGATTCAGCGGTCGACCAAAGGTGGAAAGCCGCGCCGGGCGGCCATCGGCGCCGAAGAACCAGCTGCGCCTTCCTTCATAGGTGACGAAGGCTTCGGCCAGCGAGCACAGGGCATCTTCCGCCTGTACATAACCGACGCCGCGTCCCAGCGCGGTCCAGCTGGCGGCCTTCAGATGGGGGATGCCATCGGTGGTACGGCGAATTTCCACCGCCAGCGATCCAGGAGGCGCCGCCGTAGCGAAACAGGGCATTCCCACCAGGACAAGCGCCATCAGCGCTGCGTTGTATCTGCTCATCTCGTTATGCTCGGTAGTTGGAATCAGGCCGGGACGGCACTGCGGGCCAGCAGCGGCTCGGCCAAGCCAGCGCCAACCATGTGCGCCAGCCCTTGGGCCAGCGCGGGGAACAGGCTGCGGTTGAAGTTGTTCCAGCGCAGCTCGAGGATGGTGTCGGCGGGATCGATGTGGGTATCGAGCACGTCCACGATCACTTCGCCCGAGTCGATGCCGTTGTCCACGTAGTGAAACGAGGCGCCCGTCATCGGCACGCGGGCAACCGGCATCGTTGCTTTGGTCTGCCAGTCGATCACCTTCAGGCCACGCGCGCCGTACAGCGCGTCGAGCGTGGCATAGGCGCCGCGGCGCTGGTATTGCGAATCGGGCCGGGTGATGCCGGGATGGATGTTGACGATCTTGCGATCGAACCGGCTGCCTGGCCGCACCAGGGCGTCGAGGATGATCAGCAGGCCGTCGAGCACCACCAGCTCGGCCCCCAGCGCCATGAGCTTGTCTTCCAGCCGCTGCTCGAACTCCCGCTTGCCCGGCGCGCGCTCGGGCGCGCCCAGTGGCAACTGGCGATAGCGTGACGGTACGGCGATCAGCAGTTCATCGAGCGACCGGCCCTGCACCGCAAGCCCGACCGGATAGAACCATGGCGCGCCGGCGCTGCGGCTGAAGCCATAGTCGCGCAGCGCGGCGCAGTCGCGCGGCGATTGCGCGTCGTCGTCATTGATCACGCCGGCGAGCGTATACACGTCGCCCAGCCAGGTCTCATTCAGCAACCAGGCGAGGTGCTCGAGCGGCGACTGCATGTAGCGCTGCTCACCCTTGTAGTCGATGTAGCGGCCGGCCTGGTCGGCGGCGGCGTTGCGCAATGACCAGATGTAGACGAGTTTTGTCTTCGACATATCCACGCAAATTTAGGCAGGTTGCAGGGCGCAGCCTCCCGCGCGGGAAGCCGTTCTGCACAAGACGGCGACGCGGCGCGTTTGTTTAGCCCGCCAGCCAGACCACACCCCGCCTGCTTCGCACCCTTGCTAAACAAATCCGTCGGTACGTCGTCTTGCTTGGACATGAGATCGGCCCCCTGGCCGTGGTGCGCCATGGCAGTGCCGCATGGCACGGTCTCGCCCCGTTATCGATGCCGGCAGCGACAAGGAACCGCATGCATGAACCCGACCCACGCTCTCTCGACCGATGATCCGCTGGATTGGCATCGCGCCGAGGCCCTCACCAGCTACCCGCATGGCCGCAAGCTCCGTGTGGTGAAAGACGGCGACACGCTCAGGCTGCGCGACGGTGACAGCGAGATCGGCGCTTTCAGACTGGAAGCGAACCAGGTCGGGCTCGCCCTGCACTGGCAGAAGCAGGCGGGCCGCCAAGCCACGGACGAGACAGTGCTGGCGGCGCTGGAAGCGGCGTTCACCTTCCAGCCGGAACACGCGCAGTGCCGCGTTGTCGACGTGGTGCCATCGCGCGCATTGTGGCAAGCGGGGGCGCTGATCACAGATGCCGAAGGCGTGAGCGCACATCGCGACCTGCTGTGGCAGCAGCCGGCACTATGGTTGCCACAACCACAGCCAGCGATGGCCCAGCAGTATGTGCTGAGCCGTGGCATGCGCCACCCGCTGCGCCGCCCTAAGCCCGAAGGCCTGCTGTACCAGCGCTTCATCCCTTGGCTGGGCCGCACATTCTCGTTCCGCGCGCTCGATATCGAGGCCGATCTCTCGCTGTTCAACCGCTGGATGAACGACCCGGCGGTGGCGCAGATCTGGCAGGAGGAAGGCGACCTCGCCAAGCACCGCGCCTACCTGGAAGAGCTGGCGGCCAATCCGCACATCTATCCGATGATCGCGAGCCTGGATGGCGAGCCGTTTGCCTACTTCGAGGCCTACTGGGCCAAGGAGAACCGCATCTCGCCGTTCTGCGATGCAGCCGATTACGACCGTGGCTGGCACGTGCTGGTGGGCGAGCCGGCCTATCGCGGCAAGGCGGTGGCGGTGGCCTGGCTCACCTCGATCTCGCACTACCTGTTCCTCGACGATGCGCGCACCCAGCGCCTCGTTGGCGAGCCGCGTGCCGATCACGCGCAGCAGATCCGCAACCTCGACCGTTCCGGCTACGCCAAGGTCAAGGAATTCGATTTCCCGCACAAGCGCGCGCTGCTGGTCACGCTGCTGCGCGAGCGCTATTTCGTCGACGCCTTCTGGTGGCCGCGCCGCGATGCCGCCGCCCTTCCCTCATCCACAAGGAGCCAGTGATGATGGTTCATGACTTGATCGGCATCGGCTTTGGGCCATCCAACATCGCGCTGGCCATCGCGCTGGACGAAGAGCGCCAGACCGGCAAGGCGCTCAATGCGCTGTTCATCGAAAAGCAGCCGGGCTTTGCCTGGCACAAGGACATGCTGCTCGGGCATGCGCACATGCAGATTTCCTTCCTCAAGGATCTCGTCACGCTGCGCAACCCCACCAGCGCATTCACCTTCGTCAACTACCTGCACCAGAAGTCGCGGCTACCGGATTTCATCAACCTGAAGACCTTCTTCCCCAGCCGACACGAGTTCAACGACTACCTGGCCTGGGCCGCGGCGCATTTCGACGACCAATGCGCCTATGGCGAAGAAGTGTTCGACGTGCAGCCCGAGCACGCCGGCCAGGAAGTGACGCTGCTGCGGGTGCGCTCGCGCGATGCGAAGGGCAACGTGCGCGAGCGGCTGGCACGCAACCTGGTGCTGGGGCTGGGCGGCACGCCGCGCATCCCGGAGGATTTCCGGGCACTGCGCGGCGATACGCGGGTGCTGCACTCCAGCGGCTACCTGCGCGATATCGCGCGCAACCCGCAGGCCCGCCGCATTGCGGTGATCGGAGCCGGCCAGAGCGCCGCCGAAATCTTTATGGACCTGCACGGCCGCCACGCCGATACCGAGGTCGATCTGATCATGCGCGCCCGCGCGATCAAGCCAGCCGACGACAGCCCATTCTCCAATCAGATCTTCGACGCCGAATTCGTCGACCACGTGTACAACCGCAGCACCGCCGAGCGCGACGAGCTGCTGCGCGAGTTCTGGCATACCAACTACGCCTGCCCCGATCTGAACCTGATCGAGCAGATCTTCCAGGTGTTCTACCACCAGCGCGTGAGCGGCAACCTGCGGCATCGCTTCCTCAGGCGGCACCAGGTGGCAGCCGTGCAGGCGCAGCAGGACGGCATCCGGTTGACGCTGCACGATCTCAACAGCGGCCTTGAGCAATCGGTACGCTACGACGCCGTGGTACTCGCCACCGGCTACGAGCGCGCCCAGCACCAACAGCTGCTCGCCCCGCTCTCACCTTATCTGCAGGGCTTCGACACCGAACGCAATTACCGGCTGAAAACCCATGCCAGCTTCCGGCCGCAAATCTTCCTGCAAGGTGCATGCGAGCATAGCCATGGCCTGAGCGATACCTTGCTTTCGTTGACCTCCGTCCGTAGCGGGGAAATTTGTGAGGCAATGCTGGCAAAAACTGCGAGCAAGGGTCAGCTCCATGTAGAAAAACTGGGCAGCATGCTGGCGTAATGCCCATTTTTCCTTCAGAATGAGAAACATTCTTATTAATAGACGCTGATTCTGCCTTCCTGCCCGATGCTTGGACGTGCCTCGGTGCGCGTCCAAACTCGCACTCAGGGATAAGGGCCACAACGGCAAGTGAGCGTCTGCTTTCTTGTTTCTTGTTAACCCACCCTGACCATGAAAAACCGCAACCCGCACATTCTTCGCCTCAAGCCGGTCGTCCGTGCGATCGGCTTCGTTTCCCTGGGCCTCGCCTTCACACCGGCCGCATTCGCCGCCCCCGAATCCACGGCGGTGACGCTGCCAACGGTGACCGTCACCGCGCCGACCGAGACCGCCACCGGCCCGGTGGTGGGCTACACCGCCAAGCGCAGCGCCACCGCCACCAAGACCGACACCGCGCTGGTCGAAACCCCCCAGTCGGTTTCGGTCGTCGGCCGTGAGGAAATGGAGGACCGTGGCGCCACCACGCTGCTGGAAGCCATCCGCTACACCCCCGGCGTGACCGTGAGCAACTGGGGCTACGACATCCGCGGCTACGACTGGCTGCTGCTGCGCGGCTTCAACGCACAATCCACCAGCAGTTTCCGCGATGGCCTGCGTCAATCGGGCCTGGGCTACGTGGAGCCGATCACCGAGGTCTATGGCCTGGAGCGTGTGGAAGTGCTGCGCGGCCCGGCATCAGTGATGTTCGGCCGCGGCGATGCCGGTGGCGTGGTCAACCGCGTGAGCAAGGCACCGAGCGTGGATGCACCGCGCGAGATCGAGGTGCAACTGGGCAGCTTCCAGCGCAAGCAGGTAGCCGCGGACATCGGCGGTGCGTTCAACGCCGACAAGAGCGTGCTCTACCGCGTGGTCGCGCTGGGCCTCGACAGCAACAGCCAGGAGGAATACCCGAACGGCGACGATGCCTACCAGAAACGGCTGTACCTCGCGCCGTCGCTGCGCTGGGATCTGGCGCCGACCACCTCGCTGACGCTGTTGGCCGAAGTGCTGCGCAACGAGGCCTCGGATGACATCAACTACATCACCGGCCCCAACGGCGAGCTCACCAACATCAAGGAAGGCGATCCGCGCTACAGCATCATCGAGATCGACTCGACCACGCTGGGCTACCAGCTGGAGCACCGTTTCAGCGATACCTGGCAGTTCCGCCAGAACCTGCGCTACGCCAACCGCGAGGCCGACAAGCACCATATCAAGTCCTCGCTGGAAGCCGACGGCCGCACACTGTCGCGCACCGCATACTACGAGGACGAAGACCTCGACCAGTGGACCATCGACACCAACGTGCAGGGCAAGGTGTTCACCGGCCAGATGGCGCACACGCTGTTGTTCGGCTTCGATTGGGATCGCATGTCGGGCGACGCCGTGTCGAAATCGAGCGCCAACACCCCCAGCCTCGATATCCTGAATCCGATCTACGGTCAGGACATCCCCGAGCCCGACCAGGTGGATGCCGACGGCACCCGTACCATCAAGCAGTTCGGCCTCTATGCGCAGGACCAGATCCGCATGGGCGAACAGTGGCTGCTGACTGCCGGCGGGCGCTGGGACAAGGTGGAGCTCGACTATGACGACCACCTGGGCACCAATTCCGCCAGCCAGTCCGATTCCGAGTTCACCGGCCGCATCGGCCTCACCTACCTCGCGCCGAATGGCGTGGCGCCCTACATCAGCTACGCGCAATCCTTCCTGCCCAACTTCATCGACGAATACGGCACGCTGTTCGACCCCACCCGCGCCGAGCAGATCGAGGCCGGCGTGAAGGTGCAGCCAGCCGGCGCCAACTGGATGTTCACCGGTGCGGTCTACTCGCTGACCAAGCGCGACGTGGTGACCTTCGACGCCGACTGGAACGCCAGCCAGACCGGCAAGATCCGCTCGCGCGGCCTGGAACTGGAAGCCAAGGCGCAGCTCACACCACGCTTCAAGGCTGTGGCGTCCTACACCTACAACGACGTGGAAGTGCTGGAAAGCACCGCCGCAGCGGAAGTCGGCAAGACGCCGATGCAGGTGCCGGATCAACAAGCCGCCTTCTGGCTGGATTACACGTTGCCGACCGAAGTCGGCGCCTTCGGCTTCGGCGGTGGCCTGCGTTATGTGGGCGAGCGCTTCGACGATGCCGAGAACACCTCCAAGCAGGGCGGCTACACGCTGGCCGATGCGGCAATCCGTTGGCACCAGGGTGCGTGGTCGGTGGCATTCAACATCAACAACCTGTTCGACAAGGAATACTTCGCCGCCCGTACCTACGGCAACTACCAGTTGGGCGAGGAACGCAGCTACAACCTGACGGCCAAGTACCGCTTCTAAGCCGGCACATCCGCCACAGCGAAGGGCCACGCGCAAGCGTGGCCCTTTTCATTGCACCCCAGGGTATGCACCGGGCCGGGCGGATGCCCGGCCCAGCCACCCGCTACAGCACCACCGCGCGCGGTTCCGCGGCCTGCGCCAGCGCTGCGGCAAAGCTTGTGAGGAAAGCCGGCGCGCGCACGATATCGAGGTGGCCCACCCCGTCGATCATCACTTCGCGCACCGTGTCGGCATGCCGCGCCCAGGCGCGGCGCTTTCCGGCCGCCACGGTCTGCTCGGCGTGCCATGCATGCAGCGGCGCTGCGATGCGGCCATGCCGGTGCAGCGCCACCGCGTTGTTGACGTTGATCTCCGCCCACAGCTGGTATTCACGCGCCTGGATGCCGGCACCGTCGCATGGCAGCGCATCGCCGACATCGGCCACCTCATAGCGATACTGGTCACGCTGCGCCGGGGCGAGCCGCTCGAACAGCGCCTGCCATTGCGCACGCATGCCGGAGCGAGCAAGCCACGATGCGACGGTATCATCGACCAGCTGCAGCTGTTGCGGCGTCAACGGCGGTCGGTTCGGCGCCAGCGGCTGCGCCACATCGATCAGGCCGACGAAACTGACCTGGATGCCGTCGGCCTCCAACTGCCGCGCCGTCTCCAGCGCAAGCTCTCCACCCAGCGACCAGCCAGCCAGCGCGCAGCGACCATCACGCACCCTGGTACGAATGTAGGCGGCATAATCAGCTGCCATGCCAGCCACGGTGAAATCGCGCCAGCGCTGCGCGGTCAGCGCATGGCTGACGAAGCCGTACACCGGATTGTGCCGCGCCAGTGCACCGATCAGCGCCTTGTATTCGGCAGTGTTCACGAAAAGGCCGGGGAACAGGAACAGCGGCACGCCAGCGGCATCGCGATTGACGATCAGCACATCACGGTCGTCGTCCTCGGCACGCGCTACCATCGCCGCGGCGAGCGAGGCCACATCCCGGGCGCGCAGCACGTCGAGCAGGCTGACGCTGGTTTCGCCCCACTGCGCCTGGATGCGCTGCACCAGCTGCAACGCCAGCAGCGAATGCCCGCCCAGCTCGAAGAAATTGTCGTGCCGGCCCACGCTCGCCAAGCCCAGCAATTCGGCCCAGAATGCCGCGAGCGCGGTTTCCAGCTCGCCAACGGGCGCCACCTGTTCAGCAGCCTCATCGACCGCTGGCAGCGCCTTGCGATCGATCTTGCCGTTGGGATTGAGTGGCAACCGTGGCACCACCACCACGGCAGCGGGCACCATGTAGTCCGGCAGGGCTGCGGCGAGGTTGGCGCGCAACGCGGGGCCACCGAGATCGAAACCTGATTCGATCGCGGCATAGGCGAGCAGCCGGATGCCGGTAGCCCCTTCCTGCGCCAGCACCACCGCCTCGCGCACCCCGGTGATGGCCAATAGTTGTGCCTCGATCTCGCCCAGCTCGATACGGAAGCCCCGCACCTTCACCTGGAAATCGATGCGGCCCAGGTATTCGAGCTGGCCGTCGTTGCGCCAGCGCACCAAATCGCCAGTGCGGTACAGCCGGCCACCGGCCGCATCGAACGGATCGGCGACGAAGCGCTCGGCGGTCAGGCCAGGGCGGCCGCCGTAGCCGCGTGCCAGCAGCGGGCCACCGATGCACAGCTCGCCCGGCACGCCAGGCGGCACCGGGTTGAGATCGGCATCGACCACGCGCAGCCCGCGACCCGGCAGCACCTCGCCGATCGGCATCTGCGCCGGCATGGGTTTGGCACCGCTCACATACGGCGCGCAATCGAGCACAGAGGCAGTGACGGTGGCTTCGGTCGGCCCGTAGGTATTGAGCAGCTTCACATGCGCGAGGCCTGCTGCCTGCCACGCCCGCACACCCTCGGGCGGCATTGCTTCGCCACCAGCGTGCACCTGTCGCAGCGCGCCATAGTCGCGGATGCTCATGCGGGCGAAATCCTGCACCAGCACCAGCCAGTAGGCAGTGGTCAGGTCGACCACGCTGATGCGCCGGGCCAACAGCTCGTGGTGGAAGGTGGCGCTGTCCCACAGTTCGGGGCCGCGCAGCACCACGGCCGCACCCGTCAGCAGCGGCGGGAACAGTTGCTCGACAAAGCCATCGAAATTGAGCGTGGAGAACTGCAGCATGCGATCGGCAGCACTCAGGCCAAAGAAGCCGATGGACGCATGGCTGTGCTGGTGCAGCGCCGCGTGAGGAATGCCCACGCCCTTGGGCTTGCCGGTCGAGCCCGACGTGTAGATCACGTAGGCGAGGTTGTGCGCATGCACGGCCACCTGCGGATCGGCGGCGGCCTCGTCCTGTGCCAGTGCATCGAGCAGCAGTACCGGCAGTCCATCAGGGACGGGAATGCCTTCGCGCACAGCGGATTGCGTCAGCAGCAGCGCAATGCCGCTATCCGCCATGATGTAGGCCAGCCGCTCGGCCGGGTAATCCGGGTCCAGCGGCACGTAGGCGCCGCCTGCCTTGAGGATGGCCAGCAGGCCAACCACCATGCCGATCGAGCGCTCGACAGCGATGCCCACGCGCGCATCCGGCGCCACGCCTTGCGCGATCAGCCGCACGGCCACGGCGTTGGCGCGGCGGTTCAGCTCGGCATAGCTGAGCTCCACCTCGCCATGGACCAGCGCGATCGCATCGGGCTGCTCAACCACCAGCCGCTCGAACTGCGCCTGCACCGGCTCGAAACCATCATGCAGCACCGGCGCCACGCCCCAGCGCTGCAGAGAGGCCTGCTCGGCTTCATTCAACAGCAGAAGATCACCCACGGCCTGCTCCGGCGCCGTGGCCAGCGCGTGCAGGATCGCTTGCAACTGCCGCGCCCATCCCGCCACGGTATCCGGCTCGAACAACTCGGCCGCGTAGTTGAACAGCAGGTCGACCCGACCGTCGGGGTGCTCGTGGCTGTTGAGCGTCAGCTCGAACTGCGCCTCCTGCTCCGACAGCGGGTAGCCATCGATGGTCAGCCCCGGCAGGCTGGACAGCGCACGCAGGTCGCCGCGCTGGTGGTTGAACATCACCTGGAACAGCGGCGTGCTGCCGAGGCTGCGCTGCGGCTGCAGCGCCTCCACCAACTGCTCGAAAGGCAGGTCCTGATGCGCCTGCGCGCCGAGCGCCGCCTGCCGCGCCTCGGCCAGTACCTCGTGCAAGGCGCTGCGGCCATGCAGCCGGCCCCGCAGCACCTGGGTGTTGACGAAGAAGCCGATCACGCCCTCGGTCTCCACCCGCTGGCGATTGGCGATGGGCACGCCGATGCGGATGTCCGGCTGGCCGGTTTGCCGGTGCAGCAATACCTGGAACGCCGCCAGCAACACCATGAACAGCGTGGCGCCTTCGGCCTGCGCGCGGCGCTGTACGGCATCGACCAGCGTAGCGGGCAGGCTCAGCGCCAGATCGGCACCACGGTAGCGGCCATCGGCGCGCCGCGGGCGGTCCGCCGGCAACTGCAGCACCGGGTGGACCTCGCCGAGATGTTCGCGCCAATACGCCAGTTGCCGCGCCTGCTCGCCCGCTTCCAGCCACTGCCGCTGCCACAGCGCGTAGTCGGCGTACTGGATGGCCAGTGGCGGTAGTGCCGCCGCCGGCCCCTGACGTTGCGCCAGGTAGTGGGCGGCGAATTCATCGACCAGCAGCTGCATCGACCAGCCATCGGAGACGATGTGATGCATCACCACCACCAGCACATGCGATTGCGTGCTCTCGCGGATCAGCGCGGCACGCAGCAACGGGCCGCAGGTGAGATCGAACGGCGTGGCATTCACCGCCAGCGCAGCTTGGCGTACCGCGGCATCACGCTCGGCCGGCAGCAGCGCCGATAGATCGGTCAGCGGGATCTCCAGCGGCCCAGCCGGCTGGATGCGCTGCAGCGCCAGTCCTTGCTCAGCCGCCTGGAACACCGTGCGCAGTGATTCGTGCCGTGCCAGCGACGCATCAAAGCTGGCACGCAGGGCAGGCACGTCGAGCTCGCCCGTCAAACGCAGCGCGCCGGCGATGTGATAGGCGGTGCTGTCGGGCTCCAGTTGCCAGAGAAACCATAGCCGCGACTGCGCATACGACAGCGGCAGCCACTGGCTGCGCCGCTCGGCGGGCAGCCTCGGGATGCCCATCGCGGGCGCCGTCGCCGGCTGTACTGCGGCGGCAATGGCCGAGAGCGTCTGCAATTCGAAGAACTGCTTGGCGGTGAGCTTGAGACCGCGCTTGCGCGCCCGCGCCACCGCCTTCAGGCAGAGGATGGAATCGCCGCCGAGGAAGAAGAAGGAATCGTCTCTGCCGACACGCACCACGCCCAGCAACTCGCACCAGATCTCGGCCAGCACCGTCTCCATCTCACCCTGCGGTGCTTCGTGCTGCGTGGCAGTGACCGCCAGCGGCGCCGGCAACGCCTTGCGGTCAAGCTTGCCATTGGCCGTCAGCGGCAGCGCCGCGAGCGCGGTCAGCGCGCTCGGCACCAGGTAGTCCGGCAGTTGCGCGGCCAGTGCAGCGCGCAACGCGCTGAGGTCCAGCGTATCGGGTGTGAGGTAAGCCAGCAGCTGCGCGCGGCCATCGGCAGCAGCACCGGCGATCACTTGCGCATCCATCACACCGGGCTGCGCCAGCAAGGCGGCACGTACCTCACCCAGCTCCACCCGGTAGCCACGGATCTTCACCTGGTCGTCGGCCCGGCCGAGGAACTCCAGGCTGCCATCCTGCAGCTGGCGCACCAGGTCACCACTGCGATACAACCGCTCGCCATCGCCAGCAGGGTGGGCGACAAAGCGCTCCGCGGTGAGGCACGGCCGGCCCTGATAACCGCGCGCCACGCCGGCACCACCGAGATACAGCTCGCCACTGGCGCCGGCTGGCACCGGATTGAGCGTGGCATCGAGCACCCAGGCCTCGATGTTGGCCAGCGGCACGCCGAGCGGCAGCGCAGCAGCGGCGCGGCTGGCCGAGGCAGCCGGCTGCGTCAGCACGCCCACCGTGGTCTCGGTCGGGCCATAGTGGTTGATCACCCGGCACGCCGGCTGCAGCGCAGCGATGCGTTCGAGCAAGGGCCAAGACGTGGCCTCACCACCAACAACGAGTGCGTGCGCCGGCAACACGTCCTCGGGCCGGGCAGCCTGCAGCAGCGCCTGCAGGTGGCTGGGCACGATCTTCAGCACGTCAATGCGCTGTTCGGCGATGTAGCGGGCGAAGCGATCCGGGTCGAAGGCACTGGCGGCATCGATCAGATGCAGCGTGCGGCCGCTGCAGAGCGCGCCGTAGAAGCTGGTATGGCCAAGGTCGGCCGACACCGTCGACACCATCGCCACATTGCGCGCGGCTTCCGGCAGATCGAGCGCGGCGAGCACCGACTGCGTGTAGTTGGCGAGCGCGCCATGGCTGATCACCACGCCCTTGGGCTGACCGGTGGAGCCCGAGGTGTAGATCAGGTAGGCCGCCTGTTCCGGCGCGATCACCGGCCAGGACCCGTCGGCCACGGCAGGCGCTGCGACAAAGCGCAATGGCAATACCGGCACGGCGCCGGGTGCCGATTCCGGCTGTGTGGACAACAACAGCCTGGCACCGCAATCGCCGAGCAGGAAAGCGAGTCGCTCGGCCGGCAGCGCCACGTCGAGCGGTACATAGGCGGCACCAGCGCGCAGCACCGCCAGTACGCCGAGTACGAACTCGGCGCCGCGCGGCGCATGCAGGCCCACTCGCGTTTCCGGCCCGACGCCGGCTTCTCGCAACTGCATGGCGAGCGCCGCCACCTGTGCATCAAGCGCGGCATAGCTGTAGGCCTGTGCCTCGTCCTGTACCGCCAGCGCATCCGGCGTGCGCGCCACTGCCGCATCCCAGCCTTCCAGCACGGTGCGGTACTGGTGCGCGATGCGCGCCCCCGCCAGTGCCCCGGCTGCCCTCGATACAGCCCAGTCGGCGAGCCGACTGCCCGGCGCAGCAACCGCCTGCTCGGCAAAGGCCAGCAACGTATCGGCCAGTTGTTGGACCGTGGCAGCATCGAGCCGCTGTGCCGCGTAGGCGAAATTCAGCGTGATGCCATCGCTGCCGACCATGAAATCGACGCTGAGATCGAAATGCGCCTCGCCGGCCGCGGCACTCGCCAGCTCGATCTGCAAGCCGGCCACAGTGCGACGGGTCTCGGTCGCGGCCTGCTGCGTGCATTTCACCTGGAACAACGGATGCTCACCGGCACGGCGTGTGACCTGCAGCGCATCGACCAGCGCATCGAACGGCAGGTCCGGATGCTGCTGCGCGCCCAGCGTGCTATCGCGCACCGCCGCCAGCAGCTCGATGAAGCGCATGCGCGCGTCGACCCTGCCGGCCAGCACCTGTAGGTTCAACAGGTAGCCGATCAGGCCTTGGGTCTCCGCCTTCTGCCGGTTGGCCATCGGCGTGCCGATGCGGATTTGTTCCTGCCCGGTATGGCGGTGCAGTGTGGCCTGCAGCAGCGCGACGATCACCATGAACAACGAAGCGCCTGATTCGCGCGCCAGCCGTTGCAACGCGGTAGCGGTATCCGCCGGCAACGTGAGCGTGTGGCTACCATCGCCACTGGCCGGCGTCTGCGGGCGCGGCAGTGACAGCGGCGCATGCTCGCCATCGTCGAGCTGCCGCCGCCAGTAGTCGAGCTGCCTGTCCTTCTCGCCCGCCTCCAGCCAGTTGCGCTGCCAGACGGCAAAGTCGGCGAACTGGATGGGCAGAGGCGCCAGCGCGGCGGACTTGTTACTCGCCGCCGCTTCGTACAGCGCCAACAGTTCGTCGACCAAAAGTCCGATCGACCAGCCATCGCCAGCGATATGGTGCAGCACCAGCCCCAGCGTGTGGTGCGCTTCGCCAGTTCGCCACAGCGCGGTGCGGAATGGCGGCTCGCGATCGAGCGCGCACGGCGAGCCGACCAGTGCCTGTTGCAGCTGCAACAACCGGACATCGCGCTCGGTATCGGCCAGATCACGCAGATCAGTCTGGGGCAAGGCCAGCGGCGACGGTGGCAGGATGTGCTGCCACGGCTCGCCATCGCCTTCCGCCAGGTAGACGGTGCGCAGCACCTCGTGGCGCGCAATCAGCTGCGTCAGCGCCGTTTCCAGCGCGGCCACGTCGAGCGCGCCGCTGAGCTGCAACACGCCGCCCATATTGTAGGCGGCACTGTCCGGGTCCAGCCGCCAAGTGAGCCACAGCCCGCGCTGGCCGTAGGACAACGGCAGCCGGCCCTCGCGCGGGGCCGGCACGATGGGCAGCTCGGTGAACTGGAGCCCGGCTTCCTGCAACTTGGCGAGGAAGCCGCGCCGGGCTTCCGGCGCCAGCGCGGCAAAACGATGGGCGATTTGGGATGCGTCGAACGACATGGATCAGACCTCGAATTCGTCGAGCAGAAGGCTCATTGCAGATAGGCGTTGGTTGCGGTCCTGACCACCAAGGCCTGCCGCGGCGAGGGGCTGGGCCAGGGCAGCCAGCGTGGGATGGTCGAACAGCGTGCGCACCGGCACGGTGACCGCGTGACGCTCACCGAGCAGTGCCGCCACCTGCAGTGCCAACAGCGAATGACCGCCCAGCTCGAAGAAGTTGTCGTGCCGGCCGATGCGTGCGGCGCCCAGGAGCTCGGCCCAGATCTCCGCCAACGCCTGCTCCACCTCACCCTGCGGTGCTTCGTACTGCACCTGACCACCGAGCTCCGCCGCCGGCAGCGCCTTGCGGTCCACCTTGCCGTTGGGGTTGAGTGGCAAGGAGTCCAGCACCGTCAGCACGCTGGGCACCATGTAGTCCGGCAGGCGCGCGCCCAGCGCGGCGCGCAACCCGGCCGGATCGAGCTCGCTCCCGGCCTGTGCCGACACATAGCCGACGAGGCGTGCGCCAGCCAAGCCATGCTGCGCCACCACCACCGCCTCACGCACGCCCGGCTGTGCCAGCAACTGCGCCTCCACTTCGCCGAGCTCGATGCGGAAACCGCGGATCTTCACCTGATGATCGATGCGACCCAGGTAGTCCAGCTGGCCGTCGCCATTCCAGCGCACCAGGTCACCGGTGCGGTAGAGCCGACCACCCGCTGGATCGAACGGATCGGCGACAAAGCGCTCGGCAGTGAGCCCCGGCCGACCCAGATAACCGCGCCCCAGGCCCAGGCCGCCGAGGTAGAGCTCGCCGGCCACGCCTTGCGGCGCGAGGTTGAGATCGGGATCGAGCACGTAGGTGGCGGTCTGGCTGATCGGCGCGCCGATCGGCACGGCATGGCCCGCTGCTTCGGCACGGCAGGTCCAGTGCGTCACGTCGATGGCGGCTTCGGTCGGGCCATACAGGTTGTGGAGCTGCACCCACGGCAGCCGGTCGAATACGCCATGCTGCGCTTCCAGCGGCAGTGCCTCGCCGCTGCAGACGATACGGCGCAGGCCGGTGCATGAAGTGATGCCGGGATGAACGAGGAAGGCCTGCAGCATCGGCGGCACGAAGTGCAGCGTGGTCACAGCATGCTGCATGATCAGCGCCACCAGCCGTGCCGGATCGCGATGATCGCCCGGCGCCGCCACCGCGAGGCGGGCGCCGACCATCAACGGCCAGAAGAACTCCCACACCGAGACGTCGAAGCTGAACGGCGTCTTCTGCAGCACGGTGTCGTCCGGCCCCAGTGCGTACGCCTGCTGCATCCAGGCCAGCCGGTTGAAGAGCGCAGCATGGCGATTGCCTGCACCCTTGGGGCGGCCGGTGGAGCCGGATGTGTAGATCACGTAGGCAAGCTGCTCGCCGTCGATGGCGAGGTCCGGGTCGTGCGCCGGCGAGTCGTCGAGGCGCAGTGTATCGAGTGTCAGCGATGGCAAGCCGGCATCGCGCTCGATCAGCCCGGCAAGCCGGCTGTGCGTCAACAGCAGCGACAGGCCGCTGTCTGCCACCATGTAGGCCAGCCGGTCCTGCGGGTAGTCCGGATCAAGTGGCACATAGGCAGCGCCCGCCTTCAGGATGGCCAGTAGCGCCACCACCAGCTCCACCGAGCGCTCGACCGCCACACCGACCAGCGCCTCGCGCCGCACGCCCTGGGCGATCAGGTGATGGGCCAGCTGGTTGGCACGCCGGTTGAGCTCGGCATAGCTGAGCGCAGTGTCGCCGAACAGCAGTGCCACGGCATCGGGCCGGCTGCGCGCATGTGCCTCGAACAGCCGGTGCACCGGCTGCATGCCCGGATGACGTTCTGGATTCACGCTCCAGCGCTGCAGCGCGGCACGCTCCGCATCGCCGTGCAGCACGATGTCGCACAGCGGCCGTGCCGCCTGGGTGGAGAGCGCATCGCTCAGTGCCTGCAGCGCGGCGGCCATGTCATCGCACACGCGCTGCGCCGATACCGGTCGGGCGGACTGGACCTCCAGCGTGAACGCATCGCCCAGATCGTCGATCGAGATCGTCAGCGGATAGTTGGTGCGCTCGCGCGCCGCCAGGATCTCCATGCCTTCCCAGCGCTGGGCGGGTGCCGCTGCGTCGTGCGCCGAGTAGCGATAGTTGAGCAGACTCGAGAACAACGGCGTGCCGCCGGGCAGTGCACTGCAGCGCTGCGCCAGCGACAGGCTGGCGTGCTCGTGCCGCAGCAGTTGCGCCAGCCGCTGGTGCGCTTGGCGCAGGCCATCGGCCACGCCATCACTACCGACGTCGAGCCTCAGCGGCAGCGTGTTGATGAACAGGCCGAGCGCACGGCGCGCACCCTCGCCCTGCATGCGGCCGAACAGCACCGTGCCGAACACCACATCACGGCGGCCGGTGGCACGCGCCAGCACCAGCGCCCATGCCAAGTGGCACAGCGTGGCAGCCGACACACCATGGCGCCGTGCCTGCTCGCGCACCGCAGCGGCCAGCGCAGATGGCAGCGGCGATGTGGCAGTATCGAGATCACCACCATCGCCCTGGATATCCAGCAGGCCAAATGGCGCTGTCGGCTCGGCCAGATCCCCAAGCTGCTTGCGGAAGTACGCCTCGTGCTCAGCCTGGCTCACACCGAGCCGCGCCTGGGCAACGAAATCACGGAATGGCACCGGCTGTGGCAGTGGGTCGCCGCGCTGGATCAGGTCGATCTCCTCGACCAGCAGCTCCAGTGTGGTGTGATCGGTGATCAGGTGATGGCAGGGCAGCTGCAGCAGCCAGCGCCCGGCTGCGGCATCGTGTGCGGCAATGGCGTGGATCAGCGGCGCGCGCTGTACATCGATGCGGTAATGGACGGCATCGACATGGCGCGCCAGCCGCGCAGTGGCGTCCTCGCCTGCGGCGATGTCGAGCCATTGCAGCCGCAGTGGCGCCTCGCGCCATACCACCTGCAGCGGCTCGGCAAAGCCGTCCCACAGCACCGAGGTACGCAGGATGTCGTGCCGCGCGATCACTGCGTCGAGGCTGGCGGCGAAGTGCTCCAGGCGCTCGCGGCTGTCGAAAGCCAGTGCCTGCGTGGTCACATACACGTCACCCTGCGCCTGCAGTGCGTGATGGAACAGGATGCCTTCCTGCAGTGGCGCCAGCGGGTAGATATCCTGGATATTCGCCGCGCCGCCCGGCACCAGCGCGGTGATGCGATCGAGCTGCGCCGCCTCCAGCGCCACCAGCGGCAGCATATCCGGGGTGATGGCGGTGCAACCCGGGGGGATGCCATTGGGCGGCACCACCACGGCGGGCACCGTCTCCGCCACCATGATCGCCGCAGCCAGCTCGGCCAGTTGCGGATGCTGAAACAGCGCGCGCACTTCCATGACCCAGCCGCGGCGCTGCACCGCTTCGACCAAGCCCAGCGCCAGCAGCGAATGGCCGCCCAATTCGAAGAAGTTGTCATGCCGGCCGACACGCTCGATGCCGAGCAGCCCGGCCCAGATCGCCGCCAGCGCGGTTTCGATCTCGCCTTGCGGTGCTTCGTAGTGGGCATCGCCGCCCAGCTCCACCGCAGGCAGGGCCTTGCGGTCCACCTTGCCGTTGGGGTTCAGCGGTAGCGATGCCAGCACCATCAGCGCACTCGGCACCATGTAGTCCGGCAGGCGGGCGGCCAGCGCCGCACGCAGTGCGGACGAAGCCAGTGACTGCCCCGCCACGTACGCGACCAGCCGCGCGCCAGCGGGGCTGCCCTGCGCCACCACCACCGCCTCGCGCACGCCCGGTTGCGCCAACAGTTGCGCCTCCACCTCGCCCAGCTCGATGCGGAAACCGCGGATCTTCACCTGATGATCGATGCGGCCGAGGTATTCCAGCTGGCCATCGCCATTCCAGCGCACCAGATCACCGGTGCGGTAGAGGCGGCCGCCTTGCTCGAACGGATCGGCGACAAAGCGTTCGGCAGTGAGGCCGGGTCGACCGAGATAGCCGCGACCGAGGCCCAGGCCGCCGAGGTAGAGCTCGCCCGTGCCGCCCTGCGGCACCAGATTCAGATCGGCATCGAGCACATAGGCGCTGCGCTCACCCATCGGCCGGCCGATCGGGGCATAGGCCGAATCAATGCCGCGATCGGCATCGGCCTTGAACAGCACGGGCGTCACCACCGCCTCGGTGGGGCCATAGCCATTGATCAGCCGTTGCGGGCGCAGATGGGCGCGCACGGCATCGTAGCCTTCGCGCGGCATCGCTTCGCCGCCGAAGGAATAGAGCGCCACCGGCGGGCAATGGCCGTCCTCGCGAGCACTCTCGGCCAGTTGGCGCAAATAGGCAGGCGGGAAACCCGCGTTGCTTACGCCATGCTCGGCCAGCGCCCGCAGCGTGGTCTGTGCGCTCCACAGCGCGTCGTCGCGCAGTAGCACGGTGGCACCGCAGCACAACGCCGTGAACAGCCGCTCATGGGCGCCATCGAAGGAGAACGACAAAAAGTGCAGCTCGCACGACTGTGCATCCATGTCGTAGCACGGCGCCGTTTCCTGGCAATGCATGCTGAACGGACCGTGCGCCACTGCCACGCCCTTGGGTTGGCCGGTGGAGCCTGAGGTGTAGATCACGTAGGCCAGCTGCGCATCGTGCACCGGCAAGCCGGGGTTGTATGCCGGCTCGCCGGCCAGGTCGGCCTCGTCCAGCGCCAGTACCGTAAGGCCAGCGAGCTGCGGCAACTGCCCGAGCAGCGTACCGTGGCTGAGCAGCAGCGCGATACCGCTGTCGGCCATCATGTATTCGAGCCGCTCGGCTGGATAGGCTGGATCGAGCGGCACATAGGCACCGCCTGCCTTGAACACCGCCAGCAAGCCGATCACCAGATCGAGCGAGCGCGTCATCGCCACGCCGACGCGGGTTTCCGCGCCCGCACCCAGCTGGATCAGCCGGTGCGCCAGCCGGTTGGCACGGGCATTGAGTTCGCCATAGCTCAGGCGCTCGCCGCCAAGGATGATCGCCGTGGCATCGGGCCGGCTCTCAGCCTGGTGCTCGACCAGCTGCGGCACAGGGGCCTGCACCGCCACCTTGGCGTGGCTGCGGCCCCAATGCGCAAGGTTGCCAGCCTCGGCAGTACCCAGCAGCGCAACGTCGCCAACAGTCAGGTGCGGCGTATCGGCGATCGCCGCCAGCAGCGCCTGGTAGTGCTCGGCCCAGCGGGCAATGGTAGCGGGCTCGAACAGCTCGGCGGCGTAGTCGAAGCGCAGGCTGAGGCTGCCATCATCGTGCTCGTGCGTGGTCAGCACCAGCTCGAACTGCGCTGCCTGCCCACCAAGCGGATAGTCCTCCAGCGCCAGCTCCGGCAGTTGCTGCAACGCACGCAAATCACCCTGCTGATGGTTGAACATCACCTGGAACAAGGGGCTGACACCAAGCGTGCGCTCGGGCTGCAACGCCTCGACCAGTTGCTCGAATGGCAGATCCTGGTGCGCCTGTGCCCCGAGCGTGGCCTCGGCCGTGGCCTGCAGCAACGCGCCAAGACCGGTGCGGCCATCGAGCCGGCCACGCAGCACCTGGGTATTCACGAAGAAGCCGATCAGCCCGGCCGTCTCCTCGCGCTGGCGATTGGCCGTAGGCACACCAATGCGCAGGTCACCCTGGCCGGTATGGCGATACAGCAGCGCCTGGAACGCAGCCAGCAGCGCCATGAACAGTGTCGCGCCCTCGGCCTGCGCACGCAGGCGCAGGCTGGCCGCGAGCTGGAGTGGCAGTATCACCGCATGGCTGGCACTGCGATACCGTGCGCTGGGCAGGCGGGGACGATCGGTGGCGAGCTGCAGTACCGGTTGCGACTCGCCCAGCTGTTCACGCCAGTAGCCGAGCTGGCGCTCGCGCTCGCCGGCATCCAGCCAGTTGCGCTGCCAGGCGGCGTAGTCGGCGTACTGGATCGGCAATGGCAGCAGCTGCACCATGCTGCTGTCGCAGTGCGCGCGGTAGTTCGCGACGAACTCGTCGACCAGCAGCTGCATCGACCAGCCGTCCGACACGATGTGGTGCATCACCACCACCAGCACGTGATCGTCCGCGGCGAGCTGGATCAGTCCCAGCCGCAGCAAAGCGCCCTGCGTCAGATCGAACGGCATGGCGTTGAAGCGCTGTGCTGCAGCGAACGCCTCATCCTCGCGCCGCTCGGCGCCGAGCTCGCTCAAGTCGATCACGGTCAGATCGGGCGCCGCAGCTGGACGGACATGCTGCACCACACCACCTTCGGCCCCAGGCCGGAACACCGTGCGCAGCACCGCATGGCGCGCAACGATGGCGGCGAAGCTCGCCTGCACGGCATCGTGCGCCAGCGGGCCGCGCAGGCGAATCGCGCCAGCGATGTGGTAGGCGGTGCTCTGTGGCTCCAGCTGCCAGAGGAACCATTGCCGCAGTTGCGCGAACGACAGCGGCAACGCGTCGTCAGCGTGTGGCGCCGGTACGATGGGCAAGCTGGAAAAGTCGAGGCCCTGCTGCTGCAGGGCTTGCAGGAACACGGCCTGCTTGGCGCGCGGCAGCCGGGCGAAGCGCTGCGCGATGTCGTGTTTGTCGAAGGTCATGACGGGGCCTGCGATGGATGGAGCAATGGGTGGGCGATGCGCAACCGGGCAAGCAGGTTCAGGCGCGGCATGGCGGACAGGAGGCACCAGCGGCACCTCCCGGAATGACCGGATCGCGAACGGGGATAGCCATGCGGCTAGCCTTCCAGCGTGTCGAGCAAGGCCTGCATCTGCGTCAATGCGGCGGTATCTGCCCCCACGCTGGCCGCGCGGTTCGCCGCCAGCGTGGCCGCGAGTTCGGCGAGGCGTGGCTGACGGAAGTAGTCGGACAACGGCAACTTCACGCCGAGCCGCTGCTGCACACGCGTCTGCACCTGCAGCACCGCCAGTGAATGGCCACCCAGCTCGAAGAAGTGATCGTCGCGCCCTACCCGCGTAAGGCCCAGCACCTCTGTCCAGATTGCCGCCAGCCCCTCCTCCACCTCGCCCTGCGGCGGTACGTGGCTGCGCGCGACGGCATCCGGCTCGGGCAAGGCCTTGCGATCGACCTTGCCGTTGGCATTCAGTGGCAGCGCATCGAGCACCACGAAGCGCGCCGGCACCATGTAGTCGGGCAGCGACTGAGCCAGCGCGGTACGCAACACGGCAATATCGGGCGCATGATCGCGCTGCGCCGAGACATAGGCGACGAGCTCCGGCCCGGCCACGGCCGGGCGCGCCAGCACCACCGCCTCGCGCACGGCAGGCTGCACCAGCAACTGCGCCTCGATCTCGCCCAGCTCGATGCGAAAACCGCGGATCTTCAGCTGGTGATCGATCCGCCCCAGGTATTCCAGCTCGCCCGCCGCGCGCCAGCGCGCCAGATCGCCACTGCGGTAGAGCCGCCCACCCAGCGCATCGAATGGGTCGGCAACGAAGCGCTCGGCGCTGAGCCCCGGGCGATCAAGATAGCCGCGCGCCAGGCCGGCGCCACTCACGTAGAGCTCACCCGGCACGCCGATCGGCACCGGGTTCAGCGCGCCATCAAGCACCCGCACGCCCAGGTCCGGTATCGCCACGCCCACCGGGCTGCGCCCGGCACCCAGGTCAGCACTGGTGATGCGGCGGTAGGTCACATGCACGGTGGTCTCGGTGATGCCGTACATATTGATCAGCTGCGGCGTATCGTCGCCAAAGCGCGCGAACCAGCCGCGCAGCGTTTCCGGCTCCAGCGCCTCGCCACCGAAGATCACATAGCGCAGTGCCAGCTCGGGCCTGCCGCCCACCACCTCCACCGCGTGGGCCAACTGCCCGAAGGCCGACGGCGTCTGGTTCAGCACGGTGATACGCTCGCGCACCAGCAAGGCGAGGAAATCCTCGGGCGATCGGCTGACCCAGTACGGCACCACGACCAGCCGGCCCCCGCTGCACAGCGCCCCGAAGATCTCCCACACCGAGAAATCGAAGGCATAGGCGTGGAACAGGGTCCAGCTGTCGCCAGGGCCAAAGCCGAACCACGGTGCGGTGGCGGACAGCAGCCGCGTCACGTTGTCGTGCGTGAGCTGCGCACCCTTGGGCCGGCCGGTCGAGCCCGAGGTATAGATCACGTAGGCAAGATTGGCGCCCGCTACCGTCACGCCCGGGTTGTCGGTCGATTCGGCGGCAAGGTCCAGCGTATCCATCGCCAGCACCTGCAGGCCAGCCTGATCGGCAAAGCGCGGCGCCAGCTCGTGCTGGGTGAGCAGCAGCGCGATACCGCTGTCCTGCGCCATGTAATCGAGGCGCTCCTGCGGATAGGTCGGATCGAGCGGCACATAAGCGCCGCCTGCCTTGAGGATGGCGAGCAGCCCCACAACCAGCTCAACCGAGCGCGCCACGGCGAGGCCGACCCGCACTTCGGGGCGCACGCCGAGCGCGATCAGCCGGTGCGCCAACCGGTTGGCGCGGCGGTTCAGCTCCGCGTAGTCGAGGGCAGCATCCTCGCAGCGCAGGGCCGGCGCATCCGGCCTGCTGGCCGCATGGTGCTCGAACAGCCGGTGCAATGGCGACTGCGTGGTACTGCCGTTGCGTACGGCACCCCAGTCCTGCAGTTGCGCGGCTTCGGGCAGCGCCAGGAGGTTCACCTCCTCGACCGGCAGCTCTGGCTGGTCCGCCAGGGCGGTAAGGAGGCGCAGGTAGTGGCCAACCCAGCGCTCCGCCGTTGCCGGCTCGAACAATTCGGCGGCGTACTTGAATTGCAGCTCGACCTGGCCGGTTTCGTCCTCGAAGGTCTGCAGCGTCAGCTCGAACTGCGCGGCGGGCTGCATCAGCTCCAGCCGCGTCACCTGCAGTGCTGGCCAGCCGGAGAGTGCGCGGCGATCGTGCCGCAGGTGATTGAACGCCACCTGGAACAGCGGCGACACGCCCCAGCTGCGCTCGGGCTGCAGCGCTTCGACCAGCTGCTCGAACGGCAGGTCCGGATGTGCCTGGGCGCCAAGCGCCGCATCGCGCGTTTGCGCCAGCAATTCGGCCAGCGTGGTGCGCGGCGCCAGCTGCACGCGCAGCACTTGGGTATTGGCAAAAAAGCCGACGATGCCGGCGGTGTCGGCATGATGGCGGTTGGCAGTGGGCACGCCCACGCGCAGGTCGGTCTCGCCGGTATGGCGATACAGCAGCGCCTGGAAGCCTGCCAGCAACAACATGTAGAGCGTGACACCCTGCGCTTGCGCGCACTGACGCAGCGCCTGGCCCAGCAATGCCGGCAACGGTACGCATACCTGCGCCTGGGCATAGCGCGCGTCGGCCTGCCGCAGGCCATCCACCGGCAACTGCAGTACCGGCTGGTCCTCGCCCAGTTGGGCGCGCCAGTAGGCCAGCTGACGCTGGCGCTCGCCGCCATCGAGCAGGCGGCGCTGCCACGACGCAAAATCGAGATACTGCACCCGCAGCGCAGGCAAGGGCGACGCGATGCGCTGACGTTGCGCACGGTAAAGCGTGGCCAGCTCGTCGAGGATCAGCTGGGTGGACCAGCCATCGGACACGATGTGGTGCATCACGACCAGCAAGCGATGCTGGTCAGGGGCAAGCCGCAACAGGCTGAGCCGGAGCAGCGGTCCGTGTTCGAGATCGAACGGCATGGCGCACAGGCGATGCGTTTCCTCGGCCAGCATCGCCTCGCTCGCTGCAGCATCGCGCCCACCAAGGTCCAGCCATTGCAGCATGTCGTTGCCGGACGGCTGCACCTGCTGCGTGAGGCTGCCATCGGCCGCCTCGCAGAACACGGTGCGCAGCGATTCATGCCGGGCCACCAAGGCCTGCAGCGCAGCGCGCAGCGCCACCACGTCGAGCGTGCCGTCGAACTGCAAGCCGCCACTCAGGTGGTAGGCGGCGCTGTCAGGGTCCATCTTCCACATCAGCCATTGCCGCTGCTGGGCAAACGAGGCCGGTGCCGCTTCGCGCGCGGCAATGCGCTCGATGTGCGGCGCAGCAGGCGCGGCCCCGCTGCCGCGCAGCCGCTGTGCCAGTTGCGCGCGTTGCGCGTCGCTCAGGCGGGCGCGACGCTCGGATAGATCATGCAGGTCGGACATTCGGCTTTCCTCAGACTGCGAGTGGCGCCGGCTCGGCCGGCTGCACGTTTTCCAGTTCTTCGATCAGGTGTGTTTCGATCTGCCGCGCCAGCGCGGCAATGGTCGGCGCGCGGAACAGCGTTCCCGGGTGCAACTCCACGCCATAGGCCTGCCGTACCCGCGCCAGCAGCTGGATTGCCAGCAGCGAATCGCCGCCGAGCTCGAACAGGCTGTCGTCCGCCCCGATTCCGGTGATGCCGAGGAATTCGCTCCAGAGCACGGCAAGGTCGGCCTCCAAGCCCTCCTCCGGCGCCAGGAACGGCGTGGTGAGCATCGGGCGTGGATGGCCGGCGCGACGCGGTGGCGTCTCGCCGCCCAGGCGCTCGGCCAGCGCCAGCGAAGGCTGGCCGGCAAGCAAGGGCTGCAGCGGTGCGGTCGAAACCGCCAGCTGCGATGCCGCCGGCATGGCCAACAGTTGTTCGAGCAGCGGGCCGGCGTCGTGTGCGCCGATGCCAATGCCGTCAGGCAATTGCTGCGCCGCTGCCATGCCCAGGCCGCGCCATACGTCCCAATTCACGGTGAGCACCGGACGCTGTGGCGTGGTGGTTTCCGCAGCCAGCGCATCAAGAAAACCATTGGCTGCGCAATAATCGAGCTGGCCGAAGCCACCGGTCAGCACGCTGAGCGATGAGCACAGCAGTACGAAATCGAGCGGCGCATCACCGAGTGCATCGAGCAGGCCGCGCGCTGCGAGCTTGGGCGCCAGCACCGCCTCGGCATCCGCGCGACTGCGTTGCGCCGCGATGCCGCCCCCGGCGATGCCCGCCGCGTGGATCACGCCATGCAGCGCGTCAAAGCGCTGCCGCACAGCTGCCAGTACCACAGGCCAGGCGGATGCATCGGCCACATCGGCGGCGAGCACCAGTACCTCGGCACCAGCGGCTTCCAGATCCAGCACCGCCTGCAGTCGTGCCGCCTGCGCGGGCTCGCCCTTGGCAATCAGCGCCGGCCATTGCTCACGCGGCGGCAGCGCACTGCGGCCCAGCAGCACCAGTTGCGCCCGATGGCGCCGGGCCAGATGCCGAGCCAGTGCCAGCCCCACGCCGCCCAAGCCGCCCGTGATCAGGTAGACACCGCCCTCGCGCAACCGCGAGGACGCCGCCGGGGCAGTCACCGCTTCGTAATCCTTGAACCAGCGATGCCGGCCGCGCAGCGCCAGTGGCGACGGCCCGTCGGCCACGGCCATCTCGGTGCAGACAGCCTCCAGCCACGCCGCATCCGGCATAGCCGCCGCGATCACGTCGACCAGCCGGCAGGCCAAGTGCGGATATTCCTGCGCCAGCACCTTGCACGCGGCCGGTAACGTCGCCTTCTCCGCACACAGCCGCTCGCTGCCGTCGACATCCTCGACGCCGTCGGCCAGCACAGTCAGCCGCAGCGGCTGCCCGGCGAGCCCTGCCGAATCGAGCGCCTGCGCCAGCGCCAGCAGGCTGTGAAACCCGCGCGCCAACAGCTCGGCCGTTGATCGACGCTGTGTGCCATCCAGGCTCCACAAGTGGACGATATCGGTGATGGCGCCGACCTCGCTCAGCAGCGCCGCAAAGTCGTTGCGCTCGGCGACGCGTACCTGGAAATGGTCAGCACCGACCCGGTCAAACCTGGAACCTGGCTCCGCCACGATCACACGCCGACCGGCAGCACGCCAGCGCGCAGCAAGCTGCGTGGCAATGCCGAGCGCATCGGCCAGCAACAGCACCGGGCCATCGCCCGTTGGCAGGGCATCCGGTTGCGGCACAGCGCGGCGCCACAGCGGCGCATACAGCCAGCCAGCGGGGCCCGTCTCGCGCGCCGGTGCAGCGGCCACACCAGCTGCTGGGGTGATCCAGTACGACGCGCGCTCGAATGGATAGCTCGGCAGCGGCACCCGCCGCATGCCGGCCGTATGCCGGGCCAGCACGTCAAGCTCGATGCCCGCCACCCACAGCTGTGCCAGCGCGCGCAGAGGCTGGCGTGCGTTCTGCGCGCGACGGTCCGGATGGCACTGGCTGGCAATCGCCGGCCGGCCGGCCAGCGCCGGGTGGCGCCGCGCGAGGCTGGTCAGCGTTTCTCCCGGCCCCACTTCCAGCAAGACGCGGTCCGGACGCGCCAGCAGTGTGGCCAAGCCATCGGCGAAGCGCACCGTACCCCTCAGGTGCTCCAGCCAGTAGGCGGGATCGCAGGCCTGCTCCGGCGTGATCCAGCGGCCGGTGACATTCGAAGCGATGGGAATGCGCGGTGGCTGCATTGCAATGCCGGCAAGCAGCGCGCCGAACTCGGCCAGCATGGGCGCTACCAGCGCAGAGTGGAATGCGTGCGACACGCGCAGCCTGCGCAGCGCCACACCGTTTGCTGCATAGGTGCGCTCGGCGGCGTCGATGGCGTCGGCGGGCCCGGCGAGCACGCACAAGTCGGGGGCATTGATCGCCGCCAGATCGCAGCCGGCCGGCAAGGCAGTACGCAGCGACTGCTCGGGCAGACCCACCGCCAGCATGGCGCCGGGCGGGCAGGCCTGCAGCAAGCGGCCACGGGCGGCGACCAGGGCCAGCGCATCATCGAGCGTGAACACGCCGGCAATGCATGCCGCCACATATTCGCCGATGCTGTGCCCGAGCAATGCATCGGGCTGAGCGCCCCAGCTCAGCCACAGCTGGGCCAGCGCGTACTGCTGCACGAACAGTGCGGGCTGGGTCAATGCAGTCTGGCCGAGCTGAGCTGCAGCGGCGTCCTCATCACCCGGCTGCGGGTGGAACAGCGTGCGCAGGTCCAATCCGAGCTGCGGTTGCAGCCGCTCGCAGCAGTAGTCGATCGCATCACGGAACACCGGCTCGTCGCGATACAGCGCCTCGCCCATTCCGGCGTGCTGCGCGCCCTGACCGGGGAACAGCAGTGCGAGGCCCGGCGCGGCGGACAATGCCTCGCCGGCATACGCTTGGCCAGTGCGCGTGTGGCACAGTGCGTCGATTGCACCGGCGTGATCGTCTGCCAGCACCACCGTACGCTGGGCGAAGCGCTTGCGCCCCAGCCGCAGCGTGTGCGCCACATCCGGCAGCGCGAGGCCAGGCTGCCCGGCCAGCGCATCGGCCAGGCGCGCCGCGGCAGCATCGCGTGCTGCCGCGCTGCGTGCGGACACCAGCAGCAGCTGCGTGCGTTCGGCCGCAGGGGTGGCCATGTGCTCGGGCGCCTCTTCCAGTACCAGATGCACGTTGGTGCCCCCCATGCCAAAGGAGCTCACCCCGGCGCGGCGCGGCGCGGCGCCAGCCGGCCACGGCCGGGCGCTGGTGTTGACATAGAACGGGCTCGCCGCGAAATCGATATTGGGATTGGCGCGACGGAAATTGAGGCTGGGCGGCAGCGTGTGATGCGCCAGCGCCAGCGTCGTCTTGATGAGGCCGGCGACGCCGGCTGCGGCGTCCAGATGGCCGATGTTAGTCTTCACCGAGCCGAGGGCGCAGTAACCCAGCCGTGGCGTACTGTGACGGAAGGCTTGGCTCAGCGCCGCGATCTCAATCGGATCGCCCAGCGTGGTGCCAGTGCCATGTGCCTCCACATAGCCGATGGAATCGGCCGGCACCTCGGCGATCGATTGCGCGGCGAGGATGACCTCGGCCTGACCGTTCACGCTGGGCGCGGTATAGCCGACCTTGTCGGCGCCATCGTTGTTCAGCGCCGAGCCCTTGATCACCGCGTGGATGGTGTCGCCGTCGGCCAGCGCATCGGTGAGCCGCTTGAGCACCACCACGCCGGCGCCGCTGCCGATGGCGGTGCCCGCCGCTTGCTCGTCGAAGGCGCGGCAGTGGCCGTCCGGCGACAGGATGGCACCCTGCTGGTGGCGGTAGCCTTCGCCCTGATGCAGGTTCAGCCACACGCCGCCGGCCAGCGCCAGATCGGCCTCGTGGTTGAGCAGGCCACGGCAGGCCAGGTGCACCGCCACCAGCGAGGTCGAGCACGCGGTCTGCACCGACAGTGCCGGGCCGCGCAGGTCGAGCTTGTAGGCCACGCGTGTCGCCAGCGAATCCTTGTCATTGCCGTTGAGCGCGCCGAGGAAAGCGGCGATGTCCTGGCTGCCATTCAGCGCCAGCGCCGGCATCAGCTGGCGCGTGAGATAGAGGTTGGCGCCGCTGCCGGCATGCACGCTGACAACGCCAGCCTGCGCCGGATCGCCATAGCCGGCATGCTCCAGTGCCTGCCATGCGGTTTCCAGGAACACTCGCTGTTGTGGATCGAGCATTTCGGCATCGCGCGGCGTATAGCCGAAGAAGCCGGCATCGAACTGGTCCATGCCGTCGAACACGACGCCGGCCTTGACGTAGGCTTGGTCGGCCAGCGCGGCCTCGGACACCCCGCGCTGTCGCAATTGCTCGTCGCTGAACCGGCGGACCGATTCGACGCCATCACGGATGTTGCGCCAGAAGGCATCGATGCCGTCGGCGCCGGGAAAGCGCCCGGCCATACCGACGATGGCGATCTCCATCCCGGTCAACGCATCGAGCGGGTCGTCGCAATGGCGCGCGTTCATGAAGGCGTCCTTTCCAGGTTGGGCTTGCGTTGCATCATCGATGCGCGCTGGCGGCGGGCGCGCTCCTGGGCCTCGTCCAATGCCGCAACCTGGCGCGTGCTGCCCTGTTGCAGGAAATCGGCCAGCGCCGCGATGGTCGGGTACTGGAACAGCTCCACGACGCTGACCGGACGTGGCAACACGTCCTCAGCCCGCCGCAGCACTGCCAGCAGCAGCAGTGAATGGCCGCCCAGTTCGAAGAAGTTGTCATGGCGGCCTACGCGCTCGGCGCCCAGGAGCTCGGCCCAGATCGCCGCCAGCGCCTGCTCGACTTCACCGTGTGGTGCGGCGTAATGGCTGCGCAAACCCAGCTCCGCCACTGGCAGGGCCTTGCGATCGACCTTGCCATTGGGGTTGAGCGGCAATGCATCGAGCACCATCAGCGCGCTCGGCACCATGTAGTCGGGCAGCTGGGCCGCCAGCGCGGTGCGCAGTGCGGCGGAGTCGATCGCTTCTCCAGCGTGCGCCGCCACATAGCCGATGAGGCGTGCACCGGCCGGACCATCCTGCGCCACCACCACCGCTTCGCGCACACCGGGCTGTGCCAGGAGTTGTGCCTCGACTTCACCCAGCTCGATGCGGAAGCCGCGGATCTTCACCTGGTGGTCGATCCGGCCCAGGTACTCCAGCTGGCCCTCGCCGTTCCAGCGCACCAGATCGCCAGTGCGATAGAGCCGCCCCCCCTCGGGATCGAACGGATCGGCGACAAACCGCTCGGCAGTGAGGCCAGGTCGGCCGAGATAGCCGCGTCCCAGGCCCAGGCCGCCGAGATAAAGCTCGCCCGCTACCCCCGGCGGCACCAGGTTGAGATCGGCATCGAACACATGGGTGCTGGTGTGGTGGATGGGCCGCCCGATCGGCACCTGGGTCTGGCCATCGATGCGGCAGGTCCACTGAGTGACGTGGATGGTGGTCTCGGTCGGGCCGTACAGGTTCTGCAGGCTGATGCCGGCCAGCCGTTGCAATGCCTCGCGCTGGGTATGCGCCGGCATCGCCTCGCCACCGCAGATCACGTAGCGCAGGCGGGTACGGTGCTCGATGCCGCGATGGGCGAGGAAGGCCTGCAGCATGGCCGGCACGAAATTGAGCGTGGTGATCTGGTGCCGCTCGATCAGCTGCACGATGCGCTCCGGATCGCGATGGTCACCCGGCTGCGCCACCACCAGCCGCACACCGGCGGTCAGCGGCCAGAACAGCTCCCACACCGAGACATCGAAGCCGAACGGCGCCTTGTGCAGCACGGTGTCCCCATCCCCCAGGGCGTAGACATCCTGCATCCAGCGCATGCAGTTGGTCAGCGAGCGGTGGCGGTTGGCCGCGCCCTTGGGCCGGCCGGTCGAGCCCGAGGTGTAGATCACATAGGCGAGCTGATCGCCATGCACTGTCACCTCGGGATCGCCGTCGCGCTCGGCCGAGAGATCCAGCGCATCGAGCGTCAGTACTGGCACATCGGTACGCTCCGGCAGCAGCGACAGCAGGCTGCGCTGGGTGAGCAGCAGGCTGATGCCGCTGTCGGCCGCGATATAGGCCAGCCGGTCGGCCGGGTAGTCCGGATCGAGTGGCACATAGGCCGCACCGGCCTTGAGGATGGCCAAAAGGCCGACCACCAGCTCCACCGAGCGCTCGAGCGCCACGCCGACGCGGCTTTCCGGTCGCAGACCCAACACCAGCAACCGGTGCGCCAGTCGGTTGGCACGACGGTTCAGCTCCCCGTAGCTCAGCGCCACCTCGCCGAACAGCAGCGCCGTGGCATCGGGCCGTTGCCGTGCATGGCGGGCAAACAAGCGGTGCACCGGCTCGATGTCGTCGTAGCGATGCCGGTTCACGCCCCAGACATCGAGCTGGGCCCGATCATCGTCATTCAGCAGTGCCACATCGCCGATCGCGATGTCGCCGGTGTTGGCGAGTGCCGCCAGCATCCGCTGGTAGGCATTGCCGAAGCGCGCCATCGTCGCCGGCTCGAACAGCTCGGCGGCGTAGACAAGTTCCAGCGCCAGCACACCATCACTGCTCTCGCGCACTTCCAGCGTAAGGTCGAACTGCGCGTGCTGCTCCGGCAATGCCAGGCGGCGCACGGCCATGCCAGGCCAGCGGGCGAAGGCGCTGAGGTCCTCCTGCACGTAGTTGAATGCCACCTGGAACAGCGGCGATTGGCTGAGGCTGCGTCCCCGCTGCAGAGCGCCCACCAGTTGCTCGAACGGCAGGTCCTGGTGCTCCTGCGCGCCGAGCGCGGCCTGGCGCACCTGCGCCAGCAGATCGGCGAGCGGCATGCGGCCATGCAACTGGGCAGGCAGCACCAGTGTGTTGACAAAGAAACCGATCAGGCCCGCCAGCTGCGGGTGGTTGCGTGCCGCCACCGGCACGCCGACGCGGATGTCGTGTTGACCCGTGTGGCGGTACAACACTGCCTGGTAGGCCGCCAGCAGCACCATGAAGGGCGTGGCATCGGCTGCCTGCGCGGCGGTGCGTACGGCCGACTGCAGCGTTGCCGGTAGCTCGATGCGCTGCCGACCGGCCCGATAACGGGCCTGCGGCTGGCGGGGATGGTCAAGCGGCAGGGACAGCACGGGCTGCTCCTCGCCCAGTGCCGCACGCCACCAGTCCAGTTGCTGCGTGGCAAGCCCGGCGGCCAGCCGCTCGCGCTGCCACAGCGTGTAGTCGGCGTATTGCAGCGGCAAGGGCTCGGACGAGCCTGCACCGGCGGCATGCGCGAGGTAGCCGGTGGCGAGCTCGTCGACGATCACCTGCATCGATGCGCCATCGGCCACGATATGGTGCAGGGTGACCGCCAGCACCTGTTCGTTGGGACCCAGGTGCACCAGCGCAGCCCGCAGCAGCGGACCTGCGGTGAGGTCAAACGGCGTGGCGTGCAGCGCCTGCAGCGCATCGCGAGTCCGTTCTTCCCGCGACGCGGCCGGCATCTGGCTCAGGTCGATGCGAGCCAGCGCGAACGATGTCGCCGGCAACACGCGCTGCCAGGCGCTGCCATCCGCATGCTGGCCGAACACCGTGCGCAGCGACTCATGCCGGGCGACCAGATCGTTGAACGCCGCCTCCAGCCAACGCGCATCGAGCGGCCCGGACAGCTGCAGCGCAGCGCTGATGTGATAGGCGGTGCTGTCGCGATCGAGCTGCCACAGAAACCACTGGCTTTGCTGCGCATGGGACAGTGGCAACAGCTCGCCCTGCTCCGCGCGGCGCGGCGCAATGGCAGCGGGTGCCGGCTGGCCGCCGGCTTCGCGGGCGCGCAGCAAGGCTGCGGCCATGTCGGCAAGGCGCGGCTGTTCGAACAGTGTGCGCAGCGGCATCGCCAGCTGCCAGCGCTCGGCGACCAGCGCCGCCAGTTGTGCAGCGGCGATCGAATTGCCGCCGTGGGTGAAGAAATGGGCATCGCGCGCCAGCGCAGCATGCTCGGGCAGGCGCAACACGCGACGCCAGAGCGCCGCCAACTCGGCTTCGAACGGTGCCAGGGGCACCTTGTCGGCCACCGGCACGGTCGAACCGCCCGACGCCCAGGCGCCGAACTCGTGGATGGCGTAGGCATCGAGCGTACGCGCCTGCCAGCCCTTGCGGCAGGCACTGCGCTGCAGCTTGCCGCTGGAGGTCTTGGGCAGTGCACCGGGGTTGAGCAGCACCACCACCGACAGCGGCTCGCCGCACAGCTCACTCACCACGCTGCTCAGCACCTCGACCAGCGCATCGGCCGATACCAGCCTCTGCGTACCGCGCGGCAGCTCGGCGGCCACGCCGATGCCCTCGCCCGCCGCGCCCTTCATCGCGAATGCCGCAACGCGCCCCTTGCGCACCAGCTCGACCTCGGCCTCGATCGCGCGCTCAATGTCCTGCGGGTACAGGTTGTGGCCGCGGACGATGATCATGTCCTTGGCGCGACCGGTGATGTAGAGCTCGCCAGCGTGGACAAAGCCCAGGTCGCCGGTACGCAGCCAGCGGCGACCACCGTGCTCGACGAAGGTCTCGCCAGTGGCATCGGGCCGGTTCCAGTAGCCCACGGCAATACTCGGGCCAGCGGCCCAGATCTCGCCGACCTCGTCGTTTGCAAGCACGCGCAGCGTGGCCGGATCGACGATCTGCACGGCGTGGCCGGACGGTGCATGGCCGCAGCCCACCAGCGTGGTGCCATCCCCGGCGATATCGGCCCGCCCTGCGGCGAGGCCCGCGGCAGCAAAGCGACCGGCGACCATGCCATGCCCGCGCGTGCCACCGGTGACGAACAACGTGGCTTCCGCCAGGCCATAGCAGGGGTAGACGGCGCCGGACGCAAAGCCGGCGGCTGCGTAGCGCTCGCAGAATTCGGCCAGCGTATCGTGGCGTACCGGTTCGGCACCGGAAAAGGCCAGCCGCCAGCTCGACAGATCGAATGCCTGGGCCTGCGTCTCGTTGATCCGCTCCAGGCACAGCCGGTAGGCAAAGTCCGGCCCGCCGCTGATGGTGCCACGATGGCGCGCAATGGCTTCCAGCCAGCGCGCCGGCCGCTCCAGGAAGAAGCGTGGCGTCATCAGCACCAGCTTGATGCCGCGGTGGATCGGTTGCAGCATGCCGCCGATCAGGCCCATGTCGTGGAACAGTGGCAGCCAGGAGACAAATACGTCGTCCGCGCGCACGGCCAGCCCCTCTTCGATGGCGCGCTCGTTAGCCATCAGGTTGCCGTGGCTGACCATCACGCCCTTGGGATCGGAGGTGGAGCCGGAGGTGTACTGCAGGAAGGCAATGTCGTCGGCACGCGGAATGTGTTCGATCCAGTCCTCGGCGCAGGTGTCGCCGGGTTGGTCAACCACCAGCACCGATACCGCATTCAGCCGCTGCGCCGCGCCTTCCACCAGCCCATGCATTGCCTCGATGGTGAGGATGCAGCAGGCCCTCGCATCGGCGACGATGCCGAGCAGCCGCGCCACATGCTGCGGCCGCGAAGACTCGGGTGGGAACACCGGCACGGCAACGAGGCCAGCATAGAGGCAGGCAAAAAAGGCAACGACGTAGTGATCGTCGTTGTCCAGCAGCAGCAGCACGCGCCCGCCCGGACCGAATTGGCGCTGCAACGTGGCGGCCAGCGCCTTCACCCGCGCGTCCAGCGTGCGGTAGTCGATGGCGCGGTCACGCGCGACGCCGTCCACCTCGTCCACCACCACCAGCGCAGTGTCGGTGGGACGTTCAGCGGCCAGCTGGCGCAAATGGGCGACGAAGTGGTCGGGATGGCGGCGTTCAGCCGGTGCGACGTTCATTGCTCGTCCTCGATAAGCAGGGATTCATTGGAAATCGGCCACGCCCAGGTTGCCGTGCGGCTCGGCCATGGCGACCACCACCTTGCGCGGTCCCTGGAACGGCGCGCGGGCGTGGGCGACCAGCATGTTGTCGAGCATCAGCACGTCGCCCGCTTCCCAGCGGAAGGACACGGTCTCGGCCGCGAGCACCTGCCGCACCTCGGCCAGCACCTCGTCGGGCATCACCGAGCCGTCGGCGAAATAGGTGTTGCGCGGCAGGTTGTCCTCGCCCAGCAGCTCCTCCAGCGATTCACGCACCTCTGCCTGCAGGTTCGAGACGTGGAACAGATGTGCCTGGTTGAACCACACCGCCTCCCCGGTGACCGGGTGGGTGGCGATGGCCTGGCACAGCTGGGTGGTGCGCAGCGCATCATCCTCGCCCCATGCCCAGCGGATACCGGCGCGCGTGCAATAGGCCTCGACCTCGGCACGGTCCTCGGTGTTGAACACCTGCTGCCATGGCACATCGAAATCGCCGTAGTTGCGCACATAAAGCACGCCCGGCTCGAAGCGGCGGCGGATCGATGCGGGCATCCGACGGTAGATGGCACGGCTGTCTGCGATCGGCGTCTCGCCGCCAACGGGCGAGGCCGTCACGCAGTGAAACCAGATCTTCATCGGCCACTCGCGGGTATAGGCCTGCTCGTTGTGCAGCGGGATATGCTGGTGCGCCGGGTATTCGGTAGAGGTGTATACGCCACCACCCACCGCCGAGCGCGGCGTGGAGCCGAATTCGTAACTGAGCAGCGGATGGCCGAAATCAGCGGCGAACTGGCGGAAATGCTCCACCGACGGCACGGCGAAGCCGCGCAGCAGCACGCCCCCCAACCGCGGCAGCAGGCGCTCGATCTCGCCCTTCAGGCGTGGCAGTGCGGCCTGCAAAGGCTCGCCGGCGTACTCCGGCGTCAGCAACACCGGTAGCTCGGACGCAGCCGGCCCAGTCCGCTCGAATCGGGTCAATAGCACATTCATCTATCCATCCTCGGTTTGCCACGACACTGCATGGCCAAGGGGAGCCGGCTAGCCGCAGCGGGCAGCCTGCCGGCAGCGACAGGGGAAGCGATCGCAGGCGACATCAGCAAGGCACGGCACGATGCAGTCCCTCCCGCAGCGTCTCGAGCGCGCGCACCAGCGTGGCGAGGACGGCGGCTTCGTGTTGGCGGATGAAGAAATGCCCACCGTCGAACCAGTCGATATCGAAGGCCGCCGTGGTCTCGAGCCGCCATGCGGTGATGTGGTCGGGTGCGATGTCATCCGCCCGCCCCGCCAATACCCGGATCGGCAGGGAAAGTGGCAGCGACGAAGCATGTCGATAGCTGGCGCAGACACGGTAGTCCGCCGCCAGCGTATCGAGCGTGAGCCGCCGCAGGTCCGGATGGGCCAGCACCGCTTCGGGCGTGCCACCATGCCGGCGCAAGTCGGCGATCAGCGCGTCGTCGTCGAGCACCTGGTAGCGCAGCGGATCGCGGCAGGCCGGCGCCGGGCTGCCGGACACCCATAAAGCCAGCGGCAGCGGGCCGCCACTGGCCTGGGCTCGCCGCACCAGCCCATGAGCCAGCAAGGCACCCATGCTATGACCGAACAGCACATACGGTCGGGCAGGCAGGCTCGGATACAGCTCGCGTACCAGTCGCCCGAAATCCTCGATCAGCGGTTCGGCCATGCGCGTACCCCGACCGGGCAGCTCCAGCGGCACCAGGCGCACCCAGTCCGGCAGCATCAGGCGCCAGCGCGCATACATCGTGGCGCTGGCACCGGCGCACGGCAGCGCCAGCAGATCGACGACCGGGGGCATCGTCATCCTCAGCCGGCGGCCTGACCGGCCTGCTGATCCATCCAGACGCGCAGCGACAACGGGCGCATGTCGGTCCAGGCCTGCTCGACGAAGGCAAGCACCTGCTGCTTGTTGCCGCGAATGCCCTCCACCGCACGCCAGCCACCGGGGACCGCCTTCCAGTGCGGCCAGATCGAGTATTGCTCCTCGTGATTGACAAGGACGATGAAGGTTTCGTCTTCGCGATCGAAACAGCTGGTGGACATGCCGGGCCTCTTCGTATGGGTGAGCAATGCATCCGCGTCAGCACGCACGCGGGTTCTGCCTCAATGACGAAGAGCACGGGGGTTTGTTTAGCTGCGAGTCGCGCGCCCGGCGCGGCACAACAAAAAACCCGCGGTGCATCGTGCATCCGCGGGTTGATTGAGGCGATCCGGCAGGTGGTCAGGCCAGTGGATCTGCCTAGGGTTCAGGGACATCGCTCATCGAGCAGCGGCACACACCGAGGCTAACCCTCGTTCGCCGGTGGTACGAAGCCGGTCAGCAACCAGATTTTTCCGGCATCGTCGTATGCCGTGCGATGGTCGGCGCTGGCTTGCAGCCACGCCGCGAATTCGGCCTGTGCCGTCGCATCGAAATCCCCTTCGTGCTGACGCATCACCCAGGACCAGGCGGCCTCCCAGATCGGATCTTCTCGCATCGCTTGTTCATCCTTTGTCTTGTCACGCGTTGCACATCAACCGCAACGCACTCCCCACAGCCAAAGGATACACACAACGGCAAGCCCGTCGAAGACCGCCGCCAGCGGCGCTGTCACTCAAGCTGGATGCAACAGCTGCCTGCAATTGGCGAGCACAAGGCCTACGTCGCGCAGCATGAAGTTCACCAGCGTGGCCGAGCAGCCGAGCTGAGCGGCGATCTCGCGCTGGGTCAGCCCGCCGAGCCGATGCAATTCGAACACCAGACGCGTACGCGCCGGCAGCGTGGCCAGTGCCTGCTCAATCGCGTCGAGCAGCTTGCGCTCGTCCAACCCCTGGTCTGGCAGCGTACCACCCGCCACCTGCGGCAGTTCGCCATCTTCGGTATGCACGCGATAGGTGTTCTCGACCGCCTGGCGCCGCAGATGATCGAGCGCGAGGTTGCGTACCACTTGGGCGCAATAGCCCAGCGGGTTCTTTACCTCACGCGCGCAGGCGCCCGTCACCAGCTTGAGGTAGGCATCCTGCAGGATTTCCTCGGCCACGTCGGCATCCCCGGCCACCCGCTTTGCAATGTTGAGGAGCTGGTTGCGATGCTCGAGAAATACCGGCTCGAGCGACGGGACGACGACTGCTTCGGGCATCAGGGCCTCCGGGTGCGCTGGGAACAGTTGCCCAGCCTTAAAACGTAGTTGAGAACCATTATCATATTTTTTGTTTTGCGCCGTCCATGCATCACGATGCAAATTGGTGCAGACAAAGTCAGCTGATCAACAATTTAACCTCAATGAAACCTCCATCTTTCCAACGAAATAAGTCAGCAAAATTTATCCGGCTCGCGTGCTGTTCCACCTGATGCCCCTCTCCCTGCAAGGCGCGGTACAGCCGCACCAAGCGGCGACGAGCCAAGCAATACGCCCCGCTTTTGCAGGTCGATGATCTGTACAGGCAATAAAAAACCGGCACGGTGACCCGTGCCGGTTTCGTCGCTACTGCAGCGCCTGGACTTACGGCAATGCGTTCAGCGCAGCCTTGGTCGGCTTCGAGAAGTTAAAGCCATCCGTGCGATCCCAGTTGATCGACCACGTCATCACACCACGGTATGTCGGGTACGCCTGCTTCGGCTTCACCGTGCCGCAGTTCTGCAACTTGGTCAGGCAGTTCAGCGCGTTCGACACCGTCGCCGAGGTCACGAAGCCGGTGTTGGCCGACCGCGAGCCGCTCGGTACGCCGAATGCCACCTGATCCGGACGCAGGCCCTTGAACTCCCAGCCCGTGCCGCCGACCGTCTTGAAGCCTTCGATCAGCATCAGCGAACCACCGACCAGCGCATCCACGGTGCCTTCGTTCAGTGCGCCGTTGGCGTACGGGCTGTAGAGGCCGCCGTTGTTGTAGTACTGCACGTGGATCATGTTCAGGTCGTCACGCAGACCGTCGATGATCGGCAGGTAGGCGCCCCAGATGCCCGAGTAGGCGACGTAGCCACCCTGCACGTACGGGTGTTCCGGTGCCATCGACAGGTAGAACGTCGGGCCGACCTTGGCCTTCAGTTCCTTCATCGCGGTGATCAGGTTGTTGATGATCGGGGTGCCGAGCACCACGCCTGCGCCGCTTTCCAGGTCGAGGTCGATGCCATCCAGGCCGTACTTGTTGATGATGCCGTGCAGGCTGTTGACGAAGTTGGTCACGTTCTCGCGGGTGTTCAGCGTCATCCGGCCTTCCTGGCCACCCAGCGACAGCACGACCTTCTTGCCCTTGGCGCGCTTGGCGGCGATGTCGGCGATGAACTCGGCCTCGGTGCCGCCGTTCGGGTCCAGCGTGAAGGTCACTGCACCGTTGCCACCGTCTTCACCGAACGACAGCATGATCACGTCCCAGTCGTCCGACACGTCGCGGATGCGGATGGTCGGGCCCGACGGGTTGGTGAAGTTGTGCCAGTAGCCGATCAGTGCGTGCTTCGGCAGACCGTCCTGGACCAGCGGCATCACCGGACTCAGCACGCAGGTGGAGCTCGATTCAGCGACACACACCTGGACCCGGTAGCTCGCTGGAGCGGTGCTGACATTGAAGGTCTGACCACCGCCGAAGATTTCCGGACCGTTGGCCACTGGCGGCGGAAAAGCGATGCTTGCGCTGGCGTACAACGAGCGCCCTGCGTCATCAAAGACCCGCCAATAGCCAGGGATAAAGCCGAGCTGCACCCGATCCACCGACCAATTCACGGCCAGTTGCCCGGCCGCCGGGGTATTGGCAGAAAGCGTGACAAAGTTGACGGCATTTCCGGCCGGCACAACCCGGCCGCAGGGGTACGCGGGATCCCCGTAGAGCATGGTGAAACCCGGAGGAGGCGGAGCCAGCGTGGGGCACGGCATCGGAGTCGGGGTCGGCGTGACCGGGGTCACCGAGGCAGGCGTCAGCGCCGGGCTCAACACGCAGAAGGCATAACCGGCGTTGCAGACCTGGATGACATAGCGCTTGTCCGAAGGTGCGGTAAACGACTGGCTGGCCTTGTAGAGCCCGGCTTCATTGGTGATCGAACCGTTTGCGCCAAGCAGGTACTGGCCGTTGTCGGTACTGAACACCTTCCAGATCGCCGGCTGATACCCCAGGCCGAACGAGAACGTATTCAGGCTGATCTGCCAGCTCGCCGAGAGCGTGCCAGCGCCTTGATCGGTCACGGCAGCCTGCTCGAACTGCACCGTGTTCCCCATCGGCACCGGCGACCAGCTGCAAGGGCCGGTCTGGACGTTGCGCATGCCCAACGGCGAGGTCGGGATCGGGCAGTACTGCGTTGGCGTCGGCGTGGTGGTCGGCGTTGGGGTAATGGTCGGGGTCGGAGTTGGGGTGCCCGTAACCGTCGGTGTAGGCGTCGGCGGGCAAGGGATCGTGGTCGGGACCACGGCAACCACCTTCCAATAGGCGCGGTCGATCTGCCAGCTGCCGCTCACTTGCTTGGGCTCATTGGCTGCACTGGAAACGTGCGACTGCGCCGCACGCAGGTAAGCGCCGCGTGTCACGCCCTGCCAAAGCGCACTCAGCGAACCACTCGCAGGCTGGACCGACTGGCCGGCGCCATACGTGACATTGATGCGCCACGGCGGCAGCGCGGCAGGCTGCGGGTTCGGCACCCAGCAGCCCTGCGGATAGGAAGAAAAGGTCACGCTTTCGTCGGCTTGCAGCGTAACCGGCGTCACGCCATTGCAGTTGCCCAGCGACTTCCACACGCCCCAGTCACCAGACTGGGACGGGTTGTCACCCTGGGTCCACCACTTGGCTTCGTAGTTCACGCCGTTGTAGCTGACCTGATTGCCACCGGTGTAGACATTGCCGCTGACCCAGGCAGCCTTGCAGCTACCGGTGACCGGGGTGATCAGCGGGGTAATGGGTGGGGTCACGATCGGTGTGATCGGCGGCGAAGAAGGCAATACGTCGTTGCAAGTCGGGCACGGCGTTGGTGGCGGGGTGAGCGGAATCGGCGTCAGGTGAGGTGTCGGCGTCGCATTGGCGGTGCCGAGGTCCTGCCACAGCGTCGGCGTGCTCGCCGGATTCCAGTTGGCGCCGACATAGGCAGTGTGCGTCACCGTCGCCTGATAGTCGCGGCCGTTGTAAGTCACCACGGTGCCGGCGTTATAGGTGCTGCCTTCCTGCCAAGCCGCAGCCGCCAGCACCGCAGGTGCCCAGACGGCCGCGAGCAGGCTGATCGCGGCAAGCGCGGCACGGCCTCGGTGCCGCGCCGATTGGTTTAGAGCCATTTCCATCTCCTCATCGCGTATCCAATGACCGCAGTGGCATGCGCCATCGGGCAGGTACGCTGTCGGTTGTGAAGTGCGCCATGCTGGGCCGGGCCCAATTTGGCCTATCGACTATCGCATCCATTCCGAATGCATACAAATGCATGTCTGAGGAATTTCACGAACGGCAAGACAGGGTTTTATTTAACAATAAAAATCAACAACTTAACTATTTATGCGCCGACAAGTGAAATCACGGGCAGCGCAAGCAAATGCAGCTGCGATCCGTCACTCACCTTGATGAGATCGCCATCGTGGTAACGGCAAGCATGGCAGCGGAGCCGAGCTCACGCCTGCCGCCATCGAGTGCATGACTTCAAGCTAAAAAACCACGATCTTGGCTGCGCTGATACGCCTATCCACCTGCGCTACAGGTAGCTCGCAGGATTTTCCGTAGAGACCACGCCTAGTTTTCAGCGCCAAGTGCCGCACGGACAGCAAGAATCCGCGATTTCCGCGCTTTGGTTTTCACGCCGGACCCATGCCGATTTTCAGCATTAACACATCAGCAGATAGCAATGAACATGTTGTTTTTAAACAAGTTTTCTTATTAAAAACACATGCTTGCTTGAGCATGCAATGCGATCCATGCACCTTGGCGATGCCTGAGTGACATGCCGATGGGGATCGGCGCAGGCATCAAACCAAAGATGGAGGATGTTTCATGTTGGATCGCAACAATCGCCGCGCGGCAATCTCTCGCCCGGCTCAATCCCGCGCAGCCCGCACCTCCGGGCTGAAGGTACTGGGCGTTTCCCTGCTGCTGGCGCTGGCCGGCAATAGCTGGGCTGCGGCCTGGCAGGCCAGCGCCGCCTATACCCAGGGCGACATCGTCCACCACCAGGGTCAGGAATGGCTGGCCAAGTGGTGGACGCAGGGCGAGGCGCCGGGCGCCAACGCTGCGGCGTGGCAGCTGGCACCGGCAGAAGACACTGCTACCGCATGGCAGGCCGGCACGGCTTACCAGGCTGGGCAGATCGTGCTGCACGAGGGCAAGCTCTACCAGGCGCAATGGTGGACCCGCGGCAATACCCCGGCGCCGCAAGGGCCGTGGAAAGCGCTGGGTACCGGGGTGAAGGCCAAGCAGTTCGTGCGCGTGCCAGGCGGCACCTTCATCATGGGCGCCACCATCCAGGGCAACGTGAATTACGAAAACGAATACCCGATCCACCCGGTGACGCTATCGCCGTTCTGGCTTTCCAGCACCGAAGTCACCTATCGCCAGTTCGATCGCTACACCCGCGCCACCAACCAGCCGCTGCTGAGCTCGCTCGACGCGGGCGGCATGGATTTCGGCCGCGGTGAAAATCCGGCGGTGAACGTGAGCTGGACGGCGGCGATCAAGTACATCAACTGGCTGAATCAGCAGAAGGGCTGGCCCAAGTCCTACAACGAAACCACCGGCGACCTGCTCGATGCCGCCGGCCAAGCGACCACCGATGTCGCCAAGGTGATCGGCTATCGCCTGCCGACCGAGGCCGAATGGGAATACGCGGCGCGTGACCGGGGCCAGGACATCATCAACGCCTGGGGCAACGGCGCGCCGTTGATCAACGGCAAGCCGGCCGCCAATATCGCCGACATCAGCCTCAAGTCCTTCTTCGAAGGCGAGCTCGGCATTCCGCTGCCGCCGTGGATGGTCATCTGGGAAGTCACCGACGGCTATCCGCGGCTGGCGCCGGTAGGCAGCTTCGTGGCCAATTCGCTGGGAATCTACGATCTGTCCGGCAATGCCTGGGAATGGACCACCGACAAGGAGCGCGTCTACACCACGGCCGCGCAGACCAATCCGGTGGGCACCGGTACGGCACCGGGCCGCGTAATGCGTGGCGCCAGCTGGGATAACGGCCAGGAGATGCACATCACCGACCGTTATGCCGGCAACCCGGCCGAAAGCACGGGGGCCACCGGCTTCCGCCTGGCACGCTCCACCGCTTCCACCCTGCAGGATCAGGGCCAGTAATCCTGGCTGCGGGCGCCGCAATGGCGCCCGCTCCGGTGCGGTGGGCAAATGCCTGCCACACCGGCCCGCTTCAGCACGTTTTGCAAACAAGATGACTCAAATCGGCACGCGGCCTTCCTTGACGAGGCGGCTCGGTGCACAGCCGAAATGCTCGCTGAACCGGCGGGAAAAGCTGGCGATCTCCTGGTAGCCCAGTGCAATGGCCACATCGGCCACACGGCGCCCGCCCAGCAACCACTCGCGGGCCAACTGCATGCGGATCTCGAACACCAGCTGCGCCGGCGCCCGACCGTAGCGCCGCACGCATAACCGGTAGAGCTGGGTTGCGCCGAGGCCGACACGGCGGCACAGCTCCGGTACTGCCCAATTGGCCGCCGGATCGCGCCGGATCTCGTCGAGCACGCGCAACAATGCCTGCTCGCGCTCCGGCCGCTCGCCCGCCAGCCCCAGCAAGCGTTCGAGCTGGCGGCTGACCAGCTCCAGCGCCTGCGGCACCAGTGCATCGTGCGCGCCGTCGTTGCTGAGCTGCGCCTCGCGCTGCAGCAGCGATACCGCGTCGAAGAGCCGCGGCCCGTGCACGGTCTCGCCCACCCATGGCCGGCTGCGCTCCAGCGATTCCCAGCGCGTGTCGTCGTTGAGCAGCAGCCAGACATGCGGCATCGGCGCGTTGCCCATCCGTCGATAACCGCGATGCCCGCGCGCCGGCAACACGCCGAACTGTCCTGGGCCCACCTGCCAGCGCCGCTCGCCCTCGTAGAGCTCGGCCATGCCGCCCAGTACCGCGATCACCACATGGAACGGCGCATCGATGCGCTCGATGTCGCACGGCCCGTCCGGGCAGCCGACCCCGCACATGAAGAGGCCGTACTGCCGCAGCGCCGGGCACGAGGCATGGTGGTAGATCTGCGCGCCAACCAGGCGCGAGATCTCCGACTCCGTCTCACCGGTCAGCTCGAAACGCTCGTAGTAGATGGTGGCCATGCAGCGATCCCTTGCCATAGCAGGGTGATCGGCAACGGCACGATCCCCCGCAGAATCGGACAAATCCCAAGCAAAAACGGGACATTCAAATGGCCAGAACCCGCCAATTAGAATGCCTGCAGCAATATCCACCAGCGTGAATGAGCAGCGGCTTATATCAGCCCGGCTTCATCCAACACTACGGATACCGCCCCCCTTGAAACGGGGTTTTACTGCCTGGCCCGCGCTGATTCAACTGGATTAGAAAACACTGTTGGCTCCGGCATTCAAACGCAACAAATGCATCAGCCAATGCTGAATTGGCATTGCCGCAATGGGTTCAATCTGCCCAATTGCACTCGGCAATCAAAAGGTCCGGTACAGGACGCCACGCACACACCGACACGGATGGAGAATCGTCATGAAGCCATGTTTCACGCATCGCACATCGTATTCACCGGCCCAGCAGCGGTGGCGCCGAGCGGGCAGCGGGCTCGCAAGCCTCGCGCTGTTGCTGGCGCTCGCAGCCCCACACGCCTGGGCCGCAGCCTGGCAGGCCAGCAGCGCGTATACCAAGGGCGATGTCGTCAGCCACCAGGGCCAGGATTGGCAAGCGCAATGGTGGACCCGTGGCGAAGTGCCAGGCAGTGCCGGCGGCGCCTGGCAGCCGGTACAGGCGCCGGGCAATACGGCCTGGCAGGCCAGCCGCGCCTACACGGCCGGCGAGACGGTCAGCCACGGCAGCCAGCGTTATCAGGCACGCTGGTGGACGCAGGGCGAGGAGCCCGGCAAGCGTGAAGTCTGGAAGCGGCTGGACCCGGTGCGCAACGACTACAAGGTGGTGGGCTACTACATCTCCTGGGGCCAATATCCCACCTTCGGCAATTTCACGCCGCTGAAGATCAAGGCCGATCTCTATACCCACCTCAATTACGCCTTTGCCGCGGTGAATGAAGCCGGCGAAGTGGTGATGGCCGATCCCGGCGAATGGAACAACGGCAAGGGCTGGGGCGACCAGGCCAATTTCGCCCGGCTTGCCGAGCTGAAACAACAATATCCGCACCTGAAAACGCTGATCTCGATCGGCGGCGGCGGCCGTGGCTCCAAGTATTTCTCCAATGCCGGGCTCACCGCCGAGAGCCGCCAGCGCTTCGCCGACAGCGCGGTGGCCTTCATGCAGCGCTGGGGCTTCGATGGCGTCGACATCGATTGGGAGTTCCCTACCTTCGCCGTCCATCCCGAGAACGTGCTGCGCCCCGAGGACATCCACACCTTTCCGCTGCTGTTCAAGACGGTACGAGCGGCGCTCGACGCCGCCGGCAAGGCCGATGGCAAGCAGTACCTGCTGACGCTGGCCTCCGAAGCCAACCCGGCCAACCTGGTGAAATACGACTGGAAGGCGGTAGCCGCCAGCGTCGACTGGATCAATGTCATGGCCTACCAGTACGCCGGCCCGTGGGCGCTGGAGTCGGGCCATATCGCGCCGCTGTATGCCGACCCGGTCTCCGGCAAGCCGCCCAAGTACAACGCCGACGGCACGCTGCAGACCTACCTGCAGCTGGGCGTGCCCCCGGCCAAGCTGCTGATGGGCCTGGAGTACAACGGCCACCTCTGGACCGGCTGCCAGCCGCAGCACCAGGGCCGCTATACGCGGTGCAAGGGCATCGGCAAGAGCACCTGGGATTACCCGACCGAGGGTGCGCTCGACTACCAGGACATCAAGCGCAACTACGTGAACACAAACGGCTACACCCGCTACTGGTCCGAATCCGCCCGCATGCCCTGGCTGTTCAACGCCGAGACCGGCAACTTCGTCGCCTACGAGGATCCGCAATCGCTGGGCGAGAAGCTCAAGTACCTGCAGCAGCACCGGCTCGGCGGCGCCATGGTGTGGGAAGTGACCGCCGACCGCGACGACGACCTCGCCCGCCTGGTGGCTGGCGAGCTGCTGAAGAAATAGCTGGCCCATCCGCCGCAGCCGATCCGGGCCGGTGATTCGATGCGGACCTCACCACCCGCCCGCAAGCAGCGGCGGGCGCGGGTTGCGCTCGGCCGCGGCAACGGCACCGTGCCGTTCGTTTTGCCCACGACAACACCTTTCCCACCGATGTGAGGACATCATCATGACACGCAGGAATCTCGCCCTGGCTTGCACCATTTCCGCCGGCCTGCTCTATCCCGCCGCCCATGCCGAGGACCCAGGTCTGTTCGAGCGCAGTGCGGGCAAGGCCCAGCGCATCAACTGCGCCCGTGATCCACAGGCGCTGAAAGCCGCGCTGGAGCGCCGCAGCGGCGATGCCGAGAAGCTCCGCTTCGTGGTCGCCGGCGAATGCCAGGGTCCCCTGCGCATCACGCAAGGCAGCGTCGATATTGTCGGCGATGCCGGCCAGCCCGGCGCGATCCGCATCACGCAGCCGGGCGAGCAGGAGGCCGCGATCCTGGTGCGCGCCGCCAGCGCCCGCCTCGCCAACCTGAACATCCTGGTGCCAGTCGGCGCGGCCGCGATCAAGGCCAAGGCCAATGCCACTGTCGAGATCGACCGGGTGACCACCAATGCGCAAAGCGACTGGGGGGCACCGCGCGGCCAGTTCGTGGTGACGGACAGCAGCAGTGTGTTCTTCACCAACCAGGTGGCCGCCGAAGTGCTGGTGGTCGGCGGCTCGTCCGCCGAATTCGAGGCCGGCAACAGCCAGACCGTGCTCGACATCCGCGATACCTCCGCGGTGAAGTCGAGCGGCAACGGCAATCACTTCAAATCGGCGGTGCTGTCGGCCAACGGCTACTTCCTCGCCGACAACCAGGCACGGATCGACGCACTGGCCATCTGGGGCAAGGCCAGCGCCGAAGTCACCCGCGCCAGCCGGGTGGGCACGATCGACATGGGCGGACAGACCCTGTTCGCCGCCTACCTGAACTCATCAGTGACCGGACCTTACGGCATCTACGGCAACGTGGTGTTCGAGCTGGAGCACTCGACCGCCACCGGCTGGAAGACAGTCAACAACCCCCACGCCATGTTCATCGGCAACGAGGCCAATGTGAACGGCACGGTCTACCCCGGCTGGAGCTGGTCGGGCCAGGACGGCAGCCAGCCCCAGCAATAAGCCGCTGTCGCTCGGACCGTACGCTGCAGGGCCACGGCCCTGCAGTTTTTCATGGGTCGTGTGTAAAAACTGCAATCGGCTGCTGCGTTTGCAACAGCCAGACCCAGGCACGCCACTTGCCCCAATGCCCGACACGGCCGCGCCGCCGGGGCGCGGCCATCCGCACAGGGGATGCGCATGGCCACCTCGTTTTCGTTCGATTCCTCCTCCCGCCGTGGCTGGTCGCCGTTCGCCACGCTGCACGACACGCCGCTGATCGAGACCGGCGCACTGGAAAGCCCGCAGCAACGCCAGGCCGGCTTGCTGGCCGGGCTGATGCAATCGCCGGCGCGCATCGATCCCAAGTTCTTCTACGACACGCAGGGCTGTGCACTGTATGGGGCAATCTGCCAGCTGCAGGAGTACTACCCGGTCCGGCTGGAATCGGCGATCTTCCGCTGCTACCGCCAGGACATCGCAGCGCTGCTGCCCAATCACTGCCTGTGGGTGGACCTTGGCTGTGGCGACGGCAGCAAGTCCTGGCCCTGGCTGGAAGCCGTCGATGCCGCTGGCTACCTGGGCGTGGACATCGCCGAGGACTGGCTGGCGCAAACGTTGCAGGCGGGCGCGGAGCGCTTTCCGGACCTGACCTTCTCCGGCGTGGTCACCGACTTCAGCCAGGCACCGCTGTTGCGCGCGGTGCTGGATCATTGGCTCGACCAGCCGCCGGTGCTGTTCTACCCGGGCTCGTCCATCGGCAACTTCGCCCCGGCCGATGCACTGGCGCTGCTGCAGGCACTGCGCCAGCACCTCGGGCCGAACGGCCGACTGCTGATCGGTGTGGACGCGCCCAAGGACGAAGCGATGCTGCGCGCGGCCTACGACGATGCACTCGGCGTGACGGCGGCGTTCAACCGCAATGTGCTGCGGGTGGCCAACCATGAGCTCGGCTGCAATTTCGAGCCGACCGATTTCAGCCACCATGCCCAGTTCAACCGCAAAGCCAGCCGCATCGAGATGCGGCTGGTGGCACGGCGGCCGGTGACGGTGCAGCTGGGCAGCAGCACCCGGCAGTTCGCCACCGGCGACGCCATCGTCACCGAGCATTCGTACAAGTACACGGTCGAGCGCTTTGCCGAGCTGTTGCACGAGGCAGGCTACGGTGGCCTGCGGCACTGGAGCGACGATACCGGGCACTACCACGTGTTCGTCGCGGCGGCCGCGCCGATGCACGCATGAAGTCCGAATCGCCGCAGGCGCTGGCCGGGCAGCATGCGCTGCTGCAGCACTATGGCGCCGTGCGCGCCCACTCGCTGCAGCTGGTCGAAGGGCTGTCGGCAGAAGACTGCATGGTGCAGTCGATGCCGGATGCCAGCCCGCTGAAATGGCATCTCGCCCATACCAGCTGGTTCTTCGAGACCTTCGTGCTGGCCGGGCAGGCAGACTACCGCCCGTTCGATCCGGCCTTTCGCGTGCTGTTCAATTCCTACTACGTCGGCATCGGCGAGCGCCACGCCCGCCCAGCCCGCGGCGTGCTGTCCCGGCCCCCGCTGGACACGGTGCTGGCCTACCGCGGTCACGTGGATGAGGCGATGGCCAGGCTGCTGCAATCGGCGCTCAACGAGTCGCAAACCGCGCTGGTGGCACTGGGCCTGCAGCACGAGCAGCAGCACCAGGAATTGATGCTCACCGATCTGAAACATCATTTCTGGAGCAACCCGCAGCACCCGGCCTACCGCCAGCCACCCGCCATTGCCAAGGTCGAGGCCAAGCCGTCGCAATGGCTGCACTATCCCGGCGGCGGCGTGGAAATCGGCCACGGCGGCCCGGGCTTTGCTTTCGACAACGAAACGCCGCGCCACGCGGTGACGCTCGGCGGATTCGAGCTTGCCTCGCGCCTCGTCACCAATGCCGAATACGCTGTCTTCATTGCCGACGGCGGCTACCGCCAACCGACACTGTGGCTGTCCGACGGCTGGGATTGCTGCCAGCGTGAAGGCTGGCAGGCGCCGCTGTACTGGCTGGATACCGTTGGCAAGCATGCTTTCACGCTGTATGGCGATCAGGCGCTCGAGCCGTCCGCGCCGGTGGCCCACATCAGCTACTACGAGGCCGACGCCTATGCCCGCTGGGCCGGCGCACGGCTGCCGACCGAGGCGGAATGGGAACATGCGGCCAGCGCACCGCTGAGCGCCATCGACGCGGCGGCACCATTGGAACCGCAGCCGGCGCACGGCCCGGGGCTGGCGCAATGCCATGGCACGCTCTGGCAATGGACCGGCAGCGCCTACCTGCCCTACCCCGGCTACCGACCGCTGCCGGGTGCGGTCGGTGAGTACAACGGCAAGTTCATGATCAACCAGATGGTGCTGCGCGGCAGCGCCTGCAGCACGCCGCCTGGCCACGCGCGCAGCAGCTACCGCAATTTCTTCCCGCCTGCCGCGCGCTGGCAGTTCAGCGGCATCCGGCTGGCGCGCGATCCGGGCTGATGGGCCTATTCGTGGCGCAGCTGCTCGCGCTGCGGCGGGTTGTCGGCGATGCGGTCGTTGGCCTTGCGTGCACCGACGCTGAGTACCAGCATCACCACGCCGCCCAGTACCATCAGTGCCGCCAGCGGCGGCATCGCCAGCAAGGGCAGGCTGCCGACGATCATCAGCACGCCGACGATGCGCAGCATCAGCGCCCAGTTGCGGCCCTGCAGATCGCGCGGCGGGGCCACGGCGGGGGTGCGGTCAGTCCGCTCGGTAGGTTGGTTTGCCATGATGCGCTCCTGGTCCAAGGCCGGATTGGCCTGTTCCAGCTGGAGCAAGAAGCGCGCCGCACGACGAACGGCATTGCCCGCCCCCTTTGAAAGCACGATGATCCGCCCCCACTAATACAGCACGTGCCCGGCGTATTCCGCCGCCGCACGGGTACCTGGAGCCTTTCGATGATTGCCAACCTCTCGCCCCTCGCGATTGCCCGTCCCGCCAGTGCGGTGGTCGGCATGCGCGTATGCGGCGCAAATCACGCATTGAAGGTTGTCATCACCTAGGTGCCGCGCATTGCCCGGTGCCTGGTCACCGGGTACCCACATCCAGCAAACCCCGGTCTCTCCACCGGGGTTTTTTGTTTTCCATGTTCAACCAGGGAGTTCGCCATGCGGACCTACGACAAGCAGATCGAAACAATTCGCGCCAGCCAAGGGAAGCAGGGCTTGCGCCCTTCCTTTGGCGCGGTTTTGGCTGCCGTCGCGGGTTCACCCGGCACGGCGGCCCCAGCGCAAGACACGGCACGGTCATTCCCCGAGGGGAAGACCCCGACACCCGGCCCATAGCGGCCCGGCGCGCGCCCTTGCAGGGCTGAAACCCGTGCTGATCGACCAGCAGTGCCTGGCGATCCCGGGTTCGAACAGGATGAACACATCATGGAAACCAGAAACGTACGCAATATCGGCATCATCGCCCACGTCGACGCGGGCAAGACCACCACCAGCGAGCGCATCCTCTATTACACCGGCGAGAACCACCGGCTGGGCGAGGTGCACGATGGCGCCGCCACCATGGACTACGACCCGCAAGAGCAGGCGCGCGGCATCACCATCAACAGTGCGGCCACCACGGTGTTCTGGCAGGGCACGCAGATCAACCTGATCGACACCCCCGGGCACATCGATTTCAACATCGAGGTGAACCGCTCGCTGCGCGTGCTCGACGGCGCCATCGTGCTGTTCGACGGTGTGGCCGGCGTGGAGCCGCAGACAGAGACCAACTGGCGGCTGGCGGACAAGTACCGCGTGCCGCGGCTGGCCTTCATCAACAAGCTCGATCGCACCGGCGCGGATTTCCTGCGCGTGGTCGGCATGATCGAAGCGCGCCTCGGCGTGGCCGCTGCGGTGCTGCAGCTGCCGATCGGCACGGAAGGCGATTTCAGCGGCGTGATCGATCTTGTCGGCATGACCGCGCTGACCTGGCCGACTGGCCATGATGCCGCGCCGTACACCCGTGGCGAGATCCCGCCCGCGCTGCGTGCCGAGGCCGAGCGCCACCGTGGCCGCCTGCTCGACACCGTGGTGGACCAGGACGACGCGCTGCTCGCTGCCTATCTCGATGGCCAGCCGCTGGACGAGGCTGCGCTGCACGCGGCGATCCGCCGGGGCACGCTGGCCGGTGCCTTCGTGCCGGTGCTCGCCGGCTCCGCCTTCAAGAACAAGGGGGTGGAACCGCTGCTCGATGCGGCCGTGGCCTACCTGCCGGCGCCGGGCGACATCGCTGCGACCGGTGAGCACGACGTGGCATTCGATCCGGGCGGCCCGCTGGCGGCGCTCGCCTTCAAGGTGGTGCAGGACGACCACGGCGCACTCACCTTCGTGCGGTTGTATCGCGGCCGGCTGGCGGTGGGCGACAGCGTGCTCAACACCACCAGCGGCAAGCGCGAACGCATTGCGCGGCTGTACGAAATGCACGCCGACCGCAAGCGCGAGAAGACACGCGCCGAGGCCGGCGACATCGTTGCGCTGGTCGGGCTGAAGAGCACGGTGACCGGAGATACCCTGGCCGATGCGGCGCATCCGGTGGTGCTGGAGCGGATCGATGCGCCGGAGCCGGTGATCGACATCGCGATCGAGCCGCGCACCCAGGCAGACCAGCAACAGCTGTCACGTGGGCTGCAGGCACTGCTGCAGGAGGACCCGAGCCTGCGGCTGCGGCAGGATGCCGAAGCCGGCCAGACCATCCTGTCCGGCATGGGCGAGCTGCAGCTGGAAGTGACACTGGAAAAGCTGCGCACGCGCTTCAAGGTCGCAGTCAGCACCGGGCAGCCGCAGGTGGCGTATCGCGAGACCATCGCCCACGCGGCGACGGTGGCGCACGTGCACAAGAAGCAAAGCGGCGGCCCTGGCCAGTTCGCGGCGCTGACCTTGCAGGTGGAACCGCTGGCGCGTGGCGAAGGGCTGCAGTTCGATGACCGCATCAGCGGCGGTGCCATCCCGCGCGAGTTCATTCCGGCAGTGGCAGCCGGTGTGATGCGCGCGGCAAAATCCGGCGTGCTGGCCGGTCACCCGGTGGTCGACCTCAAGGTGACGCTGCTCGACGGCGGCTACCATGAGCGCGATTCGTCGCAACAGGCGTTCGAACTCGCCGCCGGCCAGGCGCTGCGGCTGGCATTGCAACAGGCGGGGCCGGTACTACTGGAACCGGTAATGGCAGTGGAAGTGGTCACGCCGCAGGATCACATCGGTGATGTGATCGGTGACCTCAACCGCCGCCGCGGGCTGGTGCGCCAGCAATCGGCGCGCGGCAATGCCGCGGTGATCGAGGCCCATGTGCCGCTGGCGCAGATGTTCGGCTACATCGGCAACCTGCGCGCCTTGAGCAGCGGTCGCGCCAGCTTCACCATGCAGTTCGACCATTACGCGCCGACGCAGCGGCAGGCCGAACCCATCATTCGCTGACCCTGCGAGGCGGGCACCACGGTGCCCGCTTTTTTCAGCCCGCCATTGCCCGGCAGATCTCGGCACACTGCCGGCACGCGATGGCACAGGCTTGGCAATGCTCGGCATCGTGCCGCGCGCATTCGGCCGCGCAGGCTTCGCACAGTTGGGCACAGATCGCACACAGTGCCGGCGCAAAGGCGCTGCCACGTGCCATCAGCGCCGCCGACAGCGCACACAGGTCGGCGCAATCGCGATCAAGCTTGATGCAGGCCGCCATCTCGGTTGCATGCCCCTCGCTGAGGCACGATGCGGCGCAATGCTCGCAGGCGACGAAGCAGGTCTGGCAAGCGGCGATGCAGTCGGTGAAATCAGTCTGTTGCATGAATGTCTCCTGGCGGTGCGATCAAAACCGACAGGGCAAATTTCATGCCGCGGGTGATGAACTTACAGTCACGCCCAGCCAAAAACTTTCATCGCACCGCGTGAAATGAAATGAAACCACTTTCACTCACAGCCGGTGACAAAGCCAGCAGCGACCAATGTGGATGAATCGGGGCATTGATCCGCATACGGCATTTTCATTGATGCATAGTCATGCACGGCGCGCTGGTGCAATCTTACGAACAGGCTTTACTTTCACAATCACTTCAATACCACTTTGCGATACCCGCCATCAGGAACAGACGGCAATTTCAGCATCCGCTGATACGATCCGTCCCACTTCAGCCCAGCTGGCTGAAGCACAACAATCGCTTCGGGGAGTCGAGAAATGCGCGGGATGGGTTGGATATTGCTGTTATTGCTGGGGCTGCTGACCGCCTGCGGCGGCGGCGGTGGAAACGACAGCGGCAGCACGCCGGGCGGCGGCAATGGCCCGACGCCGCTGCCCACGCAACCACCGGCCGTGGTCAGTGCCATCGAAGCCGCGCTCGCCAGCGGCGATCCGGCCGCCCTGACCGATGCGCAACCCATCATCGTCCAGGCCTTCAGCCATGCGCGCACGCTGTCGCAACAGCAGGCTGCCCGCATCAACGCGCTGTACGCCGGCGTGAGCAGCGAATACCTGCCGGGCAGCAACAGCCAGTTCATCCTGCCCGGCAACCCGGAGCGTGCCCAGCCGCTGGTTGTCGGCGATGGCGGGCAACGGCTGGCCGCATTCAGCACGGCGCAGCACGGCCGCAGCGCCGGCTACGGCGTGAACGTGCTTGAGCAGTTCCGCGGCAGCACCAACCTGAATCACGCACCGGCGTTTCGCCGGCTACTGGCCTGGCTCGTGGGCGACAGCGCCGACAGCGCCCTCCCCGCATCACTCGCCGTGAGCATCACCGGCCTATCGGCCGGCAACACCATTGCCGGCCTGACCAAGGCCGGCGTCACCGTCAGCGATGCGGCGTGCGACGCGCTGGCCGACAGCACCTGCGCGGCGCGTGTGGCACTGGTGATCGTCGGCGGCGGCGTGGCAGCGGATGCCACGCTGACAGCACGTACCCGCGCACTGCTGCAATCGGGCAAGCCGGTGCTGTACCTGCACAGCAATGGCTGGGGCGACAGCACCGCCGGCCGCCAGATGCTGACCGCGATGGAGCTGGAACTGGGCGGCTACGGTGGCAACTACTGGGCCGACGACAAGGTCGCCGCCGGGCGCAGCAGCAGCGCCAACGCCACGGCAGCAGCGCAGTTCGGCGCCATCCTGCCGCTGCTGGAGCGGCTGGCCAGCAACGCCTTGCGTATCGACTACGACTGGAGCCGTTGCGGCGATACCGGCTGCGGCGACGCCCCCGGCTTCAACGCCGAGGTGCTCACGCCGGCCGACGAGATTCGTGGCCAGCTCAATGCCTACAGCAGCGCCGGCCGCAACCTGTTCGCCACGCCCGATACCACGCTGCTGCGGCTGCTCGCGCTGTGGGCCGATACCGTGCGCAAAGAGATCCGCTACCCGCTCGACAAGGCCGCCAAACCGGCTGATTTCCAGCGCGCGGTGATCGCCGATGCCTGGGTCAGCTATGTGCGTAGCGCCGGTGGCCGCCAGACCGATCTGGGCTCCTACCTCGGCAGCGGCGCGGCCAGCCTGCCCGTGTCGACCAGCGATGAGACGGTGGACGTCACCCTCGCCAGCGAGAGCGGCTTTACCGCCATCGGCCGCTTCGCCATGCCGGGGCAGCCGCTGCAGGTGACGCTACTCAACCCCGGCAACGCCAGCTTGGCGCTGCGCATCAACACCCAGCGCAGCGGCTCCACCAAGTGGGGAAGCGCCAGCGATTACACCCGGCCACGCTATCTGGCGAGCCCCGCCATCAGCCTGGCCAAGGATGCGCTGGTGCCGGTGGTCACCCCCTACGGCGGGCTGCTCCAGTTGCAATACAGCGGCGCCACACCGGGTCAGGTGGTGAAGCTGCGGCTGCGCGGCACTGCTCGCCAGCCCTTCCTCGACCTGACCGCCAATGGCGATCGCGCCGCCTTCGTCGCCGCGCTGGCCAATACACCGTTCGAATGGGCCGAGATCAAGCTCGCCGGCCTCGAAGCGCACGCCCGGGTGAACATGCTGCGCGACGTGATCAATGGCGCCAGCTACCAGGGCAATGTGAACCAGTATCTCGATGAGATGGTGAACCTGTTCTTCGAGAGCGACTACGACCTCGCCGGCTTCGCCCGCAGCGGCCGCGTGCTGCCCGCCTCGGTGCAGTCGTTCTGCAGCACGCGCGGTTGGAACTGCACCGATGCCACGCTGCACCGCGGGCCCAGCACCCAGCATGTGAACGTCGATGTATACGCGCAGTGCGGTGCCGGCTGCTCCGGCAACCCGTACGACCAGACCTGGGGCCTCTCCCCGCGCGGCTGGGGCGAGAGCCATGAGCTCGGCCACAACCTGCAGCGCGGTGAGCTCAACGTGTATGGCGGGCGCAGCGGCGAGGTATCGAACAACCTGTTCCCGCTACACAAGAAATGGCGGATGTTCCGCGAACTGGGCGTGAACGAGGACAGCACGCGCGTGCGCTATCGCAATGCCTTCGATCTGCTGGTTGCCGCCAAGGCAAGCAGCACGCCGATCGATGCCGCCTACCAGGCACTGTGGGCCGACGATGGCTACGCGGTGCAGAACGGCGAGCGCATGGCGTTTTACGTGCAGTGGGTGCACTACTGGCACGAACGCACCGGCAGCATCACCCAGGCCTGGGACATCGTCACCCTGCTCTACCTGCATGCGCGCCAGCTCGCGGCCGGTGCTGCAACAGGCACGGAGTGGGATGGCAAGAAGACGGCGCTCGGCTACGGCCAATACGCCAGCCGGCCCGCCACCGACGGCAACGACAACCTGCTGCTGGCACTGTCCACCATCACGCAGCGCGACCAGCGCCCAACCTTCGATCTGTGGGGCGTGAAGTACTCGGCCACCGCTGCCAGCCAGGTGGCCGCCTATGGCTACGCGGCCGAGCCAGCGTTCTTCTATGCCAACACCAGCAGCAACGACTACAGCACGGTGCGCAAGGTGGACATGGCGGTGGCGAGCCCGGCCTGGCCGTTCTGAGCACCTGCGGAACAACCACCTTCACACGAAAACGGCGACCCGAAGGTCGCCGTTTTTTCTGGTACTCAGCGCGTATGCAGCGTCACCCTGGCACCCCGCGCCAGCGGCACGATATCGATGTCCACCGGCAGGAAGCGCTGGATCACCGCGATCTGCGTGGTCAGGTGCGAGGAAACGACGGACGTGGTGAAACTACCACCGCCAGCCAGCGCCATAGGCAACAGCAACTGGTCGGCCAGGTGCTCGCCAACGGCCGCGCCGCTGTCGAGGTGGCGCCGCAGTTCCGCCACCGTGTTGCCGGCAACGCGCTCGGCCGAGACGCCGCGCTCGCCAAAGCCGGTACAGAGCTCCGTCAGTTGCTCGAACTCGGCGCGCAGCAGCAGCACATTGCCAGGCCCCTCATCGGCCGGCAGCTCGCTCACCGCCTGCGCGGCCTCGGGAAAGGCCGCCACCACCGTATCGAGCTCGCGCCGCGCCACGTTGTAGCTGACGCCAGCGACCACCGCCTCGGCATGCACGCCACGCAGCGCACCGCGCTCCACCAGTTGCAGCGGCAGCAGGGCCGAACAGGGTTCGATGCGGGCGACGATCTCGCCGCCACCAGCCGGGTAGAAGCCGTGGCGATTCAGCGCCAACGTCTGCCGCACGCCCATCCTCGCCATCAGCGGCGCCCACGTCTGGATCAGGAAATCAGCCGGCGGCGCCGCCTTGTTATGGGTGCCGCCGCTGACCGTCACCGTGCTCGGGCCATCGGCCAGCCACAGCGCCGGCAATACCGTCTGCAGCACCAGCGTGCAGCTACCCGCCGTGCCAATGGCGAAGCGGTAGTCGCCAGCCCGCAACCGGCGCGGCGCGAAGCGCAGCGATTGCGAACCGGGCTCGGCGCCGGCGACCTGCGCATCGGCAATGGTCGCTGCCGCCTCCACCGCGGTGAGGTGCTGGCGCAGCAGTCCCGGCTTGGCCCGCCCGGCACGGATGCGCTCGATCTGGAACGGCTTGCCGGTGATCATGGATAGCGTGAGCGCGCTACGCAGCACCTGCCCACCGCCTTCGCCCTGGGCGCCATCGAGCTGCACCCAGTCGGATTGGATCGTGTTTTTCATTGTTCTGTTTTCTTAGTTCTGCGCCGGTTTGGCCGGCTGTGTTCAATGTTGCATCACGGTGCGCAGCAGCACGGCATCGAGCGCGGCCATGTCGCCTTGGGGCTGGCGAAAATCCGGCATCGCGCCCTCGCCAGCCAGCCGCATGACGATCCACTCGTGGATCAGCGGAAAGCGCGGGCCATACTCGGCCTCATCTGCCGCCATCTTCAGCGCCAGCAGGTTGTTGAGCTCGTCGCGCAGTGCGGCATCCGGAATCAGCGCCTCGGCCAGTTCGGCAAAGCGCATCGGCGGCATGCCGCGCCCCTCGTCCACCCATTGCGCCGCCAGCAGCGGTCGCAATACGTACAGGTATTTCTTAAGGCGCACCGTATTGCCCTGCAGATAGCCGCGGAAGTTCTTGCGCGCCATTGCCAGGTAATGCCAGCGCGTCTTGCGCGGCGAAAAGAACGCCGGCGCCAGCGCACGCACCTGCGCCACCCAATCGGCATCGGCACGGTAAATCACCGGCGAATCCAGCCACTCGAACAGTGTGGGATTGGAGCGCGCCAGCAATTGCAACGCCTTGCGCAGCTCCCAGCCGGAGATATCGAGTTCGTGGTCGATCGGCAGCTCGATCACGTCGCGCTGCGGCGCCACCCTGAGATACCAGTCGGGCCGGTGCACGTAGACAAAGCGCACATCGTAATCGCTGTCCGGCGAGGCAAAACCCCAGCCTCGGCTACCCGATTCACAGGCAAACAGCACGCGCACCTCATGCCGGGCCTCGATCGCCGCGAGCTCGTCCAGCACCCGTTCGCGGACAGCGGGAGCGATGGGGTGGGCAAAGCGCACCGGATTGAATGCGTTGTTCTCCATTTTCTATGTCCTTACTGCTGCCAGCTGGCGGGCCATGCCTTCGCCCATTCAGGCGGCGGCATGGTTTCCGGCTTGGCCGCGGAAAAATCATGCAATACCTGCCAGCTGAGCTCTGCCGCATAGGGATCAGCGCATAGCTGCAGTTGCCCGTCACGCGCCATCACCAACCGTCCGCGCTGATCGAATTCGATGAAATCCGCCTCGCCGAGCTCGGCAGAATCCTCGGCACGCTGCAGCGTGTAATTCCACACCGTCCGCACGACTTGTCTCGGTACTTTCACTTCCCGCGCTGAACGCTGCAGACGCAAAGTCCCGTCTTCACTTTCCTTCACCCACGGCACCGTGGCCTCCCAGCCGTAACGCCGCGGCGGAGCTACCTCGCCCACCAGCTCCCAGCCTCGTTTCAACGTCAGCGCCTCACCGAAACAGTCCGGCTCCCATGCCATGCGCAAGGCCACACCTTCGGGCACGATGCCTTTCCGGTATCGGGCGTCATAGAGAGCGAACTGCAGGTGCAGCCCACGCGGGCCTTCGAATGCGCCACCCCCGCAATAACCACCATGTGGCCAGAGCGCAAGCGCGGTGAAGAACGGCGGCCGGCTCACTGCTGTCCAGACATCATTGCGAAGCTCGACGTAGGATCGGTAGGTGTTCTTGCGCGCCAAGTAGACGAACAACTCGCCGTCGTCCGACACATCGCAGGACGCCTCAAAGATCCGCCCGCGAAACCACTGCCCGCACTCCAGCACGTCGGTGTCGGTATGCCACTTGATCATCTGCACCCAGCCGGTAGGACCGCGCCGGAGCAGTACGGCAACCGGCGCGCTCCGAGCCAGCTGTATGGTCAGTCGGCACAGCGGCGTTGCCGTCTTGGGCGTTTTCTTCTCCACGTCCAAAGTCCTTGTCTGTCTCCAACTGCTGGCTCAACCAGCAGCCTATCCCTTTACGCACACCACCTGGCGCAGCGTATGCACGATCTCCACCAGCTCGGACTGCGCGGCCATCACGGCGTCGATGTCCTTGTAGGCCATCGGAATTTCGTCGATCACCTCGCTGTCCTTGCGGCACTCCACTCCGGCCGTGGCACGGATCTGGTCATCCACGGTGTAGCGGCGCTTGGCCTCGTTGCGGCTCATGGTGCGACCGGCACCGTGGCTGCAGGAGCAGAACGCCTCTTCGTTCCCCAAGCCGCGCACGATGAAGCTCTTGGCGCCCATCGAACCGGGAATGATCCCCAGCTGGCCCTTCTGCGCCGACACCGCACCCTTGCGCGTGACCAGCACCTCGCGACCGAAGTGCATTTCCTTCTGCACGTAGTTGTGGTGGCAGTTGACCGCTTCCACATCGGCCGAGAACGGCTTGGCGATCACCTTGCGGGCGGCCGCGATCACGTTCTGCATCATCACCGCGCGGTTGCGGCGCGCGTAGTCCTGCGCCCAGCCCACTGCCTCGACGTAGTCGTCGAAGTGCTGCGCACCCTCGGCGAAATAAGCAAGATCGCGATGCGGCAGGTCGGCGATGTGTTGGCGCATATCGGCCTGGGCCAGTTCGATGAACAGGTTGCCGATGGCGTTCCCCACACCGCGCGAGCCCGAGTGCAGCATGAACCAGACGCGGTTTTCCTCATCAAGGCAGACCTCGATGAAATGGTTGCCGGTTCCCAGCGTTCCCAGGTGCTTGTGGTTGTTGGTGTTCTTCAGCTTGGGATACTTGTCGGTAATGGCCTTGAAGCCATCGGCCAGCTCTCCCCACATCGCATCCACGCTGGCAGGCGGCGTATCCCAGGCGCCCTTGTCGCGGCGACCGGGCGTGCGGCCATGCGGCACGGCGGCTTCGATGGCGCTACGCAGCCCGGCCAGGTTGTCCGGCAGGTCGGCAGCGGTAAGCGTGGTGCGCGCGGCCATCATTCCGCAGCCGATATCCACGCCGACGGCGGCCGGAATGATGGCACCGACGGTGGGGATCACGCTGCCGATGGTCGAGCCCTTACCCAGGTGCACGTCCGGCATCACGGCAAGGTGCTTGTAGATGAAGGGCATCTTGGCCGTGTTCATCAGTTGCTCGCGTGCTTCCTGCTCCACCGGCACGCCCTGCGTCCACATCTTGATCGATGCGCCGTGGGTCACGGTGAGGGTGTCGTACTTGTTCATTGCTTGTTTTCCTTGATCGTTCCCGCCAGTGCCCGGCGCCGCGCCTGGCGGCATCCGAGGCAACGGATGGCGGTTGAATACACATAGCCCTTGGCGGTTTCGTACCACCATTGCTGTTGTTCTGCAGTCCAGACCTGGCTGGCACCGCAATCGCGGCAGGTGAAGGCCAGATCGATGTAGTACCCGCGCTCGACGAATGCGGGCGCGCCGTAGCTGTTATGTGGCGCCAATAGCGCCAGGTTCGCTTGCCGGGCGCCCTTGGGCCGGACCATCACCGGGGCTCGCGTCGCCGCTTCCCGCCGAGCTTGGCGCCGCGCCATGATCGCGGCCCGTTTCTGCTTACCGCTTTGCATCATGCCTCTCCTGATCGCCCGGCGGGATCACCCACCGGGCATCACTAAACCTTCAGTTTCACCAGCCCGTTCAGCAACTGATCGAGCCCGCCGACCACCGAGATCTTGTCGATGCGTTCGGCCAGCCGCTCCAGCGTTTCCAGTTCCTTGAGCCGTAGCGCGGTCGGGTTGTCTTCCATCACCTTGGCGGTGTTGAGCAAGGAGCGGGTGGCGCCCGTTTCCTCGCGGCGGCGGATCACGTTGGCCTGCGCCGCCTTTTCCGCTTCGACCACCTGGGCGAGCAGTGCCTTCATCTCGCCCGGCAACACGATGTCCTTCACCCCGAGGCCCACCACCCGCACACCGAAGCCATCGAGCCGGCTCGCCGCGTGCTGGCTCACCACATCGTCGATCACCTGCTTGTGCTCCAGCAGTTCATCCAGCGTGCGGGTGCCGACGGCGGCACGCAGGCCGAACTGCAGCTCGCGGTAGACGTGCTCCATCGGCTTGGGCAGCCGGGAGAGCGCCAACTCCACGTCGTCGAACAGCCAGTTGGCGGCGAGGTTCACGCGCAGGCTCACCTTGTCGCGGGTGAGGATTTCCTGCCCGGTGATCTCGATTGCCTGCAGCCGGGTGTCGATCAGGTCGACCGCGATATCGCGGTTGAAGCGCCAGTAGGCATAGCGGCCCGGTTGCAGCAGCGCCACGCGCTGGCCGTCGACCCGCAACACGCCGACCTGGCCCGCCGCCACCTGCACGTTCAGCACCGCGCCCAGCCCGGCAATGCCCTTGCCGCGTAATGCCGGCTGGGCAATCCGCGCCAGCAATTGCTCCGGCACAGTCCAGCCAACGGCGAGGTCGATCCGCTCGAAGCGCTGCGGCACGGCATCCTGCCAGTACATGCGGCGCGAGCCCGGTGGCACGATCTCGACCAGCGCATCGTTCTCGAAGCGCAGGCCTGCCTCGTTGTCGCCAAGGTCGAACAGCACGAAGTGCTGCGCGACCACGGCCGGCTGGTGCTGGCGCAGGTATTCGGTCAGCGGATGCTCGAACAGCGCTTCGGTCAGCGGGTAGGTCACGATGGCGTAGTCACGCTTCACGCTGGCCTTCAGGTAACGCCCCGGCTGCAGCACCGTGACAAAGTCACCGGCGCGCAGCAGCAGGGCGCGTTCGTTCTTGCGAATCTGGAATCGTTGCCACATTTTTCTTGTCCTCTCTTTTCATCAATGTCCGACTGGCGTCGGTCCGACCGGGTGGCGGCATGGCCAACCAGGGGGCCTCGGCACCAGGGCCTGTCGTGCGCAACCTCCGTTGCCGGTTGCTGCATTCAGTGCGCCTTGCGCTCCGGCTGCCTGACAGCGATACCGCCACCGGGCCAGACCGACGGCGGCTTTGCCGCGCCGGGTACTACGTTGTTGCAAAGTCCCTTGCGGGATTTCGAGCGGGAGTCGAACCCGCGACACACGGTGTTGAACCGTTGCTCCACCACTGAGCTATCGAATGGGGCGAATCCGGGAATCGAACCCGGCGAGGCACCAAGCGTCGCCAACGACTGCGTTCCCACATGGCGGTACATGCGCTGCCCACTGGGCGGCATGCCAGCGCGACCTGCGAACCGCTCGCTCCAGGGCCATGCTTTCACTGCAATCCACCCTGGTTTAGCGAAAGCCGTGCCAGGCCAACGAGCACATCACACAAAACCAGTAATCCCATGTTTATTAATTGAATTTTCTAAAAATGCATTTCAGCACGCTTAAAACCAGATCGGTAATTGCGATACAATTGAATCGTTATTTATCCATTGATATCGCGCATGAAACGAACCGTTGTCTTCGGCTTTGTCGGTACCGTGCTCGATTACGTCGGCCGTGGCGCGCAGCGCTGGGAGAAGTGGCGGCCCACAATCGGGCTATGCCAGCAGGAGGATCTGGTCGTGCATCGGCTGGAGCTGCTGCACGACAGCCGCAGCCGTGGGCTGTTCGAGCGCCTGCAGCGCGACATCGCTACGGTTTCGCCAGAAACCGAGGTGGTCAGCGTGGAGATCAATCTGCGCGATCCATGGGATTTCGAAGAGGTGTACGCCGCCCTGCACGACTACGCGCAGCAACGCAGCTTCGATACCGAGGCCGAGGATTACCTGATCCATATCACCACCGGTACTCACGTGGCGCAGATCTGCTGGTTCCTGCTGGCTGAGGCGCGTTACCTGCCGGCGCGGCTAGTGCAGACCTCGCCGCCGCGCAAGAAGGAACCCGGCGATGTCAGCGGCAGCGTCGCCATCATCGATCTCGATCTCTCGCGCTATGACCGCATCGCCAGCCGCTTTGCCCGGGAACGCGATGAAACGGTGTCCTTTCTCAAATCCGGTATCGCCACACGCAACGCCAGCTTCAACCGCATGATCGAGCAGATCGAGCGCGTGGCCGTGCGCTCGAAGGCGCCCATGCTGTTCTGCGGCCCCACCGGCGCCGGCAAGTCGTTCCTGGCGCGCCGGGTGTACGAGATGAAGAAAACCCGGCACCAGCTCGCCGGGCGTTTCGTCGAGGTGAATTGCGCCACCTTGCGCGGTGATAGCGCGATGTCCGCATTGTTCGGCCACGTGAAGGGTGCGTTCACCGGCGCCCAGGCCGAGCGCGCCGGGCTGCTGCGCAGCGCCGATGGTGGATTGCTGTTTCTCGATGAGATTGGCGAACTGGGACTCGATGAGCAGGCGATGCTGCTGAAGGCCATCGAGGAGAAACGCTTCTTCCCGGTGGGCAGCGATCGCGAGGTGGAAAGCGACTTCCAGCTGATCACGGGCACCGTGCGCGATCTGCAGCAATGGGTGGCCGAGGGCCGGTTCCGCGAAGATCTGTATGCACGGATCAATCTCTGGACCTATGCACTGCCCGGCCTGGCCGAGCGCAGCGAGGACATCGAGCCCAATCTCGACTTCGAGCTGGCGCGCTTTGCTCGCGAGCACGGTCAGCAAGTGCGCTTCAACGCAGAGGCCCGACGCGCCTACCTGCGTTTTGCCGGTGGGCCGCAGGCGCAGTGGCGCGGGAATTTCCGCGAGCTCTCCGCATCGGTGACACGGATGGCGACACTGGCCGACGTCGGCCGCATCGACGAAGCGCAGGTCACCGAGGAGATCGCCCGCCTGCGCCGCGGCTGGCAGCAACGTGATGCCGGCGCCCTGGATACGCTGCTCGGTGAAGCAGTCGAGCAACTTGATCTATTCGACAAGCTGCAGCTAGAAAACGTGATTCTGGTCTGCCGCAGCGCCGGTTCGCTCTCCGAAGCAGGCCGCCGCTTGTTTGCGGTATCGCGCCAGGGCAAGGCCCAGGTGAACGACGCCGACCGGCTGCGCAAATACCTGGCACGCTTTGGCCTGAGCTGGGAACAGCTGCATGCCGCATGAGCACGCCCCCGGCCGGCCGCGTATAGTCCGCGCTGAACTTCAGGAACACCAAGCATGACCGATCACGCCGCCGCACTCGCCGATTATCTTGCCACCCAGGCCGCCACGCTCGTCACCATTGAAGGCAATTACGCCGTCTCGGTACACGGCGAAATCGTGGTGGAAAGGCGTCGCATCGCCTACCACCTGGTGCCCGACCAAGGCTTTCTCGGCAAAGCCAGCAAGTGGCGCAAGCTCGACGACGCCGGCCGGCTCGCCCTGCTGCAAGAGCGCTGGAACGCAGACATACGCGCCAAGCTGGAAGCGCAGCTCGTCATCACGGCCGAACAGGTATTGCGGTTGGCCAGCGAAACCGGCACCGATCCTGCCATGGCGCTTTCGGCCTTCCAGGCCAAGTACGAGCTAGCACGCCTGCGCTGCAAGATCGCCTGGGACCGCATCCGCGCTGCCCGGCAATCGCATTTGCAGCAGCAAAAGGCGCAGGAAGCTGGAGCCGCCATCGATCTGTCGCTTTATCCCGAGTCGTTCGAGATGGCACAGGGCATGGATCGGCATTTCGTCGCCATCCTGGGGCCAACCAATTCGGGCAAGACCCACGCCGCCATGCAGCATCTGGCTAAAGCCGGCAGCGGCGTTTACCTCGCACCGCTGCGGCTGTTGGCGCTGGAGAACTACCAACGCCTGCTCGATGCCGGCGTCGCAGTCAGCCTGGTGACCGGCGAGCAGCGCAAGCTGCACCCGGATGCCACCCATGTAGCCAGCACGGTGGAAATGCTCAACCCCAACCGCCGCATCGAGGTGGCGGTGATCGACGAGATTCAGCTGCTTGACGATCCGGATCGCGGCGCGGCCTGGACCGCGGCGGTCTGCGGCGTGCCAGCAGAAACGGTGTACCTATTAGGCGCGCTGGAGGCTCGGCCAGCGATCGAAGCGCTGGTCGAGCGCGTCGGCGGTACGCTGGAAGTGCGTGAACTGGCGCGCAAATCGCCGCTGACCATGGAATCGCAGCCGCTGGGTACGCTGAAGAACCTTAAACCCGGTGATGTACTGATCGCTTTTTCCCGCCGCGAAGTACTGAACTGGCGCGACCAGGCCATCACACAAGGATTTGCAGTTTCAGCCATCTACGGCAATCTCGCGCCGGAAGTGCGGCAGGCACAGGCAGAGCGCTTTATCGAAGGCCAGACCAAAATCGTGGTTGGAACCGACGCCATCGGCATGGGGCTCAACACCCCTGCGCGCCGGGTGATCTTCACCACCGCGCGCAAATGGGATGGCAACGCCGAGGGCACGATCCCAGCGGCGCTGGCCAAACAGATCGCCGGCCGCGCTGGCCGCTATGGCGCACACGAGGCGGGTTTTGTCGCTGGATTCGACGCAGCCACTCACAAGACCGTTGCCGCCTTGCTACGTGCCACACCCGAGCCCCTACCCGCGTCCGGCTTCTTCGTCGCACCCAACCTCGATTACCTTGGCCGTATCGCAACTGCCAGTGGCGAGAAGCGCCTCGCCAAGCTGCTGGAGCTGTTTACCCAGCATATCAACGTGCACGATGCCTTCTTCGTGCCCGCCAACCTCAGCGACCAGATCGACAAGGCGCGCTGGCTGGATCGACTCGACCTGTCGCTACCCGATCGCTTCACCTTCAGCTTATGCCCGGTCTCGACCAAGATCCCCATGCTGGAACGCGCACTGCAGGACTGGGCCAGCCAGCGCGCCGACCGTCGCCGCGTACCACTGCTGCGCATCGAAGGCATGGGTGGACGCAATGCGCTGCAGTACTTGGAGGACAGCTGCAAGCTGTATGCCGCTTATGCTTGGCTAGGCTATCGCATGCCGGAAACCTTCCCCGATGGGGAGATGGCGCAGGGGCTGATGCAAACCACGTCCGAACGGATTGATCGAATGCTGCAGGCACAGAATGCGACACGCGGGAAAAGCAATGAGCATTGGAGCAAGGCGACCAGGTAGGCTGCCTGACAGCCAGCTATGCCCAGCTTAATAGCAGAATAGGCCGATCTAAGATCGGCCTATTCTGTTTTGCACGCTGGATTTAGCGCAACGATACGTCGCTGTCTATGACCTTCGGAGTAATAAAGATCAACAGTTCTCGCTTGTTATCGATATTTACACGATTCTTGAACAAGTTACCGACCACAGGGAGATCACCCAACAGCGGCACCTGAGTCACAGTATTGCTTTGCTCTTGGATGTAAATGCCACCGATAATGACAGTGCCACCATTTTCCACCAAAACCTTCGTCGTCACCTGCTTGGTATTAATAGCCGGCCCGCTGATTGTGTTTTCACCACGACTATCCTTGTTCACCTTTACATCCATGATGACATTGCCATCAGGCGTAATTTGCGGCGTAACCTTCAGCGATAAGGTTGCCTTCTTGAACGAGACGGAGGTAGCACCATTCTGCGCGGATTCCGAATACGGAATTTCCTGGCCATCCTCAATTACGGCTTCGGTCTGATCAGCCGTCACAAGCCGTGGACTAGAAATGATCTTGCCTTTGCCATCTTGCTCCAACGCAGACAATTCCAAACCAAGCATGCCATCGGTCCCCGCCACCAGCATCGCAATCGAGCCGGCGCCGAATCCACCGATTGCTGCCGCCGGCAGGTTGACGGACGGCACGTTACCCGCAATTGCAGGACCCGGCGCCGAATCGCCCGATGCATTGGTGTAGTCCTTGGTAGTTAGACCGCCGCCGGCGGTTACATCTCCCTTCCAACCAAGTGCGTGAAGCTTCACACCCAAGTTGCGGCTGAACCCGTCCTCCGCCTCCACAATACGCGCCTCGATCATGACCTGACGTACCGGAATATCGGTCTTCTCGAGAATGTCCCGAATCTGGTCCAGCTTGGACGGAATATCCTGGATGATCAACAAATTGGTGCGAGGATCGATTACCGCACTCCCACGGGACGACAGGATTTTCTGCTTCTCGTCTGTGAGGATCTTCTTGAAATCATCAGCCTTCTGGTATTTCAGCTGAAACGTCTCGGTCCGAGTCGGTTCAAGTTCAGCAATCTGTTTCTTCGCTTCGAGCTCCTGCTTCTCTTTGGCTGCAAGCTCATCCCGCGGCGCAACCCACAGTACATTGCCGGCACGGCGTTGATCGAGTCCCTTGGCTTGCAGGATGATGTCGAGTGCCTGATCCCACGGCACATCCTTCAGGCGCAGAGTGAGGCTGCCGGAAACCGTGTCACTGGTAATGATATTGAGGCCGGTGAATTCCGCAATGACCTGCAGTACCGTACGAATTTCCACATTCTGGAAATTCAGCGACAATTTTTCGCCCTTGTATGCCGGACGCAATGCTGCAATCGATTTGTCATTATCGCTAGTCTTACGCACTTCGACGATAAAACGATTTTCGGTCTGATATGCCGAATACTCCCACGTGCCTGTCGGCTCAATTACCATGCGGGCGTTGCCACCTTGGCGGAAGGTATCGATCTTCTGAACCGGGGTGCCAAAATCGGCGACGTCCATACGACGCTGCAGGTTCTCGGGTAGGGTGGCCTTGAGGAAATCAACCACCAATTTGGTGCCTTGCTGGCGGATGTCGATACCAACATTGGGGCTCGTCAAATCGATCATGATCTTGCCTTCGCCACTGACGCCGCGACGAAAATCGACTTCACGCAACCCGTCCGCCCCTGTCGCAGGTGCGGTCGAAGCCGGTGCAAAATGTGTGGTTTCTGCCTTGGCGACGACCGCCTTGGAAGAGCCATCGACGGTGATCAAATAGGTATTACCTTCGACTTGTGCATCGTAGGCAGCCTGCTTATTGAGGTTCAGCACCAGACGAGTACGGCCAGTGCCCTCGGCAATATTGATTGTCCGCAGTGCCGTGCCATTCACCTGCACAGCAGTCTTGCCAGCCTTATTCGCCGTTCCAGCGAAATCGAAGGCTAACCGGGGCGGGGTATTGACTGAAAAGCTGGTCGGCTGTGGAACCGGGCCATCGAAGACTACCTTCACCACTTGCTTTTCGTTGGAAACGTTGTTGATCTCGACATTGGTGATGTCGACGGCCTGCACCATCAAGGTGATCGCGGCAGCGATCACGCCTCCGGCTAGCCGCTGCAGTCTGAGTGCCTTGTTCATTATTTCTGCTCCGCTTCATCCAGAGATAGGACCGTCTCGCGCTCGACCCAGTCACCGCCACTGTCCTCGACGATTTCCTTGAGCTTGACTTCGGTTTCGTTGATCGAGACCACCATGCCAAAATTCTGGCCCATGTAATTGCCGACTTTGACCCGGTAGAGGTTTCTATCCGGTGCGCTGATCAGCGCCTGAATCACCTTGCCCTGCTGCAGCACACCGACCATGCGCAACTTTTCCAGGTCATAGTTTTCCAGCACCTCCTTGGGCCGATTGGTATTGGGCGCTATGCCGCCACCACTGCCTTTCTTGGCCAATACCATCTTGGCGGGATCGAACGGATCCAGCAGCGAGAAAGCGTCGTAGACGAAGGGTTCGACCGTTTTCACCTCGGGAGCCGGATCAATTTTACCCCGTAGTCCTTCACTATTCTCGCGCATCCATTCCTTGAGATCGCCATGCTCCTCACCGAAGCAACCGGTCAGCAACAAGACGGCCAATGCCAAAGGGCACAGCGCTTTGCATGAACTAAGTCTGCTCATCTGCATCTTCATTTCCCTTAGTTCCGCCTTTGCTTCTTCGCTTCAGCCTCAGCCTTGCGGATTTCCTGCTGTTCCGCTTCGTCGAGCGCACGATAGGTCTTCACCGTCGCCTCCAGCGTCAGCTGCCCTGCTTGTTTGTTCGTCAACTTCATATCGCCCAAGGTGACAATGCGAGACAGCTTGGCCACATCGCTAACAAATGCGGCGAGATCATGGTACGAACCGGAGATTTTGATGCTGATTGGCAGCTCAGCGAACTCTGCAGTCTTGACTTCGCTACCTGGCTTAAACAATTCGAACTGCAGTCCGCGGCCTACGCCTGCTTGGTTGATTTCAGTCAGCAGCGTTTCCATTTCAGACTTGTTCGGCAGCTGCTTCAACAACGCACCAAATGACTGCTGGATCTCAAGTAGCTGTTGGCGATAAGCCTCTAGATTGACCGCTTTCGCCTTCTTCTGCTTGAACTCTTCCTTTAACTGTTCTTCCCGCGCCTTGCCTTCATCAAGCAAGGTGAGTTGGTCAGACCAGACATAGAAGTGCCCTACCAACACGATGACCACGAACATGATCACCAACAAACCGAGTTGGGCTGCGGCAGGCCAATTGCCGATGTCCTTGGGGTCAAGGCTCCTGAGTTCGTCGAGCGTCATTGCGCGCCCCCTTGCTTGTTCTTGTCCGCTTCCGGATCAACAGCCAATGTCCGAGTAACCTTGATGCTGAGATTGAACTCAGACAAACGCTGATTGCCTACTTGGGCCGCCTTAACCTCGATCAGCAACGGCTGCTCGAACACTTCGGAATCGTTGAGGTTGCGCATCAGCGTCGACACGCGCGCGTTGGATTGGGCATAGCCGGTTAGCGTTAACTTATCGTCAGTCTGTTGAATATCCTTGAGATAGATCCCTTCAGGTGTCTGCCGCACCAGCTGGTCGACGATGCGCACAGATTCGGAACGGTTAGATTGCAGCCGCTCGACCACCTGCTTACGTGCCAACAACGCATCCTTCTCAGCCTTGAGTCGCTCAATCTCGGCAATCTCGCGGTCCAGCTTGGTGTTTTCGTCGGTGAGAAACTGGTTGCGCTCATCCTGCGTGCTGATGCGCGCTTCCAGCACCAAATAGCCCGCAACGACAACGCCGACGGCCGCCGCAAACACGATACCCAGTAAGGCGAGATAACGACGCTGCCGCGCCAGCCGCTTCTGTTCGCGGTGAGGTAAGAGGTTAATCCTGATCATGACGGGTCGAACCTCCGCATCGCGAGCCCGCACGCGATCAACAAGCTGGGCGCATCGAGTTGTATTTGTTTGCCCCGGAGCTTACCGGTGGCCATGCCATAGAAAGGATTGGCGCGCATCGCACTGGCGACCTGGGTTCGGCTGGAAACCGCCTCGTCGAGGCCATGTATGGCACTGCAGCCGCCAGCCAGCAGGATATGATCAACCGAGTTGAAGTTGCTCGACGTATAGAAGAACTGCAGCGAGCGCGAGATTTCCAGCGCTAGCGTGTCGATGAAGGGTTGCAGGACTTCCGGCTCGTAGTTTTCCGGCAGCCCACCCGACTTCTTGGCCTGCTCTGCCTCTTCGAACGACATGTTGAACTTACGCTGTATTTCCTGCGTCAGCTGGTTGCCGGCATACGCTTGATCACGGCTATAAATCGACTGCCCATCCTTGAAGATATTCATGTGCATCGCTGTGGCACCGATGTCCACGACCGCAACGATCTGGTTCTCGCCTCGGCCGGGCAGCTGCGGGCGCATCAGTTCGAAGGCGGCCTGCGTAGCATAGAGTTCGACGTCGACAACCGAAGCCTTGAGACCGGCGCCCTCGACCACGGCAACCCGCTCATCGACCTTTTCCTTTTTCGCCGCAGCGATCAATACGTCCTCTTCATCCGGTACAGCTGGAGATGGACCCAACACTTGGAAGTCGAGGTTCACTTCGTCAAGCGAGAAGGGGATGTATTGATTAGCTTCGGTTTCGACCTGGTTTTCCAGATCACGCTCGGACAGGCCAACAGGCACCAATATCTTCTTGGTGATCACCGCAGCAGCAGGCAGGGCGATGGAGACGTTCTTCACGCGCGAGCCCAGTTGCCGCCAGGCCCGGCGTAGCGCGTCGGTCACGGCATCCGGGTTGGTGATGTTACCGTCCGACACCGCATCCTTGGGGAGGGGTTCGATGGTATAACGGTCCAGGCTGTAGTTACGCCCGGCCACGCTCAGTTCGACCATCTTCACGGCCGACGAGCTGATGTCCACGCCGATCAACGGCGCTGCCTTGGGCTTGAGAAAGTCGAGATTCAAAGAGAAATTTCCTTATTAAATAGGAAACTAGAATAGTTTTTTACGGCGATACAGCAAAAATCCTAGCAGCGCTATGCAAGCCCTGTAAAGCAAGCTAAGCAGAGCATTCGTTTTTTGCAACATCGGCTGAATCGCGTAAATTACGGCCCAACAAATCGATCGATCAATACATATGACTCGAAGAATCGTTCTGATCAGTGCTGGCGTCCTGGCAGGCTTGGCTTTATTTGCCGTCGGTCTGCTGTTTTTCGCCGTCCTGCTTACCTATCCTCGACTTCCCTCGCTCAATGCGCTAACCGATTACCGTCCCAAAATACCCCTTCGCGTCTATACCGCCGATCAAGTGCTGATCGGCGAGTTCGGCGAAGAACGCCGCGCCTTCGTTCCCATCGCCCAGGTGCCTGCCGTGATGAAGCAGGCCTTGCTCGCCGCCGAGGATGAACGTTTTTACACCCATGGCGGCGTCGATTATGTCGGTGTAGTAAGGGCTATGCTTGGCAACGTGCTATCCGGGCAATCTCAATCGGGCGCCAGTACCATCACCATGCAGGTGGCACGCAATTTTTATCTAACCAACGAAAAAACCTTTACAAGAAAATTCAACGAAGCATTGCTTTCGTTCAAGATTGAGCACAATTTATCGAAGGATCAGATCCTCGAGCTCTACATCAACCAGATTTATCTCGGTCAGCGGGCATATGGATTTGCCGCCGCCGCGCAAACTTATTTCGGCAAACCGCTCTCTCAGTTATCGATCGCCGAGGCAGCCATGCTGGCCGGCCTGCCCAAGGCCCCGTCCAAGTACAATCCGGTTGCCAATCCCAAGCGGGCCACGCTACGGCAGCACTACGTACTGCGCCGCATGCACGAGCTCAAGTTCATTGACGGCGCCCAGTACCAAGCCGCGCTGAAGGAACCACTGAAAGTCCGGCAAAGCGCTGGCATCCAATATACGGTCCACGCCGAGTACTTGGCCGAGATGGTGCGCCAAGCAATGTACGAGCGTTACAAGGATGCCGCCTACACCCAGGGATTCAAGGTCTACACGACACTCGACAGCCAGCAGCAGACAGCCGCGTACGGCGCGCTACGCAAGGGCCTGCAAGTTTACGACAACCGTCATGGTTATCGCGGCCCGGAAGGCTATATCGACGCCACTCTCTTACAACAAGGCAAGGAAGATTTGCTTGTCGACGCACTCGAAGGCAGCGAGGATGCCGGCGAGTTCAAGCTCGCGGTAGTGAATGAGGCGAGTAGCAAGCAGGTATCCGCAGTCCTAAAAAACGGTGAAGTAATTCGCATTGATAGCGACGGCCTGCGCGCAGTTCGCTTCGCTCTATCGGACAAGGCCTCGCCGACGACCCGCATCCGCGCCGGCGCCTTGATCCGCGTCCGTGAAGGTGACAAGGGTTGGCAGATTACCCAGCTGCCGCAAGTCGAGGGGGCGTTTGTCGCGCTAGATCCAAGCAATGGCGCCATCCGCGCGCTGGTCGGCGGCTTCGACTTCAACCGCAATCATTTCAATCATGTCACCCAGGCTTGGCGGCAACCGGGCTCCAGCTTCAAGCCCTTTGTCTATTCAGCGGCCATCGAGCGCGGTGTCACTCCGGCAACCATGGTGAACGATGCCCCGCTGGTCATCGACCCGCAGGACATCGGCGGCCAACGCTGGGAACCAAAGAACTACGATGGCCGCTATGCCGGCATGATGTCGGTCCGCGATGCGCTCACCCGCTCGAAGAATCTGGTTTCGATCCGGCTGCTGCAGTCGATCGGTCCTAAGTACGCGCAACAACACATCACCCGCTTCGGCTTTCCCGCCAACAAGCATCCTGCCTATCTGACAATGGCACTTGGCGCAGGGAGCGTCACGCCGCTACAACTGGCCGAGGGCTACGCAGTGTTCGCCAATACTGGCTACCGCGTGCTGCCCTACTTCATCGATCGGATCGAGAGCGACCGGGGCGAGCTGCTTGCCCGGATGGAACCGGAAGTGGCCGGCAAGAACGCCAAGCGCACGCTGGATGCCCGTAACGCCTTCGTCATGACCTCGATGATGCAGGATGTGGTCCGCCGTGGCACCGCCGCGAAAGCCAAGGTGCTGGGCCGCCACGATCTGGCCGGCAAGACCGGCACGACCAACGATGCAATCGACGCCTGGTTCGCCGGCTACAACCCCGATGTGGTCGCCGTGGTGTGGATGGGTTTCGATCAACCACGCTCGCTGGGGGGCAGCGAAACCGGTGGCGCCGCAGCGCTGCCAATCTGGATCGACTTCATGAGCGTGGCACTCAACGGCAAGCCTGAGAGGCAGCAGCCAGTTCCGGACGGCCTGATCGTCCGCTCGACCGAGACCGAAGGCGGTGCGCTCAACGAGTACTTCTATGCCGAATTCCCGGAAACCAATCCCGAGCTGGGCTTGGGCAGCGGTGGCGCAGCGGCGCAGCCCCTGGAAGAGATCAAGGACCAGCTGTTTTAATCACAGCGCCTCAAGTCGCGCAAGCGCGATTGCCTACGATGCGTTAGAGTCTGCAGGCAACGCGCACGCGAGGAGAGGACCATGGGCAAGTCACACTTGATCGAGCGCAGCGCAGACAGCCTGCGCCAGGAAATCGCTCACCGCGCCGCCCGGCTGATCGCCGAGGACCACATCCACGATTTCGGCCTTGCCAAAAAAAAGGCCGCACGCCAGCTCGGCGTGACCGAAGCACGCAACCTGCCGTCCAACAGCGAAATCGAGCAGGCGTTGTCCGATTACCGTGCAATCTATCAGCCCGGCCACGACGATGCCGTGCTGTCGTTGCGCCGTAAGGCCGTTCAGGTGATGCGTTGGTTGGCGGCGTTCCAGCCTTATCTGACGGGCTCGGTGCTCAGCGGCGTTGCCAGCGAGCACTCCGATATAAATCTGCTGTTGTTCCTTGACGACCCCAAGAGTGTCGAGCTGTTCCTACTCAACCAGCAGGTCGAGTACGAACACCTGGAACCACGCAATTCACCGCGCTTCGCCGACCACCCGACCCTGGCATTCTGGTTCGACGAAAGCCTGGTCAAGCTGCACGTACGTCCCCACAATGCAGAACGGCAAACGGTCAAACGCGAGGAACGGGCACGGTTGGAGCACGTCGAGGCGCTGCTCGCGGAGCCGCACCCGGTACCTTGATGCCGGCCATGCAATCTCCCAGCCTCGCCCCCACCTACCTCAAGGATCCCAGCCCCTACTTGGTCGACGCCGCTGTCGAAGTGGATCATCTGTTACAACATCTGCTGCTACATGGGGGTCTGCTCTGCCTTTATCCCAAGGGAAGGCGAGAGCCCGTGGTCATCAGCGCGATCCTGGAACTCGACAATACGCAGCTGTATCTCGACTCCAGTCCGGACTCCACGATCAATCAACTGCTATTGCGGCGTGGCCTGATTGCGGTGACGCAGCTGCGAGGCGTCAAACATCAGTTCGAAAGCGAGCTGGTGGCCTCCGCCGAGATTGACCAGCGCTTGGCGCTCGCCATTCCGCGTCCTCGTCAAATGCTGCGGTTGCAAAGGCGACGCAGCTATCGTCTGGCACTACCATTGGGGGCGCCGATCTTGTGTACATTGAGCGAAATGGCCGTCGCCTTGCCGATCGCGGATTTGAGTCAGGACGGCTTGGCGCTGGTCGCCGATGCGCCATTGGATCTGCAACTTGGCCAGACCTTGGCCACAGCAAGCTTCGCGCTGCCGGATGGCAGCAAGATCGAGGCCGCATTGAGGCTCCAATCCGTGGTCGAAGCGCCGCGCAAAGTGGGGCCACCTGCGATCCACTACGGCTTTCGCATGCTCTCACTCTCGCCAGCAGCGCGCCGTGCACTACAGCGTTATCTGGTGCAACTGGAACGCCAGCGCCTGGAGCGTGAACGATGAATCCACATGAGCTCTGGCACAGCACAGCGTTGCGACAGCTTGAACAACGTCACGCCGACCATCAGCCTGGTTTGATGGTACTGGCCGGTTCAGCCATTGCCGATTGGATCATGGATCATTACACCAAACAGCCTATCGCTGTCGTCGCAGGCCCAGGCAACAACGGTGGTGATGCATTGATTGCGGCACAGCAGCTGCAACGAGCGGGGTGGCCAATCCAGGTTCATCGGTATGGCTCCTGTCTCCACGCGGAGCTCGAGAAGGGTTTGCTCATCACGACCACCCCGACTGAACCAGGTGCCGGCATCTTGCTGGACGGACTGTTCGGCATCGGTCTGCATCAGGCTCCACGCGATGAAGCAGCGGATTGGATCCAGTGCATCAACCTGAGTGGTAGCACTATCATCGCCATTGATGTGCCGAGTGGGCTCGATAGTGACACCGGACATGTACCCGGTGCAGTGGTGCATGCAGCCCAGACACTAACCCTGATTGGTAACAAACCCGGCCTCCACACCGGCATCGGGCGGGATGTGGCGGGGAACGTCCACGTGCTGGATCTAGGTGTCGCCGCAAATGACACAGCAAACTACACGCTGATAACTCGCGAGAATGTGTCCTGGCTACCAGCGCGTGCCCACGCCTCTCACAAAGGCAGCTTTGGCACTGCCGCGGTCATTGGCGGCGGCGAAGGCATGGTCGGTGCCGCCTTGCTGGCCGGCCGAGCGGCATTGCATGCGGGCACCGGCAAGGTGTTTGTCGGGTTGCTGGATGACACTCTTGCAGTGGATCCGCAGCAGCCGGAATTGATGATTCGAGCAGCTTCTGCGTTATCGCACCAAGCCGAGATTGATGTATTCGCCATCGGTCCGGGGCTGGGTCAAAGCGATGCCGCACTCGCCTTGGTCGACCATGCTTTAGTGCTGCCACAACCGCTAATACTGGATGCCGACGCACTCAATTTAGTGAGTAGCCATCTGGCTCTTCAGCATCAGCTCAAGGCACGACCAATCAACAGCACCATATTGACGCCGCACCCTGCCGAAGCAGCACGTCTGCTTGGCAGCACTACCGGTGAAGTCCAGACCAATCGGATTGCTGCAGCGGAACAACTGCGAGATCGATATCAATGTACCGTTGTATTGAAAGGCGCCGGCAGCATCATCGCCGCCCCCGACGCGGCCACTGCCATCAACGGTAGCGGCAACGGCGCACTCGCGGCTGCAGGGCAAGGAGACGTGCTCACCGGGGTGATCGCCGCCCTGCTGGCGCAAGGCTTGAACGCTTATGACGCCGCACGGCTTGCCGTATGGGCTCATGGCTTTGCCGCTGACCAGTGGCGCCAACATTACCCGACAGGGATTGGCCTGACGGCCTCCGATACGCTGCAGCTGGTTCGGGGGGTGCTCAATCACAGGGATTTTGGTATCGCCGTTTAATTGGCGATCTCTTGCACGTCCCGCAGTCTCCAACTCCTGACCTTCCCCCACGGAGTGAACCACTAATTAGTTAGCGATTTGCTCATGTTGGGGTTGATGGGTTTCCCAATACTGCATCGGGGTCTGGTACTGCAGGGCACTATGCGGCCGGACATGATTGTAGTCCTGTCGCCAAGATTCGATCATGGTTCGGGCTTGGGCCAGGTTGTGAAACACCAACTGGTTCAGGCACTCCTCCCTTAGTCGGCCATTGAAGCTCTCGATGAAGGCGTTCTCCACCGGTTTGCCGAGCCGGATGAATTGCAGCTTCACCCCATGGCGATGCGCCCATTCATCCAGTGCCCGACTGGTGAACTCCGGACCATTGTCGACCTGAATCAGCGCGGGCAAGCGGCCACCCAGGCGCAGTTGCTCCAGTACCCGTGCCACTCTGACACCAGAGAGTGAGTGATCCACTTCGATCCAGACGGCCTCACGATGCCAGGTGTCGATGATCGCCAGCAGGCGAATACGTCGGCCATTCCATAAACTGTCTGCCACAAAATCCATCGCCCAGCGCTGATCAGGTCCGGCTGCCAGCGGCAACACCACGCGCAAGTGACTGGGGCGTTTCTTGCGATGACGTAAACGCAACGACAAGCCTTCTTCACGGTAAAGCCGCTCCACCCGCTTGTGGTTGATACGCCAGCCTTCCCGCTGTAGCAGCACATGCAGCCGCGGCGCACCAAAGCGCCGCCGTTGTGCAGCCAGCTCACGCAGGCGTTGCCGCAATACCGCATTGGGGTCAGGCGGTGGCTGATGGCGCAGGGTATTGCGCGCGATCTGGACCAATGCACAGGCCCGCCGTTCCGAGATGCCGTGCGCCAGCATCAACTGGCGTGCAACAGTACGGCGTTGAGCGGGCCGGCTCAGTTTTTTGCCAGCACTTCCTTGAGCATCTGGATGTCGAGGGCTTGGTCAGCGACCAGCCGCTTGAGGCGATTGTTCTCGTCTTCAAGTTGTTTGAGGCGCCGCGCTTCGGGGACGTCCATGCCGCCGAATTTGGCGCGCCACTTGTAGAAAGTGGCATCCGAGATGCCGTGTTTGCGGCACAGCTCGACAGCTGGCAGACCTGCTTCGGCCTCTTTGAGGATGGCGATGATCTGTTCATCGGTAAAACGGGACTTGCGCATGCGGGCTCCTTGGCCGTCATGCTAACTAATTCTTGGTATAGCTGGGTGGGGGAAGGTCACTCCTACTCTCAGCGCTACGCCCTCCAAGGTTCAGCCCCACTCCAAACAAAAACCCCCTGATGCGCGGCATCAGGGGGTTCGATGGGGAGTCTGGCGATGACCTACTTTCACACGGGAATCCGCACTATCATCGGCGCTAAGTCGTTTCACGGTCCTGTTCGGGATGGGAAGGCGTGGGGCCAACTCGCTATGGTCGCCAGACGTAACTGGTTGCGTTACGACTGTTATCGTTTCGCTGAATTCGATAGAAGAAGCACTACTTCATGGCCTGGCTTGTGTCCGCATTCGCGTCCCTCACCACACCACACTCAAATTTGTTCAGGGTTTGTATCGAGTCTCGTCACAACACCCGAACCATCGCGGCTCAGGTTATAGGATCAAGCCTCACGGGCAATTAGTATCAGTTAGCTTAACGCATTACTGCGCTTCCACACCTGACCTATCAACGTCCTGGTCTCGAACGACCCTTCAGGGGAATCAAGTTCCCAGGGAAGTCTCATCTTGGGGCAAGTTTCGCGCTTAGATGCTTTCAGCGCTTATCTCTTCCGCACTTAGCTACCCGGCGATACCACTGGCGTGATAACCGGTACACCAGAGGTGCGTCCACTCCGGTCCTCTCGTACTAGGAGCAGCCCCCCTCAAACTTCCAACGCCCACTGCAGATAGGGACCAAACTGTCTCACGACGTTTTGAACCCAGCTCACGTACCACTTTAAATGGCGAACAGCCATACCCTTGGGACCGGCTACAGCCCCAGGATGTGATGAGCCGACATCGAGGTGCCAAACTCCGCCGTCGATGTGAACTCTTGGGCGGAATCAGCCTGTTATCCCCGGAGTACCTTTTATCCGTTGAGCGATGGCCCTTCCATACAGAACCACCGGATCACTATGTCCTGCTTTCGCACCTGCTCGACTTGTCGGTCTCGCAGTCAAGCCACCTTGTGCCATTACACTATCAGTACGATGTCCGACCGTACCTAGGTGACCTTCGAGCTCCTCCGTTACACTTTGGGAGGAGACCGCCCCAGTCAAACTGCCTACCATGCACGGTCCCCGATCCAGATGATGGACCTAGGTTAGAACCTCAAACGCACCAGGGTGGTATTTCAAGGACGGCTCCATGGCAACTAGCGTCACCACTTCAAAGCCTCCCACCTATCCTACACAAGTCCGTTCAAAGTCCAATGCAAAGCTACAGTAAAGGTTCACGGGGTCTTTCCGTCTAGCAGCGGGGAGATTGCATCTTCACAAACATTTCAACTTCGCTGAGTCTCAGGAGGAGACAGTGTGGCCATCGTTACGCCATTCGTGCGGGTCGGAACTTACCCGACAAGGAATTTCGCTACCTTAGGACCGTTATAGTTACGGCCGCCGTTTACCGGGGCTTCGATCAAGAGCTTGCACCCCATCACTTAACCTTCCGGCACCGGGCAGGCGTCACACCCTATACGTCCACTTTCGTGTTAGCAGAGTGCTGTGTTTTTGATAAACAGTCGCAGCCACCTTTTCACTGCAACCACTTCGAGCTCCACGAGCAAGTCGCTTCACCCTACAGTGGCACACCTTCTCCCGAAGTTACGGTGTCAATTTGCCGAGTTCCTTCTCCTGAGTTCTCTCAAGCGCCTTAGAATTCTCATCCTGCCCACCAGTGTCGGTTTGCGGTACGGTCAATTCTGAGCTGAAGCTTAGTGGCTTTTCCTGGAAGCATAGGATCAATCACTTCGGTCTCAATGAGACCTCGTCATCACGCCTCAGTGTTAACAGGGATCCGGATTTGCCTAAATCCCCCACCTACACGCTTAAACCGGGACATCCAACACCCGGCTGACCTACCTTTCTCCGTCCCCACATCGCACTCAGAATCGGTACAGGAATATTAACCTGTTTCCCATCGACTACGCTTTTCAGCCTCGCCTTAGGGGCCGACTCACCCTACGCCGATTAACGTTGCGTAGGAAACCTTGGGCTTTCGGCGAACGGGCTTTTCACCCGTTTTAACGCTACTCATGTCAGCATTCGCACTTCCGATACCTCCAGCAGCCTTTACAAGCCACCTTCACAGGCCTACGGAACGCTCCCCTACCATGTATCAAAGATACATCCGCGTCTTCGGTTCTAGATTTGAGCCCCGTTACATCTTCCGCGCAGGACGACTCGACCAGTGAGCTATTACGCTTTCTTTAAATGATGGCTGCTTCTAAGCCAACATCCTGGCTGTCTATGCCTTCCCACCTCGTTTTCCACTTAATCTAGCATTTGGGACCTTAGACGGCGGTCTGGGTTGTTTCCCTCTTGACACCGGACGTTAGCACCCGATGTCTGTCTCCCAAGCTCGCACTTAACGGTATTCAGAGTTTGCCATGGTTTGGTAAGTCGCGATGACCCCCTAGCCATAACAGTGCTTTACCCCCGTTAGTGATACTTGAGGCACTACCTAAATAGTTTTCGGGGAGAACCAGCTATTTCCAGGTTTGTTTAGCCTTTCACCCCTATCCACAGCTCATCCCCTAGTTTTGCAACACTAGTGGGTTCGGACCTCCAGTGCGTGTTACCGCACCTTCATCCTGGCCATGGATAGATCACCTGGTTTCGGGTCTACGCCCAGCAACTAAACGCCCTATTCGGACTCGGTTTCCCTACGCCTCCCCTATTCGGTTAAGCTCGCTACTGAACGTAAGTCGCTGACCCATTATACAAAAGGTACGCAGTCACCCCACGAGGGGGCTCCCACTGTTTGTATGCATCCGGTTTCAGGTTCTATTTCACTCCCCTCCCGGGGTTCTTTTCGCCTTTCCCTCACGGTACTGGTTCACTATCGGTCGATCACGAGTATTTAGCCTTGGAGGATGGTCCCCCCATCTTCGGACAGGATTTCGCGTGTCCCGCCTTACTTGTCGTATGCTCAGTACCACCATTGTCTTTTCGTGTACGGGGCTATCACCCACTATCGCTGGCCTTTCCATACCATTCCACTAAAACAATGACTATCACATACAGGCTCTTCCCATTTCGCTCGCCACTACTTTGGGAATCTCGGTTGATTTCTTTTCCTCAGGGTACTTAGATGTTTCAGTTCCCCTGGTTCGCTTCACATGACCTATGTATTCAGTCATGGATACCTCAAAAGAGGTGGGTTTCCCCATTCGGACATCTGCGGATCAAAGCTCGTTTGCCAGCTCCCCGCAGCTTTTCGCAGGCTGCCGCGTCCTTCATCGCCTGTGATCGCCAAGGCATCCACCAGATGCACTTATTCGCTTGATCCTATAACCTCAAACACGATGTGTTCTTGATTACAGTGTTTGCGACGTCTGAATCCTTCGACTTGTCGAATTCAGAACTCGATACAATCAAACCCAATTAAAACAAATTTGAGTCTTGCTTCTTCTATCTTGTTAAAGATCAGATACAGAGTTTAATACTCGTCCAACTGAAGCAGTCAGAAGCAAACCCACTGCATCTTGCAATGACTTTGCTTCTGAATCCTTCCAGACATTCGGTGTTGGTGGAGGCAGACGGGATCGAACCGACGACCCCCTGCTTGCAAAGCAGGTGCTCTCCCAACTGAGCTATGCCCCCATCGGATCAAACTGTCTTCCCATCCACCAAGCGGTAAATGGTGGGTCAGATAGGAATCGAACCTATGACCCCCGCCTTATCAAGACGGTGCTCTAACCGACTGAGCTACTGACCCAGTTTTCTTCCACCAGACCATTCACGCCACCCGCGCCATCATCATTTAGATAATCTACGCCGGCTGAGCGACTGACCCAGTTTCTTCCCCGGGTCATCTACATGACCCAGTTCTCCGTATCTTCAACTTACAGCCGATGAGTGTGAGTACTTGGCAAGAGAACCTTGCTCTTGAAAGGAGGTGATCCAGCCGCAGGTTCCCCTACGGCTACCTTGTTACGACTTCACCCCAGTCATGAATCCTACCGTGGTAACCGGCCTCCTTGCGGTTAGCCTAGCTACTTCTGGTAGAACCCACTCCCATGGTGTGACGGGCGGTGTGTACAAGGCCCGGGAACGTATTCACCGCGACATGCTGATCCGCGATTACTAGCGATTCCGACTTCATGCACTCGAGTTGCAGAGTGCAATCCGGACTACGATCGGTTTTATGAGATTGGCTCCCCCTCGCGGGTTGGCGACCCTCTGTACCGACCATTGTATGACGTGTGAAGCCCTGGTCATAAGGGCCATGAGGACTTGACGTCATCCCCACCTTCCTCCGGTTTGTCACCGGCAGTCTCCTTAAAGTGCTCAACTGAATGGTAGCAACTAAGGACAAGGGTTGCGCTCGTTGCGGGACTTAACCCAACATCTCACGACACGAGCTGACGACAGCCATGCAGCACCTGTGTTACGGCTCCCGAAGGCACCCCTCTATCTCTAAAGGGTTCCGTACATGTCAAGACCAGGTAAGGTTTTTCGCGTTGCATCGAATTAATCCACATCATCCACCGCTTGTGCGGGCCCCCGTCAATTCCTTTGAGTTTTAATCTTGCGACCGTACTCCCCAGGCGGTCTACTTCACGCGTTAGCTGCGTTACTAAGGATCGAAATCCCCAACAACTAGTAGACATCGTTTAGGGCGTGGACTACCAGGGTATCTAATCCTGTTTGCTCCCCACGCTTTCGTGCATGAGTGTCAGTGTCAGCCCAGGGGGTTGCCTTCGCCATCGGTGTTCCTCCACATCTCTACGCATTTCACTGCTACACGTGGAATTCCACCCCCCTCTGCCGCACTCTAGCGAGCCAGTCAGCAATGCAGTTCCCAGGTTGAGCCCGGGGATTTCACATCGCTCTTAACAAGCCACCTGCGCACGCTTTACGCCCAGTAATTCCGATTAACGCTTGGACCCTACGTATTACCGCGGCTGCTGGCACGTAGTTAGCCGGTCCTTATTCTTCAGGTACTCTCATCCCCGGGAGATATTAGCTCCAAGGATTTGCTCCCTGACAAAAGGGCTTTACAACCCGAAGGCCTTCTTCACCCACGCGGCATTGCTGGATCAGGCTTGCGCCCATTGTCCAAGATTCCCCACTGCTGCCTCCCGTAGGAGTCTGGGCCGTGTCTCAGTCCCAGTGTGGCGGGTCGTCCTCTCAGACCCGCTACTGATCGTCGCCTTGGTAGGCCTTTACCCTACCAACTAGCTAATCAGCCATCGGCCGCTCTAATAGCGTGAGGTCTTGCGATCCCCCACTTTCCCCCTCAGGGCGTATGCGGTATTAATCCGGCTTTCGCCGGGCTATCCCCCACTAATAGGCACGTTCCGATGTATTACTCACCCGTTCGCCACTCGTCAGCGGACCGAAGTCCCTGTTACCGTTCGACTTGCATGTGTAAAGCATGCCGCCAGCGTTCAATCTGAGCCAGGATCAAACTCTTTTGTTTAATCACTTAGCTTTAGTACTTTGGCTCGTACTTAACTCAAGGAATCATCCGAAGATGATTTTCTTTCGTCTCGTGCGAGCACTTGTTGGTTTCCCACCAAGCACTCACACGCATCGGCTGTATTTTGTTAAAGATCAGAACCGCTGCACCGCCGAAACCTGCTAAACTCTTCGTTTCGCTTGTTTCGTTGCTGTGTCAGCAGCGAAGAAGCCGAACTATACGGCCCTCCCACACACCCGTCAACACCTCCCCGCAAAATTCTTCCGCACAATCCGCTAAACCCCTGAACCGCAACGGAACATGGCAACAGCATCGGCGGTCATTCAGGCAGATGTGCGCTTGGGGTGCAGGCAAACAGCAAGGCAGAACACCGTAAACACCCAGGCCGCCCCTTAAGGCGGCCTGGGTGTTTATACGTCCAGCAAGCGTGGGCAGCCGATTCAGCTCCAGAGCATGCCGGCGTAAAGTCCCGGGTCGGAATGCTCAATCACCATCGCCCCCAAGGCGCAGCGATAGTATTCCACCGGGCCGGCAGAACCGATCACCGCATAGGCGTAGCCGTTGGCGTGCATGGCGTGCAGTGCAGTCAGCATCAAGGCCGTTCCAATGCCCTGCCCCCGCGCCGACTCATCCACCCCGGTCGGCCCGAACAGGCCTTTGGCGGTGGTGTCATAGCAGGCAAAGCCCAACAGCTGCCGATCACACGTGGCGACGAACACGGTGGGCGGGGCAAAGCCGAAGCCCACTTCGCATTCGCTTTGCCAAGTCGGTCCAAAAGTAGAGCCGGCCCAACCTGCGACCAAGTGCTTTTCCGGTGCCAGCCCACGCCGGATATCGAAGCCCTGCGCCTTGACCTTGGTGAGCGCCGGCTCCAGTGGCGGCAGGTCGTAAAGCCTGACCAGCATGTCCGGCATATCGTGGCCCTGTATCAGATAGAGAGATAAACAAAAGGGGCGCCCGAATGCGCCCCTTGTATACATACTCAGCGGTTGGAACCCGCCACCAGCTGGAACTCGTACAACCGGCATTCCAGTGCTCCGTTGTACAACGGGGTACGGCGGCTGGGCGAAAGCCGGATCAGTTTGGGCAGGCGTTGATCGCCAGTGAAGAAGAAGGCCCGCCAGCCGCTGAAGCGACGCTTCAAACCATCACCGAGCTGCGGGTAGAACGCCGCCAGCGCCTCCTGGTCTTCCAGCCGCACACCATAGGGCGGGTTGGCGATCAGGCAGCCCGGTTCGGCGGGGGGGGCGACATCGAGCACATCGGCGAGCTTGAGGGTGACCAGCGATTCCAGCCCCGCCGCCTTGATGTTCGCCCGCGCGGCGTCGAGTGCCATTGCATCACGGTCGCTACCGACAATCGGGTACCGCAGGGTTGTGAGCTCCTCGGCCCGCGCCTCTGCACGTACCGACTGCCAACGCTCCGGCTGGAACGGCTTCAGTTTTTCGAAGGCAAACTGGCGATCACGCCCCGGCGCGCGCTTGAGCGCAATTGCCGCAGCCTCGAGCACGAAGGTGCCGCTGCCGCACATGGGATCGAACAGCGCCTCCTGGCCATGCCAGCCCGCCAGTTGCAGCAAGCCGACGGCGAGGTTCTCGCGTAGCGGCGCATCGACCGTTTCAACGCGATGGCCACGCTTGAACAGCGGCTCGCCGGAGGTATCGAGATATAGCGTGGCAACGCGGTCGGTGAGGAACAGTTGCAGGCGCACGTCCGGCACAGCGGTGTCGACGCTGGGACGCTGCCCGGTGGCCGCGCGGAACACGTCGCAGACGGCATCCTTGATCTTGAGCGCGGCGAAATCGACGCTGCGCAACGGGCTACGCTGTGCAGTGACGCCCACCTTGATGGTGCGATACACGTCGAACAATGCCGGCCAGTCGATACGACTCGCCATGCGGAACAGGTCCGCCTCGTTGCGGTAGGCGTGCTCGTCGAGCCGCCACAGGATGCGGCTGGCAATGCGTGAATGCAGGTTGGCCTGGTAGACCAGCGACCACTCGCCGCTGAAGGCCGCGCCGCCATCGACCACGCGCACCTCGCCCGCCCCGATGGCAATCAGCTCATCGGCCAACAGGTGCTCCAGACCACGCGGGCTGGGCGCGAAGAACTGCTGGATGCCGCTGATTGTCAGCGGCTTGGGCTGGGGAGCTGGTGCTGCGACCGGCTTGGCCTCGGCCGCACGCGGTTGCGGCGGACGGACATGGCCGCGCGCGCCGGGACGTAGCGGTACCTTGCGCTCGTCGCTCGGCGCATCGGTGGTGCGCTTGGGCAGGCTAAGTGTTTTCTTGGTCATGACATTCTCAATCGAACGGTGGCAGCACTTGGCGCTGCCGAACCGGCAGCTTGGCGCGTACCAATCGGTAGGCATCGTGCAATAGCGCCGAAAGTGTTGCCTCGTCGAGCACGGCAACGTGATCGAGCGATACCCAGTGATGGCGCGCGAGATATGGCGCCGGCCGAACGCCTGGCAGATCGGTCAGCTCCAGGAAGCGGGTCGCATCGACCTTGAAGGCGATCGCGTCGCCATTGAGCCGATGCAGACTGAACATCTTGTCGCATACCGACCAGACCTCGACGTCGCCCCACTTGATGTCACTGCTGGCACCGGGCAGCGCGGCGCAGGTGGCACGCCAGAAATCCACGCTCATATGTATTGTTCCTGTTCAGCCTTCGCAGGCAGCCCGGCCTCATCCAGTCGAGCCATTGCGTCGACCAATTCAAGCAAGGGCGCTGCGATGCCGTGCCGCCGCAAAGCCTGGAGTTTACGCTGGTCTGCATCGTTCAGCGGCAACCTGTGCCGGCACCCGCGCAGGGTGTCACCATCCATGCCCCACGGTTGCCAAGGCAAACCCGCCGCTTCGACCCTTGCGGCCACACGCTGCGCCAGATCTACGCCCCAGGGATCGCAATCGCAAGCCACGACGACTGGCACCTGCGCCAAGGGCAGCAGATAGTCAAAACCACGCAACCACCAACCTGCTGCATACCCGGGCAACCAGATCAGCAACGTGACCCCATCGCGCAAATTCGATGCCGCACGAGCAAAACTGGTCAGATTCTCGACCACGGCTATTCGTCCGAAGCCATCCATGTGACTCATACCGGCCAGTGCCGTCGCCGTCAGCGCCATATGCTCATCCAGCTGAGCCAGATCGAAAGCCAATGCGCTGCCTCGCCAGACTCGGCCTGCCCCCGCCAGATACAACAGCGGCGGATGATCACCGATACCGCAAGCCGCCAGATCAACCGCTTCGGCCAGCCAACGCCATTCGGTTTCGCTGATCGCCTTAGTCGCCCCACGTGCCTCATGCGAAAAATCGCGCCGCGTTCCGCCCCGCCCAGCATCCAGCCACCGCACCAGAGCATCAAATAGTTCGCGACGTTTGATCGCTGTTTGCGGCGGGGAGTCACGCAATGCATGCGCCAGCAGAAATAACCGCTCATCATCAGCAACGACATGTCGCGCCGCAGCCCGCGCATCGCGCTCGGCATTCGGGTCAGGCAAGCCAAGTTCGACCCGCAAAGCTACCTTATCGAGCCAGCGCAAAATCTGCGGCTGCCACGATCCGCGCATATTGCGCGCGGTCACTTCCTCGACCTCGACCCAGCCACGCACCAGCAAGCCGGACAACAGCTCATGGGCCACTTCATGCTGTGCATTGCCCGACCACCTGACGCAATCGACCCAGCGAGTGCTTTCCGCTGCCGACTTCTTCAGCCAGATCATCAGCAGTTCGCGCCGCGCCTGCGGCCAATCACGCAAACTACGATCTGCATCACCACGCGCCCTGACCAGGCGACGACCATCCAGCGTGCTGCAACCGGCATCGCCCAGCGCCATCCACTCCAGCGCCGGATCACCCGGATAATCGCGCCACAGATTCACGAGGCGGCCGGCTCGGCCGCGCGGATGCGCCGTCGCGTCTGCGCGATCAGCGGCGCCCAGGTCTCGCCCGGCTGCTTTTTGCGCGTGGTCAGCGTCAATTCGGACGGGCCGTACACATTGGTATTGTGCGTCAGCGGCGTGGTGATCAGGTATTGCGCCTGCGTGGCCTTGAGGAAGCCACCGACACGGTCGATGTTGAAGATGTCGAGGTGGGCGAACGGCTCATCGATGAACACGAAGCCAGTCGGGTTCGATTCGTCCATCATCAGGCCGATCAAGAGGATCAGCGATTTCATCACTTGCTGGCCGCCCGACGCCTCGCCGTCATTCAGCCCCATCATGCCCTTCTGGTCGAAGTTGAAGCGTGCGGTGAGGCCAGCCTGGGCCAGCGTCAGGTCGTCGTTGTCGAGCTGCGGCAGATCGAGCTCGACCTCGATACCGGCCAGCTCGCCCAGCCGTTTCACATTGCGGCCATAGGCGCGCACGGTGGCCTTGAGCTTGTTGATATACGCGGCGCGGGCTTCGTCGGTGAGCTGGCTGGTGCGGTCGACCTCGTTGCGGTGCAGCTGGGTGTCACGCTCCAGCGCCGCATAGTCACCGGCCAGCTTGTCGCGCCGCGCCACCACCATCGGATCGGTTTCCCAATCGCCGCCGGCCAGCCGCGCCCGCTCGTGCTCGACCATGTGCAGCACTTCGCGCGAACCACCGTACTTGTCCTTCAGGGTGCGCAGCGCTTCAGCTGCGGCGTATGCAGGCGGCAGTGCCGCCTTGCCGCTGCGCAGCGCGCGGATCTGCCGCGACTGCTCTTCGCGCTGACGCGTCAGCTGATCTATCAGCGCGCCCACCTGGATATCGAGTCGGGTGCGCGCATCCTTCAGCTTCTCGAAGGCCACGCGGCCTTCCTCGCGGGCATTGCGGGTTTCGTCCCAGCCGACCTGGGCGGCGGCCAATGCAGCGCCAGCCTCCTGGGCCCGACGCTCCTCTTCCGGCCAGCGCTCGGCAACGGCGGCGAACTCATCCTGCCGCGCCGCAAGCTGCACCACCGCCTGCATGCCCATCAGTGACTGGGTGAGCATTGATACTTCGCGCTCCAGATCGCCAAGCTGCGCCTCGTCGGCCAGCAATTGCTCGTTCAGCTCACGCAGCCGGCGGCTCACTTCGGTGAGGCGCGAATGGCGTGCCGCCTCGCCGAAGGCATAGTCGCCGGGCTTGGCGGAGATATCCCGCGCGCCGCGGCGCTCCTTGTGATAGCCATCACGGGTGATCCAGTCGCCGTCGAGCTTCTGGCCATCGGCTACCGAGCGGGCACGCTGGGTTCGGCTGAGCAGGCCGACCAGCCAACCCGGCACATCGGCCTTGAAATCGACGATCTCCAAAATGGAATTGGCCGGCGCCCGCGCCACCGGCTCGCGCTCGGGCACGATGAAGTGGCGGTATTTCAGCTCCTGGCCGATTTCCCAGGCGCGCTGCCTGTCGCTGCTGCGATTGAGCAGGATGATATGGCGATAGGGTGTCAGCAGCGCCTCGACCGCATCCTGCCAGCTGTTGTCGCGCACCTCGACGATCTCGGTCAGCAGTTGGTGACCGATGCCGGCCTCGTCCAGCGCCGCACGCATGCGGGCGACGAAATCGGGATGCGGCGGGCGGCCCTGCTGCAGCGCGAATTGCGCCTCGGCCAGCCGCTGCCGCTCTTCCTTGGCGGCACGGATCGCCTGCTTGAGTTCGGCGACCGCGTCCTTGCGGCCGGAGAGCTTGTCGTTCAGCGCCACCGCGTCCGCACCGTGTTCCAGCTCGGCCAACTGGCGCAGCCGCTCGGCTTCCTTCAAGGTTTTTTCGCTGTCGCGCGCAGCATCGCGGGCATCCTGGAAGGCCTTGAATGCCAGATCGTACTCACGCCGCGCCGCTTCCTCGTGCGTCAGCGCCTCGCGCTGTGCGGCCTCAGCCTGGCGGTAGTCAATATCGATGGTATCGAGCTCATCCTGCTTCTGCCGCAAGGCGCGACGGCTGCCCTTGAACTGGTTGATGTAGCCACGCAGGCTGTCCCATTGCTCGACGTAGCGTAGTGCTGGCACCACCTGGGCTTCCAGCTGCTCGACGTCATCCTGCAACGCGCGCCATTCCAGGTGATTGTTGGCACGCAGCTTGAGCCGCTCGACATCGACGCCCAGCGTGGAGAGCTGCTGTTCCATCTTGGAGAGCTCGCCCTCGGCCTCCTTCAGCCGCAACTTGGTCTCGGCATAGTGATCGAGCACCTGCTTGTCGCCGAATACCTGGAACACCAGGTCGAGCAGCGCCTTGGGACTGTATTCGCACAGCTTGTCGGTATCGCCCTGCTCCAGCGCCAGCACCTCGGCGATCGCCGGCGTCAGCCCGGCCTGCTCCAGGCGGCGCTTGTATTCATTGACGCCGATCCACGACAGCTGCGATTCGGTCTCGGCCGTGAGCGTGACATTGCCCTCGGCAATGGCGTACTGCCGCACCCAGTCGCCGCCCTGCTTCTTGATGCGGCAGAACAGCGTGACCTCATCGCTGGTGGCCGGAAAGAACAGATAGGGGAACAAGCCGCCACTGTTGCGGCGCGGATTGCTCGCCACGCCACGCAGCCACGCATAGTTCTCGCGGTTGTTGCGCACATAGCGCTTATAGTCGCGCCGGCCCGAGCACTTGAGCGCCAGCAGCGTGCGCAGCGCATCGAGCAAAGTGGTCTTGCCCGAGCCATTGGGACCGACGATGGTAACGATCTGGGCATCGAGCGGCACGCGCACGGCACGCCAGAAATCCCAGTGGATCATTTCGAGTTCGCGGATCTGGAACATCAGTCCTGCTCTCCTGCCAGCTCCGGGGTATCGACGAAGAGCGCCTCATCCTCCTGCTCATCCTCCGCCTCAGGCTCTACCGCGATGCGCGTGCCCGACAGCTTGAGCACTTCGCCCAGCGCGCCGTCGATGATGCGCGGCGCGAGGCGGGCGTAGTCGATCATCAAATCGAGCAATGGCCCTTCAAAGATCATCTTGTTGCGGCGGACCACGAAGCCGAGCTTGGCGAGCTGGCCGAGGTTCATCGAGAAGCGCGCCTTGCCGCCGAGCTTCTTGCCGAAATCGGCGTAGACGGCGTCTTCCGGTACGCCGGGTGCCATCTCGTCACCATGGGTGATCGGCTTTTGCTCGCCGAACATGTCGGACTGCGTGTCACCGGCGCGCTCGGCGCGAGCGATCTGGCGCTCGCGCTTGGGCAGGATGATCAGCGCCCACAGCACCACCAGCAGCGCGATCGCGTCGCGCGGCAGGCCCATATTGTTGGACAGCCAATTCTCGCCCTCACCGAACACCCAGTCTTCCATCTCGGGCTTGAGGCCGACGGCGATGTATTCGGCGTAGGGATTCTCCAGCAGTTGCAGGCCGCACTCGGCGAGGCGCTGTTCCAGACTTTCGCGGAACGATTCGTCGATCAGTGCGCGGCGGGCCAGCGGATCGCGGCGGGCAATGAAGCGGTGCGCCAACAGGCGCGCCAGCAGGATGTTGAGGGCTTGATCCATGTGGGTCCTAGATCGGCTCAAGGCGGCCACGGGTCAGCGTGGCGACATCGGGGTGATCGAGTTCATCGACGGCATCCTCGGTGACGAGGGCCAGTGGCAGCTTGACGAGGTCGGCGACCACGCTCTGCTCCAGCGCCGCTTCGGCATCGCCGAGCAGCGACAGCAGCGATAATCGATAGGCGGTTTCCGGATAGCTGTCGGCCAATACGGCATCGGTCAGTGGCGCGGTGATGTCGATGTCCTTGAGATAGCTGTACAGCTCCTCGGCCAGCAGCAGCCGTTCTGCCTCCACCGCGGAAACCGAGGCAGCAAGCTCGGAAGTCGGCAGCGCGGAGGCGGTCTCGTCGGCGCGCTCGCGTTCGATCAGCTCGAACTCAGCCACGTCGAGCAGGATGTCGGAGACGGCAAAGGCCGGCTCGGGGTGATAGCTGAGCAGGTCGCGACCCAACGCAGCCAGTTGCTCCTGTGAGCGGCCACGCAACCAGTCGGCAACGTTGGTCGAGGTCAAACCGGACTGCCCCAGGTGCACACGCTGGGCGGCGAGCTCGGCCAGCCGGCGCTGGAACACGCCGGCCATGCGCAGCATGCGGCCCTGCGCCAGCGCGATGGCCTGCGCCACCTGGTGCACGGCGTGATCGGCCGTTTCGTCGGCAAGCACGCTGCGCATCACCTCGGTACCTTTCTCCACCCAGCGCCACACCGCCTCCAGTTTGGCGCGCGCGCTGCGGATCTGGAATTCGGATTGCGATTCCAGCGCCTCCTCGAAATCGCCATGCAGCTCGTTGAGCCGCGCCAGCAGGTGTTGCAGCGCTTCGGGCGCGATATTACCCACCGCCTGGCCGGCGGCGACCTGGGCAGTCAGGTAGCCGAGCTCGGCATCCCCATCGGCAAACTGCGTCAGCGTGGCAATGGCAGCGAGCGCAACTCGGCCCGGCTCGGACAACGAATACAGCGCGTTGTCGCTATCCCAGACCAGGAGGCCGTTGTCGCGCAGGCGCTTGAGCACGGTGTCGCGCTTGACTGGATTGATGTAGGCGAAGTGGCTGTCTAGCTCCTGCGGGCTCCAGCGCGGCGCATCGGCGCGGCCGCCGATCTCGCGCAGCATCAAGAGGCGCACCAGCACTTCGTCCTCGCCACCGCGGAACAGCGTGATCAGCGCATCGAGATAAGGCTTGGCACGCAGCAGTGCCGCCAGCGGGCCGAGATCGCGCGCGTCGAGCCCGGGCTGGAAGAATTCGGAGAACGTATCGGCGTGCATGGCGAGGCAGGTTAACGGCAACGGGGCGGCAAGGCCAGCCCCGTTTCACACCGGGTCACGGCGGCAATACGCTCAGTTCTCGTCGGCGTCGAATTGCTTGACCGCGTCGACGTCGTCTTCGTCGAGCTTTGGCGTCGGCGGCAGCAACGCCTCGTGCTCGCGCACCAGTGCCCGCGCGGCTTCGAGATAATCCATGATGGCGTAGGTCAGCTCGCGGCAACCTTCGCCGGTCAGGCCGGAAATGGTGAACACGCGCAGGAAGTTGGGATCGAACACCGCCAGCGGATCGGGCTGACGCTCGCTGACACCCATCGCCGAGAGGAAAGCCTCGATGCGCGCTTCGCGCTCCTCGTCGTCGACCATGTCGAGCTTGTTCAGCACCAGCCAGCGCGGCTTGCGGTGCAGCGCGTCGTCGTACTTGCGCAGCTCTTCGACGATAGCGCGCGCCTCGGCAACCGGATCGACTTCGGCATCGAATGGTGCGAGATCGACGATATGCAGCAACAGGCCGGTGCGCTGCAGATGCTTGAGGAAACGATGTCCAAGACCAGCGCCATCGGCGGCGCCTTCGATCAGGCCGGGGATGTCCGCCACCACGAAGCTGCGGTTCTCATCGATGCGTACCACGCCCAGGTTGGGATGCAACGTGGTGAATGGGTAATCGGCCACCTTCGGGCGTGCGGCCGAAACGGCAGCGATGAAGGTCGACTTGCCGGCGTTGGGCATGCCGAGGAGGCCGACATCGGCCAGCACTTTCAGCTCCAGCCGCAGCTCGCGGCGCTCGCCTTCCTCGCCGGGCGTGGTCTGGCGCGGCGCGCGATTGACCGAGCTCTTGAAGTGGATGTTGCCCCAGCCGCCCTTGCCGCCCTTGGCCAGGCAAATACGCTCGCCATCGCAGGTCAGGTCGGCGACCACCTCGCCGGTTTCGGCGTCAGTGATCAGCGTGCCGACCGGGAAGCGCAGCGTCACCTCGTCGCCAGCAGCGCCGTAGCAATCGGCACCACGGCCGGATTCGCCATCCTGCGCCTTGTATTTCTTGACGAAGCGATAGTCGACCAGCGTGTTGATGTTCTGGTCAGCTACGGCCCAGACGCTGCCGCCCTTGCCGCCATCGCCGCCGTCCGGGCCGCCGCGCGGCACGAACTTCTCGCGGCGCATGCTGGCCGAGCCCTTGCCGCCCTTGCCGGCGATCACTTCGATTCTTGCTTCGTCGATGAATTTCATAGGCCAGGCCCAGATGCGTGCCCCGGCGAGCGGCGCGGTGGCGATGTATTGAAACGAGCCCCGCCGCACGGCGAGGTTCCCTGCAATGAAAAAAGCCCTATCGCAGGATAGGGCTTTGCGAACCGGAAGAGAGGCTTAAGTTTAAGCTTCTTCGCCGGTGTACGGCAGCACGATCACGGTGCGACGCTTGGCGGCACCCTTGATCGCGTACTTCACGTAGCCGTCGACGAGGGCGAACAAGGTGTGATCCTTGCCGATGCCAACGTTCTCGCCCGGGTGGAATTCGGTACCGCGCTGACGCACGATGATCGAACCGGCCGGAATCAGCTCGCCGCCGTAAACCTTGATGCCAAGACGCTTGGCTTGTGAGTCGCGGCCGTTACGGGAACTACCGCCAGCTTTTTTGTGTGCCATGGTTGTAAGCTCCTCGCTGATTACGCGTCGATCGAATCGATGCGAATTTCGGTGTAGTTCTGACGATGGCCTTGGTGACGCTGATAGTGCTTACGACGACGCATCTTGAAGATGCGAACCTTGTCGTGACGACCTTGCGAGATCACCGTTGCCTTGATGGCAGCACCGGCCACCAGCGGTGCACCGATCTTCACTGCTTCACCGTCCGCCACCATCAATACTTCATTCAGTACGATCTGGCTGTCGATGTCTGCAGCAATCTGTTCTACTTTAAGTTTTTCGCCGACGACAACTTTGTACTGCTTGCCACCGGTTTTTACGACTGCATACATAACGAGCTCCAAAATTTGGACCGTGCGCCCCATGCGCACATCTCCCGCTTCAGCACGGGAACCGGCGACTATACGCGCAAGATGCTGCTGGGTCAAACACTTAGCGCGTTTCAAGCTCGCTTGGCCTGCCGTGCGGCACCGGCCAAGGGCGTTCTCGTGCTACCATCGCCCGTTTGTTTCTGGCTAGATTGCGGGGTCGAGCGTGACGATGGATTTCGTCAAATCGGTCGTCGGCGCGGAAATGGCGGCAGTCGATGCGCTGATCCGTGACCGGCTGTATTCCGAAGTGGTTCTGGTACGCCAAGTGGCCGAGTACATCGTCAGCTCCGGCGGCAAGCGGCTACGGCCCATCATCACCCTGCTGTCGGCACGGGCACAGGGCTATCAGGGCGAGCATCATCGCGAACTCGCCGCCGTGGTCGAGTTCATCCATACCGCCACGCTGCTACACGACGACGTGGTCGACGAATCCAGCCTGCGCCGCGGCCGCGATACCGCCAATGCACTGTTCGGCAATGCCGCGAGTGTGCTCGTCGGCGACTTCCTCTACAGCCGCGCCTTCCAGATGATGGTGAACTGCGGCTCGATGCGCGTGATGGAAGTGCTCGCGGATGCCACCAACATCATCGCCGAGGGCGAGGTGATGCAGCTGATGAACATCGGCAACGTCGATATCGACGAGGCCGGCTACCTGCATGTGATCCGCTACAAGACCGCCAAGCTGTTCGAAGCCGCCGCGCGCCTCGGCGCCATCCTCACCGCAGCCGATGTCGGGCGCGAGACCGCAATGGCCGCCTACGGCATGCACTTGGGTACCGCCTTCCAGATCGTCGACGACATACTCGACTACACCGGCAAGCAGGACGAGATCGGCAAGAGCCTGGGCGACGACTTGGCCGAGGGCAAGCCGACGCTGCCACTGATCTACACCATGCTGCACGGCAGCGCCGACGATGCCGCCATCGTGCGCGATGCGCTGCAGCACGCCCGCCGCGAACATTTCCCGGCCGTGCTGGGTGCGGTGGAGCGTGCTGGCGCGCTTGATTACGCGATGACCGTGGCGCGCCGTGAAGCCGAAATCGCGCTTACCCAGCTGGCCGGATTGCCCGACAACGAATCCACTCAAGCCCTGGTCGCACTCGCCGATCTTGCAGTGAACCGCAGCAGTTGACAGTCTGCAAAGAGGCGGCAATAATCGCGCTTCTTTGCAAGTCGGGGTGTAGCTTAGCCTGGTAGAGCGCTACGTTCGGGACGTAGAGGCCGGAGGTTCGAATCCTCTCACCCCGACCAAGATTCGAAGAAAAAGGCCGCACAGCAGTGCGGCCTTTTTCTTGCTTATCTATCCTGCATGGGCCGTTCAATCACAACAAGGAAACGCGCCCGTGTCGAACTACCCCATTCCGCCGCTCTCCCCCCAAGCCCTCGCCACCTGCCAAGCGCGCATCGCCGAGATGCAGGACAAGACCGGCACCCTGCAGCGCATCGACCCGGTGCTGCTCGATTTGTCGCTGCGCGAGCCCGCCGTCGGCATTCCGCTTGGCCATACCGTCGCCAACAAGTACGAACTGCTGGATCTCGCCCGCCAGGTCGGCTTCACCGACATCCTGCTCGGCACCTTCGATGTCAGCCTGCCCAACGTGCCGCAGGTGGACGACGTATTCGTGCAGCAGCTCAATGCGGCCGGCGCTGATCTCACCGGCTGTTTTGCCTTTGCCACCATCGGCAGCTTCGACGCGCAGGGCAACTTCCAACCCGACATCAGCATGCAGAAGCTGGTGGGCTACCGCATTCCCAACACCATCGTCGACATCGACGTCGCCAACGATGCGGTTCCGCCCACGCCCGAAGCGCGCCAGGCCTTCATCGACACGCTCGTCGCCAGCATCCAGTGGATGATGCAAAACATGCGCGGCGACCATGGCGGCGCACCGCGCATCTACATCAATTACCAGGACATGCCGGACGCCTTCTATCAGGACTGGCAATGGGTCGCGACCATTGCCGCCGTGCTGGCACAGCAGCCGGTGGCCGCCGCCACCTTCGAAGATGGACGCGGCACCAGCTTCCCGTTCCAGATCGGCGCCATGGCCGCCGTGGTGCGCGCCAACCTGCGGCCGGACCAGCGCCTGTTGGTGCACATGCACGTCGGTTGCGGCATGGAGAACGCCAATCTGATCGAGGCGCTGCTCAATGGTGCCGACGGCGTGTGGGCCGGCTTCGCCCGCGAGGCCGCCACCATCGGCCACGCGCCAAGTTCCGAACTGTTCGCCAACCTCGCCCGCATTGGCAACCAGAACATCGCCCGGCGCTACCAGCTCGACCGGCTGGTGCCCATCGTCCAGGCAATGACCCGGATCAACACGCTGCAGGCCGAGCCGGATGATTTCCCGGTGATCGGTAGCAACGCCTATCGCACCATGCTTAGCGTGTTCGAACAAACCGGCGCCAACTGGATGGACCTGCCCGCAGTCGCCATCGGCGCCACGCCCGGCTGGCGCGTCACGCCGGTCGCCAGCGACATCCCGGTGATCCGTGGCCGGCTGATCGAATGCGGTGTAACCGAACCGGTCACCGACGCCACGCTGATCGAGATGCGTACGCTGATGCGCGAGGACATGATTGCCGGGCAGCGCATCTGCTATGACGATCCGCCGCAACTGCTCGCGCTGTACCAGCGGGCACTAGAGGCCGCACCGCGTGCGGAAGCCACCCAGCTGCAGCAGGCCTGAGCTTCGACCGTGGCTCTGCCCGACTGCACGCCGGGCAGAGCACTGTTTGACAGCCCATCCGCGTTTGCCGATATAAGAAACCTGCCCAGTTCCAGAGCCATCATGCGTTTGCTGCTTGCCTGCCTGCTGTTGTGGTCTACCACGCTCCACGCTGCCGTGACCGTACGCTTTGCCTCGCTGCACTACCCACCCTACGCCGGTGCCAGCCTGCCGGAAGAGGGCGCAATGGTGGCGCTGCTGCGCGAGGCGCTGGCGCCGCTCGGCTATCGCGTCGACGTGGAGTACATGCCGTGGACGCGGGCGCTGGCCACGCAGCACGACACGCGCTATGCCGGCATCCTGGCGCTCTGGCCCCGCAGCGCAGGCGAGATGGTCGAACATGCCTTCGTTCCGGTCTTCGTCAGCCGCGTTGGCTACTTCGCGCGCAAGCCAGGCGCCGCGCCCGCATTGACCCAGCTTTCCAGCAAACGCCTGGGCGTGGTACGTGGCTACCGTTACCCGCCGGTGCTGCTGGCTTCGGGCGCCACGCTCGACTGGGCCAGCGACGACCTCGCCAGCCTGAAGAAGCTGGCAGCGGGCAGGCTGGACTACGCAGTACTGGAAAAGGCGGTCGGAACCGACCTGCTGCGCCAAGCCCTGCCACAGCAGCAGACTTCGTTGTACTGGCAGGAACCGTCCGTGGTCGAGCTACCGCTGGGTGTCGGCCTGTATGCGGATCGCCCCGGCGCCACGCTGCTGCAGCGCCGGCTCGAACAGGCGCTCAAGACGATGCGCACCGACGGCCGCTATCTTGCGCTGACCCAGCGCCACGGCGTCGATGCCTACGTGCCGCCGCCCACCGCGGCCAAGGCCCGCTGATCCAATAGCATGCAGTTTTCATCTTTTTGCAACATCAACGCCACAGAATCTGTCCCCACCTGACCCCAAGAGCCTGGCCAAAACAGTCTTTTCGGGCACAGCGCCAAATATCAACAGCATCGTCTTAGGGGACTCCGATGACCACCACCCTGACCCGCCTGGGCCTGATGACCGCCCTTGTCGGCACCCTGTTCATGACCGCCTGCGCCAGCGCACCGGAACAGAAGCCGGCTGCACCGGCCGCCGCCGAAAAGCCGGCCGAACTGAAGGACGCCGAACTCGCCGCCGCCGTGCAGGCCGCGCTGAATGCCGACGCCGAACTGGCCCCGTTTGCCCTCAAGGTCAGCGGCAAGGGCAAGGACGTGACCATCGAAGGTGCGACCGACACCGGTGAACAGATGGCCAAGGCCGGCCTGATCGCCGAACAGGTGAAGGGCGTGCAGTACGTGTTCAACAACATCATGCCGAAGAACTGATTCTTTTGATTCTTCCGCGTTGAACCGGCTGCAGCAAAACGGCGCCCCAGGCGCCGTTTTGCTTTGCAGGTGCTGCGTCGACTGCCGCGTGGCTCAGTGCAGCTTGATCGCCGGCCGCGCCACCCGGCGCAGCTTGTCGCCCATCCACAGCAGCAGCGTCAATGGCCAGCCGTGCACCGCCGCCTGGTGGATGCGATAGAGCGAGGCATAAATCAGCTTGGCGCCGCGCCCTTCCACGTAGTAGTTGCGCTTGGGGCCGACGATGGCAGCCAGGCTACCCACCGCAGTGTGCTTGCCCAGCGACACCATGATGCCCTGCGGCTTGAACACGAACGGCTTCACTTCGCGCCCGGCCAGTTTGTCCGCCAGCGCATCGGCCAACCACTCGGCTTCCTGGTGCGCCACCTGAGCCGTGGCCGGCAGCGGCTTGCCACCCTCGCCATCGGGCGCCTCACAACAATCGCCCAGCGCGAAGATGGCGGGGTCGGTCAACGTCTGCAGCGTGCTGGTCACCTTGATCTGGTTGCCGCGATTCACCTCCAGCCCGAGCTCAGCCAGCCACGGCGAGGCCTTGACCCCGGCCGCCCACACGGCGATGTCGACGGCGAGCCTGGTGCCGTCCGCCAGCACCACCACGCCGGGCTCGATCGCTTCCACCCGACGATGGGTGAATACCTGGATACCGCGCTTTTCCAGCTCGGCCGTGGCGTAGTCAGCCAGTGCCGGCGGCGCGGCAGCAAGAATGCGCTCGCCCGCCTCGATCAGCGTGATTTCCAGCCGGTCCGGCGTGAAGTTGGCGCCGTAGTGGTGCATCTCGCAGATGGTGTGGTGGATCTCGGCGGCGAGCTCCACGCCGGTAGGCCCGGCGCCGATGATGGCGATGCGCAGCGGCATGGCGGATGCGTGCGCGCTGGCGGCGAAGGTCAGCGCGAGGATACGCTTTCTCAATTTCTCCGCATCGTGCGGATTGTTGAGGAACATGCAGTTCTCGGCCGCGCCCGCGGTGCCGAAATCGTTGGCGACGGCACCGACCGCCAGCACCAGCGTGTCGTAGGCCAGTTCGCGCGCGGCAGACATCACCGTGCCTTCCTCGTCGCGCACCTCGGCAAGCTGCACGCTCCGGGCTTCGCGATCGAGCCCGGTCATGAAGCCGTATTCGAAGCGGTATCCGTTGCGCCAGGCATGGGCGAAGTAGTTGACCTCGTCCTCGCCGGTATTGAGCGCACCGGTCGCCACCTCGTGCAGCAATGGCTTCCAGATATGGGTGGGCGAGGCGTCGACCAGGATGACCTCGGCGGCGCCAGCGCGGCCGACGCTGCGGCCGAGTCGAGTGGCGAGTTCGATGCCCCCGGCGCCTCCGCCGACGATGACGATGCGATGCGGCTTGGCTGCTGCATTCATGCGTGTGCTCCAGTGTGGTTATCCGTTCCCGCAGAGCCGGCGGGGCAGCCCCGAGGCGACCTCACAAGAGGCGGCCGGGCCACGATCACGCTAAGCATGACGCAGAACCACGTGCACCGTAAGGCAATTGTTGCCGCTCAGGGCCCACGGCGTGGCCGCCGCTTCAGTCGAAGCGGGCCTCGCGCTCACTGGCGAACGCCACGGCGAGACCGCCGGTGCCGATGTTGACCGCCGCCGTGGTGCTCATCTCGGACAAGTGCAGCGCCAGCCCCTGCGCCGCGCAGGCATCGACCAGCCGGCTCCAGCCCGGCATGCCGCGCACGCGCGCCGGATCGCCGCAGTAGCTGACGCACACGGTCGGCGCCAGCAGGCCGCGCTCGATGTGCTCGCAAGCGGTGTCGAACAGCTTCTCCACGCCGGTCTCGAAGCCGCGGATGCGTCCCACCGGCTCGGTGGTGCCGTGAAAGCCACGGATGATGGGCTTGATGTCGAGCGCGCTGCCCAACAGGTAGGAAGCGAGGCCCACGCTCTTGTCGCCCTTGCGCCGTGCCTGGTTGCGCAGCTGGTTCAGGTTCTCGGGGATAAGGAAGGCCTGCGTGTACTGCTGCAGCTTTTCGATGTGGCGGATGATGTCGAGGGTGGACCGCTCCTCACGGATCAGCCGTGCCACCTCGGCCACCACCAGACCCTGGCCGGGGAACAGACTGCAGCTGTCGAACACCCGCAGCGAGAATGGGCCGCTGACACCGGCCGTGGCGCGGATGGGCTTGTAGCTGTTGAGGATGCCGAGCGAGGCCTGGGTTGCGTTCTCGTTGATCTTGCTGCGGCTCGCCATCACCGTCACGCAGAACACGTAGTCGAATTCGACCACCAGCTTGTCGAGGAACAGCGAGCGGATCTCCTCAACCGAGAGCGGCGCCGAGGTGTAATTGCCATCGCCGCGGTTCACCCACTCGTAGAACGCCAGCGTTGCCGCCGGGTTGCGATTGTCGATGAAATGCTCGTCTTCACCATGGATGGTGATGGGCAGGATCACGATGCCATGCTCGTCGATCAACGAACGCGGCAGATCGCAGCAGGAATCGGTGACGATGCCAATGCGCACGGTACTCTCCGGTGGGCTTCTGATCACGCCGGTCGGAGCCGGACGGCCATGCCCTTATCATTCAAAAGTGCCGCATTGTGGTGCAATCCGGATAAACCTTACAACCCGGTTTGAAACACTTGTTTCGCGTTGGCCCGACAAGCGGTATTCAATCGGCATGGGCAGCCAGTACCCGGCGCATCCGCCGCAATCCCCAAGCCACCGTCAGGGCCACCAATGGGATGGCGAGCGCGGTGACCAGCTCCACATTCAGCGCCACGCCAGCGCTCTTGATGCCCTTGGCGCCATAGCCGACGAGCCCGACCGCGTAGTAGGTGATCGCCGCCACCGACAGACCTTCCACCGTCTCCTGCAAGCGCAGTTGCAGCCGGGCGCGTTTGTCCATCGACGCCAGCAATTGCTGGTTCTGCCGCTCATGGGTGATCTCGACCCGTGTGCGCAGCAGGGATGATGCGCGCGCCACCCGGGTGGCCAGCACCCGCTGCCGCCGTGCCACCGATTCGCAGGTATCCATGGCCGGTGACAGCCGCCGCTCGACGAACTCCAAGAACGGCTGCACGCCCTGGATGCGTACCTCGCGCAGCTCCGCCACCCGCCGCTGCACGATCTCGTAGTAGGCATGCGCAGCCGAGAAGCGAAAATCGGTCTTGGACAGCGCGCTCTCTATGCGCGCCGCCAACTGCGTCAGCCGATTCAGCAAGGCCGGCTCGTCCTCCTCGCGCGCGTTCGACATCGCGCCGGTCAACTCCGCCAGTTCGCGGTCGGCATCGGACAGCTCGGGGGAAATGCTCTTGGCCAGTGGCAGCGCAAGGAAAGCCAACATGCGATAGGTGTCGAGCTCGAACAGCCGCTGCAGCATGCGGCCTGCCTGCCGGGCGCCCATGCCGGCATTGCCGAGCACATAGCGCGTATAGCCGTCGGCATGAATGCGGAAATCGGTATAAGCCACGCCCGCGCCGTCACCGATGCGTGCGCCGATCAACTCGTGGCCCTCGAAATACTGTGCGGAAACCGCGTCGGCCTCGCCTGGCAGATCGAGTTCCGGCAGCAGCCAGGCGTGCGCCGCGTGCAGCACGTTGCCCGGCAGTTGCGCCAGCCAGTCGGGCGGCAGCGCGGTGAGCGCCGTCTGCACGAAGGGCGCCTCGGCGCTCCGCTCGGCGATGACCGTCAGCGATGAGAACTCGGTGTGCCGCGCCCACTTGATCCGCACATCGCCCACCACCGTCGACCAATGCAGGCACCCGGCCGGGGGAGCCGGCACATTGCCCCAGGCGCAAAGCTCACCGATCAGCCACAGCTCCTGCTCGTGACTGGCGTTGCGGTGCAAGTAGGCTAGGTAGCTGGCGCAGGCCGGCGTGGCAAGCGGCTCGTAGGGCCGCGCATGCGCCTCGTCGTTCAGTTGCCGGCGCTGCGGGTGGTCGTTGAGCCGGGGAAGAGCAAGCGGCGCATTCATCGGGTCTCTCCTGCCTGGGGGCAAGACCATCATAAAGCGTCGCAAGGCATTTTTGTGCGGCGCACAAATGGCGGCTTAGCGTGCAGCGATGCCCCGAAATGGCGCATGGCCGCCGCTGATGTCAGGTCAGTGCCAAGTACGCTGCGGACTACCCACCTTCAGCCGAATGCAACGCCGCCAGCAGATCAGCGATTGGCGCGAGCCCAGGTCTTCCAGGCTTCGAACAGTGTCGGCGTGCGGCCGGCCACCAGCGAGCGCGACCACACCTTGTGACTCCAGTAGTCATCGTTCGACAACGTGGCGAAATGGCAGCCCGCCTCCTCGGCGATCAGCGCCCCGGCCGCGTAGTCCCACAGCTTCTGCGCGCCGTGCAGCACCACGTCGACCCGGCCGGCGGCGAGATAGCACCAGTCTATGGTCGAGGCGCCGAAGTTACGCAGGCTGGCGAACGGCGCCACCGTGACCACGCGCGTCGGCAGATGGCCGCCCAGCCACTTGGGTTCGACCACAGCCACGGCATCGCACAGGCCGATGTCCTCGATCACCAGTGGTAGCGGCTGGCCATCGAGCCAGGCACCGGCGCCAGCCGCCGCACAGAAGCATTCGTCCAGCACCGGCAGGTAGACCACGCCCAGCACCGAGCGGCCGCGCCGCATCAGCGCGATCGAGATCGCGAAATACGGCAGGCCGTGAACGAAGTTGGTGGTGCCGTCTATGGGATCGACCACCCACAGCCCGTCCGAGTTGGCATCCCACAGCGCCTGCTGCTCGGCCTCGCTCATTTCCTCACCCAGCACCGGGCAGGGCACCAGCTCGGGCAGCAAACGCGCCAGCGCCCGTTGCGACGCTAGATCGGCCTCGGTGAACAGCGTACCGTCATGCTTCTTCTCGCGCGCCACCGAAAGAAAGCGCGGCATGACCTCCTCGGCCGCGACGCGGCGGGCAACATCGGCAAGACGAGCGAGCAAGGCGAGATCGGACACGGGCGAGGCTTCGTTGGGTGGATGCCACCGATTGTAGCGAGGCCGGCGCGGCCTTGGTAATCGTTGCATGGGGGCGTTGCCGGCTGGCGCGCGTAGAATCTGCGCCAGATCATTGAACGGAGCCTTGCCGATGAGCCAGCGTGCCTTTCCCGCCTTTCGCGCCCGCCGCATGCGTCGCGACGATTTCTCGCGCCGCCTGATGCGCGAGCATGCGCTGACGGCGAACGACCTGATCCTGCCGGTGTTCGTGCTCGACGGCGACAACCGCGAGGAAGCCATCCCGTCGATGCCGGGCGTGAAGCGGCAAAGCATTGATCTGCTGCTCGAGACCGCTGCCGAGGCGGTACGGCTCGGCATTCCGGCATTGGCGCTGTTCCCGGTGACCGACGCCAGCCTCAAGACCGAGGGCGCCGAGGAGGCGTGGAATCCGGACGGCTTGGTGCCGCGCACCGTGCGCGCACTGAAGGCGGCATTCCCCGAGCTGGGCGTGATCACCGATGTCGCGCTCGATCCCTACACCAGCCATGGTCAGGATGGGCTCACCGATGCAAACGGCTACGTGATGAACGACGAAACGGTGGTCGCGCTGGTGAAACAGGCGCTCTGCCATGCCGCAGCCGGCGCCGACATGGTCGCGCCTTCCGACATGATGGATGGCCGCGTCGGCGCCATCCGCCAGGCGCTCGATGCCGCCGGCCATATCCACACTCGTATCCTTGCCTATTCGGCCAAGTACGCCTCGGCTTTCTACGGCCCGTTCCGCGATGCGGTCGGCTCCTCCGGCAACCTCGGCAAGGGTAACAAATACACCTATCAGATGGACCCGGCCAACGGCGACGAGGCCCTGCACGAAGTGGCGATGGACCTCGCCGAGGGCGCGGACATGGTGATGATCAAGCCGGGCATGCCCTATCTCGACATCGTGCACCGGGTGAAGGAGGAATTCGGCGTGCCGACGTTCGTCTACCAGGTGTCCGGCGAATACGCGATGCTGAAGGCGGCCAGTCAGAATGGCTGGCTGAACGAGCAAGCGGTGGTGCTGGAATCGCTGCTGGGCTTCAAGCGCGCCGGCGCCGACGCGGTGCTGACCTATTACGCGCTGGATGCGGCCCGCTGGCTCAAAGGCTGATCGCTACGCAGCATCAAAGCAAAAAGGGCAGCCTAGGCTGCCCTTTTCCGTTGCCGATCTGCTCAGAAGCTGTAATTCGCTGGCTTGGCCGCCGTGCCCTTCTGGTAGCCGCCGGTCGATGGCACTACCCGGGTGGTCTGGCCATCCGAGATCACGTCAACGCGCTGGTTGGGCACGATGGGTTGGTCGGCTTCCTGCACCACCACCATGCGCTGGCCGTTGTCGAGCGTCAGCGAGATTTCCAGCGCCTGCTTGCTCATCACGTTCTCCTCGATCTTGTTGCCCAAGAGGCCACCCAAGATGGAACCGAGGATACCGCTGACGATCTGGCCCGAGCCGCCGCCAATATTGCGCCCGGCCGCGATGCCGCCGATCACGCCACCAGCCACCGCGCCAATGCCGGTGGAATCCTGCATCTGCACTTCGCGCACCTGATCGACCACACCGCTTTGCACGGTGGCTGCGGTACGCATCTGGTTGCGCTTGTAGACGTTGGCCGAATCGCTGGTGGCGCAGCCCCCCAGCACGAGCGCGATCGCGGCGATGGCCGCCGCACATAACCGACTGATTCTCATGGCACTACTCTCCGCTTGTATACCGCCCATTCTACGACCGGCGGTGGGGTACGTCCGTGCAGCAGTTCACATCTTGCCGCCGTTGCCGCGGTCAGAACACGCCCGCCTCGCGGCGACGGAACCAGCCGGTCAGCGACAGGCGTTCGCGCGTGGCCGGTAGCACCTCATGCTCGAACCGGTCCGACAGGAAGGTCACCAGCGTGCCGCCGACGGGCAGCACATCGCGCGCACCTTCCTCGGTATAGATGCGCAGCTGGCCGCCGTGTTCCGCCACCCAGCCCTGGTTCAGGTAGAGCACGATGGTGACCACGCGCGTGTCCTCGCCGCGGTGCTGGTCAAGATGGCGCTTGTAGAAGGTGCCGGCCGGGTAGGCCGCCAGATGGCATTCGAGCCGGGCCAGGCCCAGGTAGAGCGTGCGGTTCAGTTCATCCTGCAGCGCGGCAAGCCGGGCGAGCACCGGCTGTACTGCCACGTCGTCCTCGTCCAGCCACAGCACGTCGTCGCCGCGGATCGCGGCATTCACCGCATGCCCGGCGGCGCGGCCGACCCCGGCACGGGCAAAGCCGTCGCGGCGGGCGCGGCACACGGCGGCGAGCTGCGCCGTCTCCTCGGCATCGAGAAAGCCCGGCAGCACGGCAAGGCCGTGCTCGGCCAGCGCGTCAGCGACGCAGGCGTACCCAGTCACGGGCGGTCTCCGCTAGATCGATGTCGGGCTGGCTGGTCACAGCAACCGGCAGTGCCGGCTGTTCGCGCGGTGGCAGCAGGAAATCGCCTGGCCGGGTGATGAAGTGTCGCAGGATGCGCCCGAGCAACGGGCGGGTGACACGGAAGGTGAGCTTGCGCGAGCGTAGCGCCACCCAGAGCGCGAGGCCAAAGCTGACCGCGAGGTTGGTGAGACCGATCAGGCCGATGCCCAAGAGCGAAATCAGCAGCACACGCAACGGCAGCTGGAAATCGAGCGCGACCGCGGCATAGGCGAGGTTGGCCGAGGCGAAGGTGATGTGGCGGATATCGACCGGCAGGCCGAGCAACACGCCGATGGTGCCGATGGTGCCCAGCATCATGCCGAAGTAGAAGTTACCCGCCAGTGCGCCGAGGTTGTGCTCGATATAGCCGGCGAAGCGCCGGGTACGGCTCTCGCCGACGATGCGGTTGAGCCAGGGCAGTGCGGCGATGCGCTGCGGAATCTGGTTGTAGATCGCCTTGTTGTCGTAATAGCCGGAGATCAGCCCGGCAAGGAACAGGCAGACCCCGGCAATGCCGGCATGGAATACCGCGAGGCTGGCGATCGGCGAGAGATCGTGCAGCAGATGCTGCGCCTTGGTCGCGTCGACCGGCGCACTGCCGGAGGTATAGAGCCACAACCAGGCGATCCCAAGCGCCACCGGCATGGCGACGATCACGTTGCCGAAGATGGCGATGAACTGCGTGCGCAGCACCTTCACGATCAGTACCGCCAGCTCGTCGAGATCGAGCTGCTTCTTGCCGCTCTTGGTGGTCTGCTGGTGGATGGATGCGGCGATCTTGGCGGCGGTCATCGCCGGCTGCTTGGTGGCGATGGTGAAGTGCAGCATGTGGATCAGCATGAAGCCGAGCGAGTAGTTGAGGCCGAACGCCAGGGCCTCGACCAGCAAGGGCAGGTGCATCTTGGAAGTCAGCAGCTTCAGCAGCGCCATGAAGCCGACGATGAAGCCGGCCCCGGCGGCCGACCTGAACATCGACATCCATTCGCGGCGGTTCTCCGCGATGTAGTGCTCGCCGGTGCGGCTGGCATGATCGGTCACCTGCAACGCCAGCAACTCGGTGTTCTCCGAGAACACGTCGCGGATACTGTGGCGGCGGTTCTCGGCGCGCACCAGGTTCATCATCGTGCTGAGCAGGCGCTCGGCGTGCTGGTCGCGATCGCCATCCGGATCGACCAGGTCGAGCAATAGCCGGATGCGCTCGATGTGCTGGCGGATGCGCAGCAGGTGATAGGTGAGGCTGACCGACACGCCCTGCCGCGCCGCGCTCTTCCTTACCTTGGCGATCTGTGCCTCGCACTGGTCGAGCAGCACCAGGATCTGCGCGTCGTCATCCTTGGGCAGGCCCTTCTCCACCAGCGCGGCCCGATAGCGGGCGATATACGCCTGGGTCTCGACGTTCTGGTGCACGAATGGCGATTCGAAGCGCCGGGTATCGGGCAGGTTGTGGATGATCTCCGGCTCGGTGCCGATGGCAGCGAGGCGCGTCGACAGCACCTGGATCGCCTCCAGCATCTGCAGCCGGGTGCGCACGATGCTGTCGTTGTCGGTCTCTTCCTCGAAATGCAGCGCACGGCCGAGCTCGAACCAGTGCTCGCGCGGTACCACTTCCAGCCATTCGTAGTCGTCCGCCCGATTGAACAGCGCGGCCAGCCGATCCTTCAGCGACGCCGGATTCATCACCGGCGGCAACAACCGCAGGCCGATCCGCCGGCGCAGCGTGGAAAAGAAGGTCTCGTTGGAGAGGATGCCGGTCTCGGTATAGAGCGGCACCTGCCAGCTGGTCGACAGCAGGTGCAGCAGGGCAGCACGCAAGGCGGCGCGGTAGTCCGGATGCTGCTCCAGCAGGTAGCACAGCGCCTGCACGCTGTTCACCGCGGCGCGCTGGTCGGTGGCCTTGCGTGGCCGCAGCTCGGCCACCAGTTGAGTCAGTAGCTCGAATGCGGCGTCGGGCGCCGTCTGTTTCAGTTTTGCGAGTATCGCCTGCATGTGTGTCCCGTCAGGTCGTTGCCACCACGCGGTCCACCGCATCCTGCGCCGCAGCCAGGTAGCCGTCGCCGAACAGGTTGAGGTGATTGAGGAGGTGGTAGAGCTGGTACAGCGCACGTCGGCGCGGATAGCCTGGATCGAGGGGCCAGGCTGCGTCGTAGGCGGTGCGGAAAGCGGGGCCGAAGCCGCCGAACAGTTCGGTCATCGCCAGGTCGGTTTCGCGGTCGCCGAAGTAGCAGGCCGGGTCGAACAGCACCGGCGCGCCATCGGCGAGGAAGCCGACGTTACCGGACCACAAATCGCCGTGCAAGCAGGAAGGCGGCGGCACATAGCCGGTAAAAAGCACGGGCACATGGTCGATCAACCGTGCGGTGCCGCGTAGCCGATAGCCGTTGCGCGCCGCCAGTTCCAGCTGCGGCAGCAGCCGGCGCTCGCACCAGAATGCCACCCAGTCGTCACACCAGTCGTTGGCCTGCGGCGTGGCACCGATGGTGTTGTCGCGATCCCAGCCGTGGTGCGGCCGGGTGATGCGGTGCAGCCCCGCCAGCATGCGCCCCAGCGCGGCATCGTCGCCGCGCGGCATCAGATCCAGCCATTCCAGCACCAGGAAGGCATGCTCGCCAGCCACGCCGTGGCACACTGCTCGCGGCACGCGCGCCGCGACCGCCAGTTCGGCCAGGCCCTGCGCCTCGGCCTCGAACATCGCCAGCCGGCTTGCCCGGTTCAGCTTGACGAAGTAGGCGCCGGCATCGCTCTCCACCCGGCAGGCGCGGTTGATGCTGCCGCCGCCGACACCGCGTGGTGACGCCAGCGTGACGGGGCGGCCCACGGTCTTGGCAATGGCGGCGGCGATGACATCCCACATGGCGGCTCCGGCGCTGGGCAACCGGCCCAGTGTAGCGCACGGCCACGCCATGCCTGCGGCATGCGCCCACAAAAAAGGCCGGTCCGGTCACCCGGTCCGGCCCACGCGTGCAAAGGTAGGGCTATTGCTGGTTGGGATCGGTAACGAAACCGATCTTGGTCATGCCGGCGCGTTGCGCAGCGGCCAGGGTCTGCGCCACCGATTCGTAGACGACGGTGCGATCCGCCGACAGGTGCAGCTCCGGCTGCGGCTGCTTAGCCGCCGCTTCGGCGAGCTTGCTGTCGAGCGTAGCCTCGTCGACCGGCTTGCCGTCCCAGAAGCGCTGGCCGGTCGCATCGATCGACAGCGCGATATGGTCGGGCTTGAGTTCCTGCGGCTGGTTCGCCGCGCGCGGCAGATCCAGCTTCACCTGGTGGCTGATCACCGGCACGGTGATGATGAAGATGATCAGCAGCACCAGCATGACGTCGACCAGCGGCGTCATGTTGATTTCGCTCATCACCTCATCGCCACCGTCATCGAAGCTGCCGAATGCCATCTCAGCGGCCTCCGGCGACGACGTTCAACGCCGGGGCCGGCGACGAGGCGGTGCCAACGCGGGCGCCAGTGATGAAGTAGGCGTGCAGGTCATGGGCAAAGCGGTTGAGCTGCGACAGCACCGACTTGTTGCCGCGCGCCAGCGCGTTGTAGCCGAGCACCGCAGGGATCGCTACCGCAAGGCCGAACGCGGTCATGATCAGCGCCTCGCCCACCGGGCCGGCCACCTTGTCGATGCTGGCCTGGCCGGATACGCCGATGCTGACAAGCGCGTGGTAGATGCCCCACACGGTGCCGAACAGCCCCACGAACGGCGCGGTCGAGCCAACCGAGGCGAGGATGGACAGGCCCGACTGCATCTGCTGCACGGCATCGTCGATGGCGCGGCGCAGGTTACTGGTGACCCAGTCGCTGACATTGAGCGCGCCGTGCAGGTCCGACTTGTTGTGCGCATGGTGGGCCACGGCCTCTGCGCCTTCCTCGGCAAGGTTGCGGAACGGGTTATCCGCCTTGGTTTCGCCGAGCACGGCAAGGCCGGCAGCGAAATCGCGCTGGTGCCAGAAGTCGTGGCTGGCTGCGCGGGCCTGGCGCTTCAGATTCATCAGTCGCCAAGCCTTCATCAGGATCACGCACCACGAGGCGATCGACATGATGAGCAGCAACACGGCCACGCCGCGCGTGACGAAGTCGCCCTGCGCCCAGAGCGCGGCGATGCCGTAGGGATTGTGTTCCATGGGGTGCAACTCCTTGATGCGGCAGGCAGGCCAGCCGGAAAAGCGGCATTTTAACGCGAACAATTCTCAACTTCAACGCAGCCGTCCTTCGCATCCCACCGCGTCACGCCGCGGCCACGGTGCTGGCAGTCTCCCGCGCTGGCGCAAACAGGCCAAAGTCCGGCCTCACCCCCAGCCAGCGCATGAAGGTCGGCGGATCGAAGCCATCTTCGGCATACCGGCGTTGCACCACGCCGCGCGCGGCGGCCATCGCGGCTTCACTTTCCCATTCGACGAGGGTGAGCACATTGAATTCGCCCTCCGCCTGGGTCAGCACCCGGTGCTGCACGCAGCCCGGCAGGGTGGCCAGCAGCCGGTCGATGCGCTGCAACTGGTCGAGGAAGGCAGGCAGTGCGTCGGCAGGCACGGCAAAACGATCGATGCGGAATATGGCAGTCATGGCTGGGCTCCTGGGCAAGGCGGCCGGTTGGCACGCGGTACCGGCAGCGTAGAATCTCAAGTTAACTTGAGGTCAAGGAGTGCGACGATGAATGGAGCCGAACGCACGGGCCTGCCCATGCAGCTGACCGTGGGCGAGGTCGCCCGCCGCAGCGGCGTGGCAGTGTCCACGCTGCATTTCTACGAAGCCAAGGGTCTGATCGCCAGCCAGCGCAGCAGCGGTAACCAGCGCCGCTACGCCCGCGAGGTGCTGCGGCGGGTCGCCTTCATCCGCGTGGCGCAGCGGGTCGGCATTGCGCTGGCCGACATCGCCGCCGCGCTCGCCCACCTACCCAGCTACGCCGCACCGAGCCGGGAGGATTGGCAACGGCTGTCCGCCGCCTGGCGCACTGATCTCGATGCCCGCATCGCCCAGCTCACCCGGCTGCGCGACGAACTGGACGACTGCATCGGCTGCGGCTGCCTGTCGATCGACCGCTGCCGGCTGCGCAATCCCTACGACGAGCTCGCCACCCTTGGCCCCGGGCCGCGCCGGCTATGGGTGGGCAAGGTGGAATGACGACAGGAAGGATCGCTAGGCCGCAGCCCGCAGTAGCCGCGCCGCGCACTCGCGGAGCTCGTCGTTGAGTGCGTCCGGCGCGCGGACCGAAAACTCGAACGGCAACGCGGCGAGCTGGCGGGCGAACCAGCGCAGGCTGTCGGTGCTGGTCTGCAGGCGCACGCCGTCGTGCTGCTGCGTCAGCGCGCCAACGTGGCTACCGAGTTCAGACAAAGCAGTCGCCAGATCGGTGCGCAACAGAATATCCACCGGGTGGGCGCGCTGCATGTCGGCAAAGCTCTGCTGCAGGTAACGCGCGGCATCGAAGTCGGCCGGGCGCAGGAAAGAAGCCGGCAACGGCCGGGCATCGCGGATGCGGTCGAGCCGGAAGGTGCGCAGGTCGCGACGCAAATGGCAATGCCCGCACAGATACCAGCGGCCGCGTCGGTAAACGAGGCCGTAGGGATCGACATCGCGCTCGGTCGCTTCGCCATCCTCGGCCTGGTACGCCAGTCTTACCCGTTGCTGTGCATGCGCGGCACTCGCCAGCGTGACCAATGCCGCGCCGCCCTCCGGGCTGGCGGGCGCCAGATCGAGCGTGGCGCGCTCGGTGAGCGCACGCAGCCGGGGCTTGAGCGCCGTCGGCATCACCCGTTCCAGCTTGGCCTGGGCGCTCTCGACCGCCGGGCCGGCATCGGCAAGGCCCAGCCCACGGGCCGCGGCGAGGCCCAGCGAGATCGCCAGCGTTTCCTCGTCGGTGAACATCATCGGTGGCAGCTTGAAGCCGGCGACCAGCTTGTAGCCGCCGTAGCGTCCGCGCTCGGCGATCACCGGAATGCCGATCTCCTCCAGTGCCGCGATGTAGCGCCGCAGCGTACGGCCATCCACCGCCAGCCGCTCGGCCAATTCCCGGCCGGACTGCTGGCCGTGCGCCTGCAGCAGCTCCAGCACCGCCAGCACCCGGGTCGCCGGTTTGGTCATGTTCTTTGCCCTTTCCTATTAGGGCGGAATATAGCCTATTTCGCTCGTATCTTGCGGTCATGCCGGGCCGCTGCCTGGCCATCCACAGGAGAAACAAGATGCAACCCGTACTGTTCTATGGCGTACCGCAAGGCTGCTCGTTCGGTTCCATCGTCGCGCTGGAATGGCTGGGCCAACCCTATTGGCTGAGCCGGATCGAGATGCTGGAGCACCCATGGCCCGCCGCCTACGCCGCGATCAATCCGCTGAACCAGACACCGGCACTGCTGCTGGAGGAAGGCGAGGCGCTGACCGAGAGCCTGGCCATCCTGCTGAACATCGGCACGCGCGGCATCAGCCGCGGCCTGGGGTTCTATCAGGGCACGCCGGAATCGGACCGGCTGATCGAAACACTGGCCTACCTCAATAGCGATTTCTTCGCCGCATTCGGTCCGCTCTGGGCCGCCTACGAGATGCAGGATGCGGACCACACTACGCGCGCCGTGTTGCAGCGGCTCGGCAATGCCGATGTGACCAAGGCGCTGGCCCATGTCGATGCGCTGCTCGACTGCCGGCCATGGCTCGCCGGTGAACAGCGCACGGTAGCCGATGCCTATTTCTCCGGCGTGGCCCGCTGGGCCGAGTATTTTCCGCAGTTCGATCTGGCGCGGGATTATCCCAACGTGCGGCGCCATCTGGACCGGCTGCGCGCCGATCCAGCGGTGCGCTTCGCCATGGCGATCGAGGCGGGCGAGCCGGCACAGAGCAGCGGCCAGTACCTGGGCCACCTGGCGCTCGATGCGCTGCCTGGCAAGCTGCATACTGCGCGCGCCGTCGGCACTATCGCCTGAGTGCGTGGGCGAGTGCCGCGCCAGCGGCCGCATGTCGTAACATGCACGGCATGTGGACCCTCAACGCGCTCGCCTCGCCCACGCCCGACGTTGCCCTGTGGCAATTGGACCTTGACCTCGAAACACCGTGGCAGGTCGGCTATCTGCGTGAACTGGCCGACGACGAAGGCGCGCGCGCGCTGCGCTACGTGCGCAGTGCCGACCGGCTGCGCTTCGTTGCCACCCGGCTCAGCCTGCGTCGCTTGCTGGGCGAACGGCTGGGCTGCACGCCGCTGGACGTCGGCTTCGTCCAGCGCGAGCACGGCAAGCCAGCACTTGCCGGTGGCGGGTTGGAGTTCAACGTGTCGCACACCGGCGGCCACGCACTGATTGCGATCTCCGAAACCCAGCCGGTCGGCGTCGATATCGAGGTGGTGAAGCCGGCCCGCGATACCGCAGCGCTGGCCGACAAGATCTACGCCCCGGCCGAGCTCGCCTGGCTGGCGGCGCAGGGCGATGCGGTAGGCGACTTCTACACGATCTGGTCGTGCAAGGAAGCAGTGCTCAAGGCCTGGGGTTGCGGCATTGCCGGCCATATGGCGCGGCTTTCCGCCGTGCCAGGCAAGGACCACCGAGTGGTGCTGACCTTCGACGATGCGCCACAGCCGGATACCCAGGCCTGGCTGCTGCCGGTGCCGGAAGGCCACACTGCGGCACTGGCGATCGGGCCGGCCCGCAGCCCGTTCTGATCAGCGCCCCAGCCGTGCCACCAACTGCTGCAGCGCCTCCCGCGGCGTAACGGCATAAAACGCACCGGCAGCGGCCTGCCACAGCATCAAATTGAGCGGCGCACCAAAGTCCTCGACATGCCAGCCTTGTTGATCGATGGGCCGGCCCGCGCCATCCCGGGCATGCGCGGCACGATCGAGCATGGTTGCTCCCGGCGCTGTATCGGGCAGCCACAGCCACACCGGCTTGCCCAGTGCATGCGCATAGCCGATCTCGAATGCCGTGCCGGAATCGGGCTCGCTCGCAGAGCGAAAGGCGCGCATATCCGCCAGCACCAGGTCGGCCTGTCGGATCAGGGCGCAGTTGGCCTCGAAGATCCATTGCCGCTGCGCGGCGGAATCCAATCCCTCCCGCACCGCGTTGTCGAGCGGGAACAGGCCTGTGAAGCCGTGTTCGGCGCAGGCGGCCTTGAGTTGCTCGCCCCAAGCCAGCGCATCGGGCCGGAACACACCGGGGCCGGCAAGATAGATGGACAAGGGCATGGCAGGCTCCGTGGCGATCTCGATCGCCGCACTATAGCGCGGCAAGGCGGAAGCCAACGCGCTCAGCGCGTCGCCAGCGCAGCATCGAATTCGCCGAGCTTGCGCTCGAACCAGGCCTCGTCGCGCCAGCCCACCAGCATCGCGTGCTTCACGTCGTCCCACAGGCTGAACAGCCAGCGCCGCTGTGGCCAACCGGGGACACACGGGCTGTGCGCCAGGTAGCGATTCAACAGATCAAGTTGCGGTGCCGCGTCGGGCAGGTGAAACAGATCAAGCTCGCGATGGCTGTAGCGCGCCTGCGCCGGATCGATCACGCCGGTGAGATGGCCGCTGACCGGATCCGCGAGGAAGTTCCAGGCATGACCGTCATCATGGATGAACACCGGCGGCTCGCCGGCCAGTGGGGTGATCAGCGCCGAGGCCAGCTCGCCGGTGGCCAGGATGCGGGCACGAATGGCAGCACCAAAGCCATCTGCCGTGGCCAGCCAGCCGGACAGCCGCGAGAGATCGGTGCTGAAGCAACTGGCGAAATCGGCGTGGCGCTCGCCTTGTTGGTCCTCGAACGCATCACCTTGCTGCGCATGCCAGTGCAGCAGCACGGCAACAATCTCCTCGCCGAGCAAGGCGGCGAATTCGTGCGGCACCTCGCCCGAGGGCACGCCTTCGACGTAGGTCTGCACCAGCGTCTGCGGCTCGACTTCAAGCTCGAGTGCAATGGGCTCGGGAACCGCCACCTGCATCGGCGTATGGATGCGCAAGCGCTTGAGCGACCGAGCCTCGCGCGCGGCCATGCCCTGCTGGCGGAAGGATTTCGCCATGCGGCGGCGGCCATCGGCCAGGCCCAGCTGGTAGACCTTGGCGTAGAAGCCCTCGAAGGTGGCCTGCTGCACGGCAGCCTCGCCAAACCAGTGCGGTGCCTGTTCCGCGATCCATGCTTCGGTATCCATCGGCTCTCCTTGCTGCGCTGTCACGCGTCTTTACGGCAAGGTAACGAAGGCGGCAGCCGCTGCCCAGCGATGACAAGCGGGAGGACAAAACCGGCAAAGCCGGTGCCTACTGCAAATTCACCGCGGGACGGGCGTAGTAGTGATCCCACTCGCCACTTTCGACCCACACAAAGCCGTGCCGCTGGTAGAAGCGGTTGGACGCACTCTGCCTCAGCGCGCCAACCCGCAGCGGCACGCCCTGCGCATCCGCCTCGGCGAAGATCTGCACCAGCACTGCCGCTCCAATCCCCCGGCCTTGCCAGGCCGACGCAATGTAGAGATGGTCGAGCAGCAGCAGGCCATCCGCCGGCTTCACCACTACGAAACCGACACGCTCGTCATTGACGACAATGTGGCGCGTCCGGGCCGGCTCGAAACCAGCGGCGAAGCGTTCCCGGGCACGATGTGGGTCAAAGCGACCCAGCCGCTCTAGGCTTTCCTGCATGGCGGCGATACGTAGAGCGATCAGCGCTTCGAGATCGGCAGCACACACCGATGTGAATGTGATCATCGGCAGAGTCACCGATTACAGGTCCGCCTCCACCTCGTTGCCGCGGGCTTCCAGCCAGGCACGGCGGCTGCTGGCTTCGCCCTTGCCCATCAGCATGTTCATCAGCTCGCGGGTATTGCGGCTCACGTCGCCGGGCACGCGCACGCGCAGCACGCGGCGGGTATCGGGGTTCATGGTGGTCTCGAACAGCTGCTCGGCGTTCATTTCACCCAGGCCCTTGAAGCGGCTGATGCTCCAGGCGCCTTCGCGCACCTTCTCGGCGCGCAGCTTGTCGAGGATGGCGGTGAGCTCGCCCTCGTCGAGCGCATAGAACTTGCGCGGCGGCTTGTTCTTGCCGCTACCGGGCACATCGACACGATACAGCGGCGGCTGCGCCACGTACACATGGCCCGCCTCGATCAGGCGCGGGAAGTGGCGGTAGAACAGCGTGAGCAGCAACACCTGGATGTGCGAGCCGTCGACGTCGGCATCGGACATGATGATGACCTTGCCATAGCGCAGGTTCGACAGATCTGCCGCATCGTTCGGGCCATGGGCGTCGACGCCGATGGCCACCGCGATGTCGTGCACTTCGTTGTTGGCGAAGATCTGATCCTTGTCGACCTCCCAGGTATTCAGCACCTTGCCGCGTAGCGGCAGGATGGCCTGGAAATCCTTCTCGCGGCCGGACTTGGCCGAGCCACCGGCCGAATCGCCCTCGACCAGGAACAGCTCGCAGCGCTCGGTCTCGTCGCTGGCGCAATCGGTGAGCTTGCCCGGCAGCACTGCCACGCCGGACGATTTCTTTTTCTCCACCTTGGTGGCGTTCTTCTGCCGGCTTTGCGCTGCGCGGATGGCAAGCTCGGCCAGCTTCTTGCCCAGGTCGACATGCTGGTTCAGCCACAGCTCGAACGGCGGCTTGACCATGGTCGAAACGAGCTTGAGGCCATCGCGGCTGGTGAGCTTGTCCTTGGTCTGACCCTGGAACTGCGGATCGAGCACCTTGGCCGAGAGTACGAAGGAGCAGCGGCCAAACAGATCCTCGGGCAGCAGCTTCACCCCCTTGGGCTGCAGGCTGTGGAATTCGATGAAGGTCTTCACCGCCTGGAACACGCCATCGCGCAGGCCGGATTCGTGCGTGCCGCCGGCCGGGGTCGGGATCAGGTTCACGTACGATTCGCGGTTCACCGGGCCGGATTCGCTCCAGGTGAAGGCCCAGGCGCAGCCCTCGCCGGGCGCGAACGCCTCGTCGCCGGCATCGGCATACTTCTCGCCCTTGAAGATGGGGATCAGCGTGTCGTAGCCGGCGAGCTGCTCCGACAGATAGCCGGTCAGGCCATCCGGGTAGCACCATTCCTTGCGCAGGAATTCGCCGCCCGCAGTTTCCACATCCAGCGTCACCACCAGGCCAGGCAGCAGCACGGCCTTGGACTTGAGCAGGTGTTCCAGCTCGCCCTGCGGGATGGTCGGGCTGTCGAAATAGCGCGGATCGGGCCGTACGGTGACGGTGGTACCGGTGTCCTTCTTGGCCACATTGCCAAGCAGGACCAGCGGCTCGAGCACATCGCCGTCGGCAAATACGATGCGGTGCTGCGTGGCATCGCGCTTCACTTCCACTTCCAGCCGGGTGGACAGCGCATTGGTCACCGAGACACCGACGCCGTGCAGGCCGCCAGAGAATGCGTAGGCACCGCCATCCTTCTTGTCGAACTTGCCGCCGGCGTGCAGCTGGGTGAACACCACCTGCACCGTGGGCACCCCCTCCTCGGGGTGGATGCCGACCGGAATGCCGCGACCGTCGTCGATCACCTTCAGCGACTGGTCGCGGTAGAGCGTGACGTGGATCTTGCTGGCAAAGCCGCCCAACGCCTCGTCGGCGGCGTTGTCGATCACTTCTTGGCAGATGTGCAGCGGATTGTCGGTGCGGGTGTACATGCCCGGCCGGTGCCGGACCGGGTCGAGACCCTTGAGAACCTTGACGGCGGATTCGTCGTAGCGCGCTGTGCTCATTGAGAAAATTGCAGTGGAACGTTGCGCGGAGTCTAACAAATGCCGACCCACCCCGGCGATGTAACCGAACGTAATCACCCGGAACCGTTGCAATGACGATCCGGTCTTGTTGGAAGCACTTGGTCACCAACCGGTTGTGGATGCGTTCAGGGCACGCATCACGCTTCGCGATGCAGCTGGACCAACGCCCAGGCATGCGAGGTTTGGGCACGCAAATGCATCGCCAGCAGTGGTTGGTGCCAAGTGCAAACACAGGGCAGATAGAAAAACAGGAGTACCACGATGCAAAAACTTGCCAGCCTGATCGGCTTTGACACCATCGTCGCCGTTGTCGACGATTTCTTCCGCGCCGCGCTGCAGCACCCGATGCTGGCACCGTGGTTATCCCGCGCCAGCGACCTGCAACCCTACCGCCAGCGGCTGATCGCCTTCTGGTATGCCGCGCTCGATGGCGAGAGCTACCGCTTGCCAAGGCCGGCCAGCCAGTTGCCCGCGCTGATCGACGATATCGATCGCCGGCAATGGCGTTCCATCGAAACGCTGCTGCACCACGCGATCGATCGCCACGTGCCGGGCCATCTGGCCCAACACTGGCATCGGCGGGTGGATCAGTTGGGTGAAACCGTCGCGGTCTGAGCTGCGTCCTGCGGCAGGTTCGCATAGGTTGCGAACAGCCCCGGCAGCGCATCCTGCAGCGCGGTCGGTGTGGTGTTGGCCGCGTTGCGGCCCTGCGTTGTATGGATCAGGCCACTGTTGAAGGCTTCGACCAGTTCGACGCACAGCGCCGCCACGTCGGCCACAAAGCCAACCTGGCGCAAGCCCGCCAATAGCTCGGCCGAACTGATCTGCTGATAACGCAAATCGGGTCGGCCGGCATGCGCGGCGATCAACGCCGTCACTTCCACGAAATCGAGATCGCGTGGCCCTAGCAGCTCTTGGATCTGCCTGCCCTGCCAGTCTGGATCGCGCAAGGCAGCGATGGCGGCATCGGCGATATCGTGTGTCGACAACATGGGCAGCTTGATGTGTGGGGCAACGGCATCGGCATGTACGCCACTCGCCAGCATGGCCGGCAGCGCGGGGCCGAAATTCTCGAAGAAATGGCTGGGATGCAGCAGCAGCAGATCAATGCCGGCGAGTTCACCCAACCGCGCTTCATGCGCATGCAGGCTGCGGATCATGCCGGTGGCCCCGGCCTGGTCTGCGCCCAGGCTGCTGAGCTGCACCACCCTGGCCACGCCAGCCTGCGCGATGGCCTCGACCATCGCCGTGCTCTGCCGCTCCTGGCTGGCCAAGTAGCCAGGCTGGGTCAGGTCGTACGGCAGCAGCGTGTAGACCGCATCCGCGCCCTCGAAGGCGCGTGCCAGATACGCGGTGTCGTCGACTTCCCCCAGCGCGATCTGCGCGCCCTGGCGCTGCAAGGCCGCGAGCCGTTGTGCATCGCGCCCCAGCGCAATCACATCAATGCCGGCCTGCAACAGACCCTGGGTGATACGGGAACCGGTGCGACCGCTCGCACCCATGACTGCAATCTTCATCTCGGCACTCCTTGCTGTGGATGGTTCGTCCACTATCCACCGCCACATCAGGATGATCCATGATGATGAGTCGCTGATTCATGCTTCATCGTCCAGACCGTTTGGACGATGGTGTGATGCACCCGCTAAACTGCCCGCATGTATCCAGACGACGCATGGGTCTGTGTCGACCCGCTGGCCGAAGCGCTGCATTTCCTGCGCATGAATGGCCTGATCTATTGCCGCTCGGAGCTGACCGCACCGTGGGGCGTGGCATTGCCGCCACTGCCCGATTGCCTGATGTTCCACTTCGTCGCGAGCGGCAGCGGCTGGCTGCATGCCCAGGGCCGTACGCCGGAACCGTTGCGTGCGGGCGATTTCGTGTTGTTGCCCCACGGCCACGGCCATACATTGACCAGCGCGCCTGGCGTGGCGACGACCGACCTATTCGAACTCGATCGCACGCTGCTCTCGCCCCGTTTCGAGGTACTGCGCCACGGTGCAGGCGGCGAAGCCACGCAGGTGATCTGCGGCGCAGTGCACTTCGATGACCCCGCCGCGCACCGGCTGGTGGCGCTGCTACCGCCGGTGCTGCGGCTCGACGGCAGCACACACGGCCAACCTTGGCTGCACGATCTGTTGCGCTTCATGGCCGTCGAAGCGCAGACGCTGCAGCCTGGCGGCGATACGGTGATCGCCCGGCTCGCCGATGTGCTGGTGATCCAGGCCATCCGCGCGTGGATGGCCAGCGATCCGGCAGCCCGGCAAGGCTGGTTGGGTGCACTCCAGGACAGGCAGATCGGCCGGGCGATCGCGCTGATGCACCGCGATCCAGGCGAGGCGTGGACGCTGGCCACGCTGGCCAGCCAGATCGGCATGTCGCGTTCGGCCTTCGCCGCACGCTTCACCCAGCTGGTAGGGCAGCCCGCGATGCAATACCTCGCCGACTGGCGCATGCATGTGGCGCTGGCCAGCTTGAAGCGCAGCGCCGAGCCACTCGCCAGCCTGGCACTGCGCATGGGTTATCAATCCGAGGCAGCGTTCAGCCGCGCGTTCAAGCGGGTGATCGGCGTCTCACCGAGCGCGATCCAGCCGCAGCGCCAAGGTTAAAGCGCGCGGCGATACTGGATGGCTTCGGCGACATGGCCAGCGCCAATGCCGGCGGTGCCATCGAGATCGGCGATGGTACGCGCCACCTTGAGCACGCGATGGTAGGCGCGGGCCGACAGGCCCAGCCGCGTCAATGCTGTACCGAGTAGCGCGCGGGCCGCCTCGTCCGGCGTACAGTGCGTGTCGATTTGCCCCGCCTCCAATGCCGCATTGGCATGGCCTTGCCGTGCTTGCTGCCTTGCCCACGCACCGCCGACGCGCTCGCGCACGGCAGTGCTCGCTTCGCCGTCAGCGGCACCGGTGAGCGCGGTTTCCGGCAGTGCCGGGACCTCGACCAGCAGATCGACGCGATCCAGCAACGGGCCGGACAGCTTGCCGCGATAGCGCGCAACCTGATCCGGCGTACAGCGACACGCCTTCTGCGGATGACCAAGGTAACCGCAAGGGCATGGATTCATCGCCGCCACCAGCTGGAAGCGCGCCGGGAAATCGGCGGCATGCGCGGCCCGGCTGATCTGGATCTGGCCGTTTTCCAGCGGCTCTCGCAGCATCTCCAGCACTTTTCGATCGAACTCGGGGAGCTCGTCCAGAAATAAAACGCCGTGATGCGCCAGCGATACCTCACCCGGTTGCGGTACGCTACCGCCGCCCACCAAGGCCACTGCCGAAGCGGAATGGTGCGGGCTGCGATAAGGCCGGGCGCCGAACTGGGCAGGTGCAAAGCCACCTCGCCCCAGCGACTGGATGGCCGCGGCCTCTAGCGCCTCCTCGGTGGACATGGGCGGCAACAAGCCGGGTAAACGCTTGGCCAGCATGCTCTTACCGGTACCCGGCGGCCCGACCAGCAAGATGCTATGCCCGCCAGCGGCAGCGATTTCCAGCGCACGCTTTGCCTGGGCCTGCCCCCGTACGTCGGCCAGATCGGGATAGCTGGCTGACATGGCTGCGGTCGGTGTGCTAACTGCGGTTAGCATCTCGCCTGCCGCAAAATGCTTACAAATTTCCAGTAAGTGTTGCGCGCCGTAGACAGTGGCTTGCGGGATCAACGCGGCTTCGCTGGCGCTGAGCAAGGGCACGATCAGCGCACGCCCGGCCAGATGGGCGGCGCGTGCCAGCGCAATACCACCACGCACCGGGCGCAGATCGCCGGCCAAACCCAGCTCACCGGCAAATTCGTACTGCGCGAGCGTATCGGCAGGCAACTGCCCGCTGGCGACGAGGATGCCAACGGCGATGGCGAGGTCATAAACGCCGGACGACTTGGGGAGATCGGCCGGTGCCAGGTTCACCGTGATGCGACGGGCCGGGAAGTCGAAGCCAGAGACGGTGAGTGCTGCGCGCACCCGTTCGCGGCTTTCCCTCACTTCGGTGTCAGGCAGGCCCACCAGGTTGAAAGCAGGCAGGCCGTTGGCCAGATGGACCTCGACCACCACAGGGTGAGCATTGAGGCCCAACAGGGCGCGGCTATGGACGATGGCAAGGGACATGCAACGGGTCAGGGAGGCCCTGCTTGGCAAAATCGGACTTTGTTTATAGTGTAGGCAGCGCTTTCAACATAAACATTCAGCGAGCTCAGGGTGAATCCAGCGACCGAGCCGGACTTGTTGCCGGATTTCCGCAATATGGGCGTGGTGCTGCGCGTGCTCGTGTTTGCGCATCTGGCACTGTTCGTCTACTCGCTCATCGGGCTGTCCAACTGGACGCTATGGGCTTCGCGCTTCTCCGATGCCGTGCTCTGGCTGGAGTTTTCCCTGCTGCCGGCGCTGCTGCTGCTCGGGCTGGCGAGCCCTTTGCTCGCACGCCTGCCCTACAATTGGGGCGCCGCGGTGGTCTGCCTGATCGCCATCCTTGGCGGCAGTATCGGTCGGGCCATCGTGCTGCCTGTAGAAGGTGGCGGCCCGACGCTGCTCGCAGGCGCACTCGCCATCCTCGCCATCACGCTGACGCTGCTCGGCTATTTCCGTTTGCGCCAGCGTTCGCTGTCGCCGCGCCTGTCGGAGGCACGGCTCGCCGCACTGCAATCGCGCATCCGCCCCCATTTTTTCTTCAACAGCCTCAACGCCGTGCTGTCGCTGATCCGCTACGAGCCGGTGAAAGCCGAGCAGATGCTGGAAGATCTGGCCGACCTGTTTCGCGTGCTGATGAAGGACAATCGCCAACTGGCCCGGCTCGATCGCGAGGTCGACCTGACCAAGCGCTATCTCAATATCGAAGCGGTGCGCCTCGGGGCACGACTCAAGGTGGACTGGCATATCGACAACATGCCGGGCGATGCCGCGGTGCCGCCCTTGATGTTGCAGCCACTTGTCGAAAATGCCATCTATCATGGCATCGAGCCGGCGCTGGAACCGGCGCCGATCCAGGTCAATATTTTCCGCATCCGCGACCAGCTCCATCTGGACGTGCGCAATCCGCTGCCGCCAGTGGACGCGGTAAGACAGCATCAGGGGAACGGCATTGCGCTGGAGAACATCCGCGAGCGCTTGCTGTTGCATTTCGACGCCGAAGCCAACCTCACGACGCAAGCCGTGAACGGCTATTATCAAGTACACATTGTGGTCCCTTACCGGGAGATTGCTCATGACGACGCCATTGCGCCTTTTTCTGGTCGATGACGAGTTACCGGCGCTGCGCCGCCTGGAAGACGTACTGAACGACTGTGCCGCCGAGTTTCCACTGGAAATCGTCGGTACCGCCACCAACGGGGTGTCGGCGCTGTCGCAGCTGGCCGAGGCCGATGCCGATGCCGCCATCATCGATATCCAGATGCCGCAAATGAGCGGGATCGAATTGGCGCGTGAGCTGCAGGGGCTGTCGCAGCCGCCGGCGGTGATCTTTGCCACCGCCTTCGAGGAATACGGCGTGGCCGCCTTCGAAGTGCGCGCGATCGACTATCTGCTCAAGCCCATCCGGCGCGAGCGCCTGCTCGACGCGCTCAATCGCGTGCGCGAGCAGCGCGAGGCCAAGAGCGTGGCCGAACCGTCATCCACCGCGCGTAGCCATTTCAGCGTGACCGAACGCGGCCGCCTGCACCTGATCCCGGTGGCCGAGGCGCGTTACCTGAAGGCCGAACAGAAATACATCACGCTGCGCACCCGCGAGCGCGAGTACCTGCTGGAGGATTCGCTGACGCGGCTGGAAGAGGAGTTTGGCAGCCGCTTCGTGCGGATACACCGCAATTGCCTAGTCGCCCGCGATTCCCTGATCGGCTTCGAGAAGGTACCCTCCAACGGGGGCGAGACGCACTGGGTGGCCGTGCTGCGCGATGTGCCGGATCGCCTGGCCGTCAGCCGTCGGCAGCAACATGTGATCAAGGATTTCAAGAAGAATGGATGAGTTCAGCATTACGACGCCATCGCTGCTTTTCCCTGCGATTTCGTTGCTGATGCTCGCCTATACCAACCGTTTTCTTGCACTTTCCACCATCATCCGCCAGCTCTACGAGGCCCATCACCGCGAGCCGCATGCGAACAACCTGCGCCAGCTGGGCAACCTGCGCCGGCGCGTGGCGCTGATCCGCGGCATGCAGGCCTTCGGCATCGTCAGCCTGCTGTGCTGCCTCGTGTCGATGGTGCTGATGTTCGTCCACCAGCCGGTGGGCGCACAGCTGTTGTTCGGTGGCAGCCTGCTGTTGATGGTCGTCTCGCTGATGCTGTGCCTGGGCGAGATCCTGATCTCCGATTCGGCGCTCAACATCCTGCTGGCCGATATCGAATCCGAGCTGCGCAAGCTGGAGTGAATCGAGACCGACGACGAAAAAACGCCCGTGACCGGGCGTTTTTTATTGCGGCCTCGCGTGCAGTCAGCGAAGCAGTGCCAAGCCCCACATCAGCGCAAGATTCACCAGACAGACCAGTTGCGCGGCGCTGCCAAGATCCTTGGCACGCTTGGCGAGGTGATGCTTTTCCAGCGACGTATGATCGACCGCCGCTTCGATGGCCGAATTGAGCAGCTCGACGATGACGGTGAGCAGGTGGCTGGCGATCACTGCCACCCGGGCCCAGCCCGGCAGCGGCAGGATGAAGGCCAGCGGCACGCCGACACAGGCCAGCAGCGACACCTGGCGGAACGCCGCCTCGTTGTCCCAACCCGCCTTGAGGCCGTCGATGGAATAGCCCAGTGCATTGATCACCCGCTGCACACCGGTCTTGCCCTTGAATGGACTCTCGGACACGTCAGTTCCCTTCGCCAAAGATATCGATGAAGCTGGTGTAACTCACCAGCGCTGCGAATGGCATCAACACAAGCAGCGCCAACCCAAACGTAAGCGGCACAAGAAGCAGTACTGGTAGGCAAATCAGCGCGAGCAACGAAAACGGCAGGATGTTTCTGCAGCACGCCACTACGCTCAATTTCATCGCATCCATCGCCTTGAACCGACGGAGAACCACCAGCATGGGGGCATACATGAACGCACTATTCACCAGTTGCACCACCAGCCCACAAGTCAGCATGACTGCGAGTACACCGGCTGCGATTTCGGGGGATTTGAGAAGCTCAGGGGTCAACTGCCCTTTTGTGATCATCAACAGGTAGGGACTGCCGATTGCAATCATGATGACGAACAAAACGAACAAGGTGGAGATGCTCACAGCCAGCAGAAGCACCCCTGTCAGCAGCAATTCTCCAAGAGAGTGCTTGAACCCAACAAACAACCCACCAAGTTCAAGTTTCTTACCATTACGGGCAGCATCGATCGATGCGATCAGTCCACCAAACAACATGACGTTCAGTAGTGATGATGCCGTTCCCAGCAAAGGAATGAACATACAAAACAGCACCATCAAGAACATCAGCCAAAACATGGTGGACCACGTGAGGCCATGTACGGAGAACAGCATCCATGCATCCTTTAACCAGCGGATACAACCCGTCGGATTGATTCGCCGCGGCTCAAGCGACATATCGATGACCGCATCGAGGTCTTGCATCTGGCTACTCCGCGTGAAAGAGCCGCTATCGTAGGGATGGGACGAGGTCGCTGACAAGCGTCGCAGTATTGGCGTTCCAGATGAAGCGCGCATGACAAGGGCGGCCCGCGGGCCGCCCTTGTGCTGACTAGTGCGATCAGTGCGCCAGACAATGCAGCGCGTGGCGGGCGATCATCAGCTCTTCGTTGGTGGGAATCACATAGACGCTGACGCGACTCTCCGGCAGCGACACCCGCCGCGGTGCGCTGCTGCGCCCGGCATTGGCCGCCTCGTCGAGCTCCACGCCCAGCCAGCGCAGCTGTCGGCACACATCGCGACGCGTCAGCACGTCGTTCTCGCCGATGCCGGCGGTGAATACCAGTGCATCGAAGCCTTGCAGCGCCGTCGCGAGCGAGGCGCCTTCGCGGGCGATCTTGCTGACGAAGTAGTCGATGGCAAAGCGGGCGTGCTCGTCGTCGCTACCACGCAGCTCGCGCATGTCGCTGGAGAGCCCGGATAGCCCCAAGAGGCCGGATTGCTTGTACAGCAGGTCCTCGATGGCTTTGGCGTCGAGCTTCAGGTGGTTGAGGAAGTGCAGCACCACGCCAGCATCGATCGAGCCGCTGCGCGTGCCCATGGGCAGCCCTTCCAGCGCGGTGAAGCCCATGGTAGAGGCAATGCTGCGGCAGCGGTCGAGCGCCGCCATCGACGAACCATTGCCCAAGTGGGCAACCACGGTACGGCCCTCGGCGGCGCGGGTATCAATGCCGGGCAGGACGCTGGCGATGTACTCGTACGACAGCCCGTGAAAACCATAGCGGCGGATGCCCTCGGCTTCCGAGAGCTGGTGCGGCAGCGCGTAGAGCTGGTTCACGTCGGGTTGGGTAGTGTGGAAGGCGGTATCGAAGCACACCACCTGAGGCACCTCGGGCAGCAGCTCGGCTAGGATGCGGATCGGCGTGATGTTGTGTGGCTCATGCAGCGGCGCCAGCGGCACCAGCAGCTCCAGCTCGGCGATGACTTCCGGCGTAACTCGCTCGGGGTGCGAGAAGCGCCGGCCGCCATGCACCACACGGTGGCCGATCACCGCCAGCGTGCGTCCGGCGGTGTGCTCGCGCAGCCACGCCAGGATGTGGCGCAGCGCGCTGTCGTGGCTCTTGGGCTGGCTGGCCGGCAATGCTTCATCCGCAAGCTTGGTGTCGGCCGCATCCTTGGCCGAGAAATGCGGCTCGGTATAGATGCCTTCGACCTGCCCCTTGTACAGCAGGGTGGGGTCGGTCGAGCCTTGCTCGAACAGTGAGAACTTGATGCTGGACGAGCCGGCGTTGATGACGAGGATCAGTTGTTGCTCAGGCATGCGGGGCTCCCTTGCGACCGGCGTGCGCCACCAGCACCATCACGGCGGCGGAGGCGAGGCGGGTCTTCACATCATCGGCGCGGCTGGTCAGCACGATGGGCACGCGCGCGCCAAGCACGATGCCGGCCGAATCAGCACCGGCGAAATAGCTCATCTGCTTGGCCAGCATGTTGCCAGCCTCGATATCGGGTACCACCAGGATGTCGGCCTGCCCGGCCACCGGCGACTTGATGCCTTTGGTCTTGGCAGCGGACATCGAGATGGCATTGTCGAACGCCAGCGGGCCGTCGAGCACGCCGCCGGTGATCTGGCCACGATCGGCCATCTTGCACAGCAAGGCGGCATCGAGCGTCGACGGCATCTTGTCGTACACCGTTTCCACCGCCGACAGGATGGCGACCTTGGGCTCGGCGATGCCGAGGATGTGCGCGAGATTGATCGCGTTCTGGGTGATGTCCACCTTGCCGGCAAGATCGGGGGCGATGTTGATCGCGGCATCGGTTACCAGCAGCGGGCGGCCATAGGCGGGCACATCCATCACGAACACGTGCGACACGCGCTTGCCACTGCGCAGGCCGGTGGTGGAGCTCATCGCAGCGCGCATCATCTCATCAGTATGCAAGCTACCCTTCATCAGCGCCTCGGCCTCGCCATTGCGGCACAGTGCCACCGCCTTGTTGGCGGCGTCGTGGCTGTGCTCGGCATCGACGATGCGCACGCCCGAGAGATCAGCATCCTCGGCCTGCGCCAGCGCTTCGATCTTGGTACGTGGCCCAACCAGGATCGGGATGATGAGGCCGGCCTTGGCTGCTTCCAGCGCGCCCAGCAGCGAATCGTGATCGCAAGGATGGACCACGGCGGTGGGCACCGGCGGCAGATCGTCCGCCTTGGCGCGCAGCGCGGCGAACACGTGGTGTTGCCGCAACGTGAGCTGCGGTGGGTCATCGAAGCGGTTCAGCCGCTTTTCAGTGGGCGGAACCACCACGATGGGGCCGGAGGCGATGGTTTCGCCGGACTGGTTGGTGCAGCGGCACGCCACCACCACCTGCTTGGAGACCTCGTGCTTTTCCGTCACCTGCAATTCGATGGTCAGCTCGTCGCCTTCACGGATCCAGCCGTGCGATTTCAGCTCATGCCCGGCAAGGATGGAACCATTGCCTGGAAAGAAATTGACGGTGGTCGACGAGAACAACGGGAAGGCGCCGATGGCGGGCACGCTACACAACTCGCCCTCCCCGCGCGAACCGGCGATCATGCCGAACAGCGTGACGTCATTCGTCTTCACCGTGTGCTTGCGCGCATAGCGCATGCCCGGACGGATGTCGTCGAACAGGATGTTTTCGTGGACCATGTGTGCTCCTGCGGGGTCACCGGGTTTGGGCTGCGGAACATCGTAGGCGTGCGGATGTTGCACTGCAATGTCCGAGCCGCTTTCTGCGTCGCCGATACATGGATGGCATCGGCTGCAGACACCCCAGCATCATAGTTCGGCGAACGGCGGACGATCTTGGTTCAGATCAAGCCGCGATGGGCCAGGGTGGCGTGGCGGGCGCGCTCGTGGAATAGTCACGTCATGCGCCAGACCACCACCCATTTGATTTGCGCCCCCACGCTTGGCCAGCCCGCCACAGTGATCGATATCCACGCCGCCCCGGGCCTGTGGGTGGGCAACGATGCGCCACTGGTCTCGCTGCAGGCGGGCGGGGAACGCCTCGTGGTGCATGCGCCATCGGCCGGCGTGGTTGCCAGCCTCGTCGTCGCGGTGGATGACCAGGTCGGCAGCGATGAGCTGCTGCTGATGATGGAAATCGAGGAAGAGGAATCGGATTGGCTGGCGCTGGTCGACGGGCTACCCCCTGCCTGCGCCATCGCCGATGTGCCACCCGTTGCCGCAGTCCATGCCGATCTCTTGCAGGTCAGCCGCGATGCTGCGGCGCTGGCCGCCCGGCTCGGCGTCGATCTGTCGCAGGTCAGCCCTGGCCCCGACGGGGTGATCGACGAAGGCGCGGTCGAGCGCTGGGTACGACAGGCACTGGGCCGTTAGCGCCCGCCCAGGCGCGCCAGCAGGTGTCGCCGCGCTGCACTGTTGAACAGCGCCACGCCCACCAACGCCACCAGGGATCCCAGCATCACATCGTTCAGCCGCTCGCGCAGGATGGCCGCCCCGGCCGTACCGCCGGCCGGCAGCAGCGCAATCTCGAACAGCAGCAGGATGAAGGCCGTGAGCGTGGCGCTGTGCAGCCATACGTTGTGCACCATGGCGAGCGGCCGATAGAACGCCAGTGCCAGCACCCCGATCAGCAGCATCAAAGGATGCGGCGTCAGGTGGGCCAGCAGCCAGGCGCCGGCCACCCCCACCAGCGTGCCGAACGCGGTCTGGAACAAGCGGCGCAGGCTGTCCGGCCCATCCGGGCGAATGGCAAACAGCGTCGCCGCTGCCACCCAGGCCGGCCGTGCCGAGTGCAGGTCCAGCGCCAGCCACAGCGCGAAGCAACAGGTCGCGGCATAGCCCACAGCATGACGCCAGCCAGCCGTTTCACCGCGGGCGATCTGCCGCACGCTGTTGGCAAGCCCCGGGTGCTGGCGTGGCAAGGCGCGGGGCCAGAACAGGCTGTCAACGCCCACAGCAACCAAGCCCACCGCGATGCCGACGGCAGCGAAGGCCAGCGCTTCAGCCGGCGGCGCGGGAACGAACGCGTAGAGCAGGAAGGCGAGTAGCGCGAAGCGGAAGATCGATTCCAGTGCCACGCCGCTGCCATCGGCCCAGCTGGTCCCCAGCGCCAGCGCGGCGAACAGCGGGAACAACCAGGGCGAGTTCGCACCGACCAGATGGCCGAGCACGGCCGCCCCCACGATCAACGCCAAGCCTGCAGCCTGCGTCAGCAACCGGTGGCGCAACGTGCCGCCGAAATCGAGAAAGCTGGCATAGAGCCCGCCGATGGCGCCGAACAGTACGCCCCACGGCTGGCCGATGGCGAGTGCGGCTATCGCTGGCACGGCCACGGCAAGCAGCGCGCAAAAGGCCTTGCGCCAGGGCAGCGGCGCATTGCGCGGGGTGAGCAGATGCAGTGGAAGCGCCATGGCAAGCTCGGTACGACGACAAGCCAGCATAGCGAGGCCGTGCAAACGTGGGCAACGCCAAAAACGACAACGCCCCGCAAAGCGGGGCGCTGGCTAGCAAGCAATATGCTCAGGCGGTGGCAGTTTCCAGCCGGCTGAAGGCGCGGCGCTCGGCTACGGCATTGGCCAGATCGGCCAGCAACTGCTCGGTGCTTTCCCAACCGATGCAAGCATCGGTGATCGACTGGCCGTAGCAGGCTGCATTGTCGCCAATCAGGTCCTGACGTCCTTCGACCAGGTGCGATTCGATCATCACGCCGAACAGGCCGTCGTTACCGGAAGAGATCTGCGCACAGACGTCGTTGCAGACCTCCACCTGACGGCGGTAATCCTTGCGGCTGTTGGCATGGCTGAAATCGACCATCACCTTCTGCGGCAGGCCGGAAGCAGCCAGGTCCGCCTGGGCGGCACGCACATGGTTGGCGTCGTAGTTCGGCTCCTTGCCGCCGCGCAGGATCACATGGCAATCCGGGTTGCCGGCGGTGGAGACGATGGCCGAATGGCCGTACTTGGTCACCGACAGGAAATGGTGCGGGCGCCCGGCGGCATGGATCGCATCGATGGCGATCTTGAGATTGCCGTCGGTACCGTTCTTGAAGCCGACCGGGCAGGACAAGCCGGACGAAAGCTCACGGTGTACCTGCGATTCGGTGGTGCGCGCGCCAATGGCACCCCAGCTCATCAGATCGGCCATGTACTGCGGCGTGATCATGTCGAGGAACTCGCCTGCCGTCGGCAGCGCCATGTCGTTCAGGTCGAGCAGCAGCTTGCGCGCGATGCGCAGGCCGTCATTGATATTGAAGCTGCCGTTGAGGTACGGATCGTTGATCAGGCCCTTCCAGCCTACGGTGGTACGCGGCTTCTCGAAATAGACCCGCATCACGATCTCGAGGCGATCCTTGTACTGCTCGCGCAGCACCTTGAGCTTGCGGCCATATTCCAGCGCGGCGTCGATATCGTGGATGGAACAGGGGCCGACGATGACCAGCAGGCGATCGTCCTGATCATTCAGGATGCGATGGATGGCCTGACGGGATTCAAATGCAGTGGCCGACGCGGTCTCGGTGACAGGATATTTCTCGAGCAGCGCGATCGGGGGCAGCAGCTCCTTGATCTCGCGGATGCGTACGTCGTCGGTCTGGTATTGCATGGGCGGTCCTGACAGCATGGCGACGACTCCGAGGATAGCGCTGAGGCTATCGTATGTCGCAATGCATTAAATTTTGGCGAAGGGCTAGATTAGCGCCTATCGACAGTCCGCGCAAATGCCTTTGACCGTGATTTCAACGGCTTCGGCGGCAAAACCGGAGGGAAGAGTGACCGGCAGATCGGCGCTCACATCCTCGAGGCAATAGAAATGCCCGCAGACGTGACAGTGGAAGTGCGCGTGCCGGTGCGGCGCCGGGGACGATACCGAAAAACGCCAAACGCGATCATCGCCCGCCAGCTTGTGCGCGAGGCCCACTTCCGTCAGCCATTCGAGCACGCGGTAGACCGTGACGCGGTCCGCCTCGTCATCGAGCGCGGCTAGGACGTCCTGATGCGACAGCGGCCGGTGCGCATCGAGCAGCGCCTGCAGCACCTTCACCCGCCAGGGGGTGATGCGCGCGCCGGACCGGGCGACCAGCGCGCGGGCGCCGGTCTCGCGATCAGACGCAACGGCGCGGGTCATCAGTCGGCGTACTGCTTCTTCAGCCGCTCGCGACGTTCCTGCGCTTCCAGCGACAGCGATGCTGTCGGCCGGGCGAGCAGGCGGGCAAGGCCGATCGGCTCGCCGGTGTCCTCGCAATAGCCGTAGGAGCCGTCGTCGATCTTGCGCACGGTGGAGTCGATCTTGAGCAGCAGCTTGCGCTCGCGATCCCGGGTGCGCAGCTCCAGCGCATACTCTTCCTCGAGCGTGGCGCGGTCGGCCGGATCGGGGGTGGCTTCCTGCTCCTGCAGGTGCTGACTGGTCTGGTTGGCGTTGGCCAGCAGCTCGGCCTTCATCTGCAACAGCCTATCCCTGAAGAACGCCAGGTGATCTGCGTTCATGTAATCCTCTTCCGGACCATTCCAGGCGAGGATGTCTTGTTCCGTGAGTTTGGCCATTGTTGTGCTCGCTTCTCAGAACTGCAGCGGCGGGTACCTTACGGCACTTTACCGCCAAATGGGCAGGGAGCTTAATCAGTTGGCGTGCGCTACGCAATACGCACGAACACCGCCTGTTCAGACCCTCCTGCTACTGCGCCAGTACCCAGTGCACGATGGTGCGCAGGTCCTGGTCGCCAATCTGCTGCGCCGGCATCGGGATCTGCCCCCAGACGCCAGCGCCGCCCTGCTTGATCTTGGCCATCAACTTCGCTTCGATGCCTTTCTGGCCCCGGTACTTCTTCGCGATGTCCTTGTAGGCCGGGCCGACGATCTTGTGATCGACGGCATGGCAGGCCAGGCAGTTGTACTTGGCCGCCACCTTGGCACCATCTTCGGCCGCATGGCTACAGGACAGGGCAAGGGCAAAAACCAGGGTCGGAGCTAGAACGCGCATCTGATTCTCTCTTACGTGAGGATATAGCGCAGTTTATGCAAGGCCCCCACCGCCCGCAACGCAACAGCCGGCCGTGTATCCCGCGTGGCGCAACGGTCACCATGGTCGCACGCAGGGCGGCGGACCCCCATGCTACACTCGCCCGATTCTCTTTTACTTGGCATTGCTTACGGAACCACCGATGGATCGCGCGCAACGTTTCATGGCAGTCGCCGTGCTCCTGTCCGTGCTGGTGCACGCAGCGCCCATCTTCGGCATCCGCTTCGTGATGCCCGACCCGCGCACGCTGTTCTCCGGCCAGCCGCTGGAAGTGGTGCTGGTGAACCAGCGCACCGAGAGCGCGCCGACCAAGGCCGACGTCGAAGCCCAGGTCAATCTCGACGGCGGCGGCAACACCGATGCCGAGAATCGCCGGGTGAAGAGTCCCCTGCCGGTGCAGGCGCAAACCAGCTCGGTCGAGCTCGAACGCACGCAACGCAAGCAGAAGCAGCTGGAGCAGGAAGCCCAGCAGCTGATGACCAAGCTCGATCGCCGCGAGGCCACGCTGCCCGCGCCGCAAAAGAGCGACAAGCCGGCGGAATCGCAGGACGGGCTCGATCCCGAGGACCTGCGCCAGCAGGCGCGCGAGCTGTCCGGCTCGGCCGCCCAGATCAGCAAGCGCTGGGAGCAGTACCAGACCCGGCCGCGCAAGACCTTCATCGGCGCCCGCGCCAAGGAATACCGCTTCGCCCGCTATGTCGAGGACTGGCGGATGAAGGTCGAGCGCCTCGGCAACCTCTCCTACCCGGTCGACAAGTACGGCCAGAAGCTCTACGGCCGCCTGCTGCTCAACATCGAGATCGATGCCAGCGGCAATCTGATGCTGGCCGAGGTCGCCAAGTCCTCGGGCAACGCCGAGCTCGATGCCGCTGCCATCGCCATCGTCAAGCGGGCTGCACCGTTCGGCCCCTTCCCGCCGGAAATCCGCAAGGACACCGACATCATCGGCATCAGCCGCACCTGGACCTTCGCCAAGGGCGACTCGGTGATCGGGGACGATTGATGCGCGTGCTCGGCATCGATCCGGGCTCGCGCGTCGCCGGCTTCGGCGTGATCGACGTGGCCGGGCAGAACCGGCATTACGTCGCCTCCGGCTGCATCAAGACCCCCACCAACGGCACGCTGCCCGAGCGGGTGAAGGCGCTGCTCGACGGCGTAGCCCAGGTCGTGGCCACTTACCAGCCCGACATCGCCGCGGTCGAGATCGTGTTCGTCAACGTCAACCCGCAATCGACACTGCTGCTGGGGCAGGCCCGCGGCGCGCTGATCGCCGGCCTCGTCACCGCCAACCTGCCGATCGCCGAATACACGGCGCTACAGGTGAAGCAGGCGGTGGTCGGCAACGGCCACGCCGACAAGGACCAGGTCGGCCACATGGTGCAGCGGCTGCTGCGGCTCTCCGGCATGCCGCAGGCGGATGCCGCCGACGCGCTCGCGGTGGCGCTGACCCACGCGCAGCATCAAGGCGGCGTGGCTCGGCAGCTGGGCAGCGGGCTGACCATCCGTCGCGGCCGGCTGGGCTGAACCCGCATCACGCGAACGGAACTCGTCGGCACGGCAACCCGTCTCAGCAGCTTTGCCTGCCTGAGGAATGAAGCATGGATTGTCCCGTCTGCAAGACCGCGCAACTGGTGATGAGCGAGCGCGCCGGCGTCGAAATCGACTATTGCCCGCAATGCCGCGGCGTGTGGCTCGATCGCGGCGAGCTCGACAAGATCATCGAGCGGGCCACGCGCGAGATGGCACCGTCCCAGCCGCCGGCACCACAGCCCGCCCCCGCCTACCAGCAGCAACCGCCGCAGCAATTCCAGCAGCCACAGCAGTATCACGGCGATCACTACCAGAAGGGCCACAAGCCCTATCGCAAGAAGAGCTTCCTGGAAGAACTGTTCGACTGATCGCCCAGCGGTTCGGGGCGCACGCATGCCATCGCGCCGCCACTGCGGCGCGATTTCGCATCCACCGTATACTGGCGGCTTTCTTCCCGGGTTTCCCTCATGATCGGTCGCCTTGCCGGCAAACTGCTGGAAAAACAACCACCGCAGATCGTGCTCGATGTGCACGGCGTCGGCTACGAGCTCGATGTGCCGATGAGCACCTTCTACGTGCTGCCCGTACTCGGCGCCGATACCCAGCTCTACACCCATCTGGTAGTGCGCGAGGATGCACAGCTGTTGTACGGCTTCGCCACCCGTGCCGAGCGCGACCTGTTCCGCCACCTGATCAAGATCACCGGCATCGGCGCCAAGATCGCACTGGCCATCCTCTCCGGCCTGTCCAGCGACGAGCTGGCATTGGCCATCGCCGGCGAGGACGTGGCACGACTGTCCAAGGTGCCGGGCATAGGCAAGAAGACAGCCGAGCGACTGGTGCTGGAGCTGAAAGGCAAGCTCGGCAGCCTGCCGACCACGCCGGCTGTCGCTGCCAAGGTCAGCGGCCCGCTGTTCGCCGCCGGCGACGCCACCAACGACATCCAGCACGCGCTGTTGGCGCTCGGCTACAACGAGCGCGAAGCTACCGCGGCGATCAAGGCGCTACCGGTCGATGTCGACGTCAATGACGGCATCCGCCTCGCGCTGAAGAGCCTCGCCAAGGTGTGATGCGGGCGGGCGCACTGACCGCCGCGATCGCGGCCCTACTCTACCTGCTGCTGGCGGCCAGCCTGTCCGCGTCCTGGCTCGGCCAGCTCGATACCGCCGCCTTTGCCTGGCTGTACGACGCCCGGCCCGGCTGGGTCGCCACCGCGCGGGCGCTGGGCCTTGCCGGTAGCCTTGTCGGCACGCTGCTGGTCGCCAGTGTGCTCGGCTGGCTGCTGCGCCAGCTCGGTCGCCCCGCCTGGCCTGGCCTGCCGCTGTTCCTGCTCGGCACCTGGGGCGTGAACTGGCTGCTCAAATACCTGACCGATCGGCCGCGACCTGCGCTGGAAGCGCTGATGCACACGCACAGCTCGTCCTTTCCCAGTGGGCACGCCATGGCTGCCGCTGCGTTGGGCTTGGCCGCCGCTGGTTTGCTGGCACGGCGCTGGCCGCACCACCGGCAGCTGTGGTGGGCGCTCGGCCTGGCGTGGCTGCTGGCTGGTGGCCTCGCCCGCGTGGTACTGGGCGTGCATCATTTCTCCGATATCATGGCCGGATACATGGCGGCCGTGGTACTGGTCGCCGGCTTCCACTTCCTTGCCAGCCGTTATTGCCGATGATCGAAACCGACTCCCTTTCCGCCGCGCCGCCCGAGCGCATCGTCACCGCCAAGACGATGTCGCAGCAGGAAGAGGCACTGGAACGCGCGCTGCGGCCCAAGCTGCTCGACGAGTACGTCGGCCAGAAGAAGGCGCGCGGCCAGCTGGAAATCTTCATCGAGGCGGCCAAGAAGCGCGGCGAGGCGCTCGATCACGTGCTGCTGTTCGGCCCGCCGGGCCTCGGCAAGACCACGCTGGCGCACATCATCTCGCGCGAGCTCGGCGTGAACCTGCGCCAGACCAGCGGCCCGGTGCTGGAGCGCGCCGGCGATCTGGCGGCGCTACTGACCAATCTGGAACCGCACGATGTGCTGTTCATCGACGAGATCCACCGCTTGAGCCCCGTGGTCGAGGAAATCCTCTACCCGGCGCTGGAGGATTTCCAGCTCGATATCATGATCGGCGAGGGCCCGGCCGCCCGTTCGGTCAAGCTCGACCTGCCGCCGTTCACGCTCGTCGGCGCCACCACGCGAGCCGGCATGTTGACCAACCCCCTGCGCGACCGTTTCGGTATCGTCGCGCGGCTGGAGTTCTACACGGCCGAGGAACTGACTCGCATCGTCGAGCGCTCGGCCGGGCTGCTGAACGTACAGATGGAGCAGGAAGGCGCGTTCGAGGTGGCACGCCGCTCGCGCGGCACGCCGCGGATCGCCAACCGCCTGCTGCGCCGGGTGCGCGACTACGCCGAGGTCAAGCACGACGGCGTGGTGACCCGCGATGTCGCCGATGCTGCGCTCGTCATGCTCGATGTCGACCATGCCGGGCTCGACGTGATGGACCGCAAGCTGCTGTCAGCGGTGATCGAGAAGTTCGGCGGCGGCCCGGTCGGGCTCGACAATGTCGCCGCCGCCATCGGCGAGGCCTCCGACACCATCGAGGATGTGCTGGAACCGTATCTGATCCAGCAGGGCCTGCTGCAGCGTACACCACGCGGCCGCATGGCCACCTTGCTGGCCTACCAGCATTTCGGCCTGCCGGCACCGCGGCAGGATGGCGTTTGAAAGCTTGCAGTGAGCAGGCAAACAGCGAATGCAATGCATTTGCGGCATTATTACGGGTCATCATCGGCCGTCCTGGTGTAAAAACGGCCTGAACACGAATCGAGGGAGAACAGGGTGGACGTCGCAATCGGCGCACAAGACATGTCGATACTGACGCTGGTGCTGGAAGCCAGCTTCGTCGTGCAACTGGTGATGGCGCTGCTGGCGCTGCTATCGCTGCTGTCGTGGTGGCACATCTTCAGCAAGTTCTTCACGCTGAGGTCGGCGATTCGCCGCACCGACGAGTTCGAGGACCGCTTCTGGAGCGGCACCGACCTCGCCGCGCTGTACGACAGCACCCGGCGCAACAACAACATCGGGCTGGAGAAGATCTTCGTCGCCGGCTTCACCGAGTTCCAGAAGCTGCGCCAGCGCGGCGGCATGGAGCTGTCGGACATCATGGACGGCACCCGCCGCGCCATGCGTGCCGCCACCCAGCGCGAGCTCGATTTTCTCGACAAGCACACGGCCTTCCTTGCCTCGGTCGGCTCGGTCTCGCCCTATATCGGCCTGTTTGGCACCGTGTGGGGCATCATGCATGCCTTCCGCGGCCTGGCAAACGTGGGCCAGGCGACACTCGCCACCGTCGCCCCCGGCATTGCCGAAGCACTGGTCGCCACAGCAATCGGCCTCTTTGCCGCGATTCCGGCCACCGTGGCCTACAACCGTTTCGCGCACGATGTCGACGGTCTTGCCAGCCGCTTCGATGCCTTCTCCGAGGAATTCCTCAACATCCTGCAGCGGCAGGCCGCGAAGTAAGGGGAGCACCATGGCCGGACATCGCCGCCCCCGTCGCGCAATGAACGACATCAACGTCGTACCCTACATCGACGTGATGCTGGTGCTGCTCGTCATCTTCATGGTGACCGCGCCGATGATGCAGCAGGGCACCATCAACCTGCCCTCGGTGGGCGCCACCACCGATCGCGAGCTTGCGGCCAAGCCCTTGCGCGTGGAAATCGATGGTAGTGGCCAGCTCAAGCTGATCGTCGACGGTACCAGCAGCGCCGCCGCCGACAATGCCGCACTGGTCGCCGCCATCCAGGGCCAGCTCGCCGCTACGCCGGATCGCCCGGTGGTGATCGCCGCCGACAAGGACGTGAAGTACGAAGTGGTGATGCAGACCATGGATGCGCTGCGCCGCGCCCAGGTGCCGCGCGTGGGCCTGTTGGTGGAGCAGAAGCCGGGACAATGAGCCCCCGACTCCAGCTCCAAGCGCGCGAGGCGCACCAGGGACTGAGCTTTGCGCTCGCCATCGTCGTGCACCTGCTGTTCGGCGCCTTCCTCTTGATCTCGGTGCAATGGCAGACCAAGAAACCCGAGCCGGTGGTGGTCGAGCTGTGGGGCCCGCCGCCTGCGGCGCCGAGCGAAGCCCGCGAAGTGCCGAAATCCGAGCCAGTGCGCCCGGAACCACCGCGACCACCGCAACCTGAGGTGAAACAGCCGGATATCGCCACCGAGCGCATCAAGCCCAAGCCGACACCGGCCAAGGTGACCCCGACGCCTGCTCCCACGCCAACGCCGCTGCCCAAGGCCACGCCGACACCGAAACCGGCACCAACGCCGGCCGCCAAGCCCACGCAGCAACCGACGCAACCGCCGAAACCCAAGCCGACGAAAAAGCCGAGCGAGATGGACCAGCTGCTTGGCACCGATGCGCTGATCAAGCCCGATGCCAAGCCACAACCGGGCGGCAAGGCCGGCGGACAAGGCAGCAATCCGGATGCGCCGGCTGGCAGCACTGGCCGCGGCAGCAGCGCCAATGGCGCCGACCTGGCCAATTACAAGGGCCGGGTGATCGACCTGATCCGCTCACGTACGGTGTTCGATGACAACACCGCCGGGAACCCGACCGCCGTCTACAAGATCAGTCTGTTGCCCAGCGGCGAAATCCAGAGCGCGATGCTGGTGCGCTCATCCGGTGACGCCGCCTACAACGAGGCCACGCATCGCGCCATCATGGCGCTGGGCCAGTTCCCGCCGTTGCCATCGAACAAGCCGTTCACCGGCGGCGAGCGTGAATGGACGATTACCTTCCGCCTGCGCGACTGACGCGGCGGAGACGATAAGGAGAAACGCGTTGAGAGCCTTGCTGAAATGGATGATGGCGAGCCTGCTGCTCGCCGCCACCGCCGCCCGCGCCGACATGACCATCGAAGTGGTCGGCGTCGGTGCCAACCAGTATCCGATCGCCATCGCCCCGTTCCAGAACGAGGTCAGCCAGCCGCAGCCGGTCAGCACCGTGATCAGCGATGATCTGGCGCGCAGCGGCCTGTTCAAGGTGATCGGCGCCGGCAACCTGTCGCCGGTGCCGTACAGCGATACGCAGGTGCCACATGGCGAACTGACCAGCCGTGGCGCGCAGACCGCCGTGGTCGGGCAGGTCACGCCGGCCGGTGATGGCACGCTATCGGTGAAGTTCTGGCTGGTCGACCTGGCCACCAAGCAGACGCTGATCGCCCACGAAAAGCGCGCCAAGCCGACGCAGCTACGGCGCGTGGCGCACCAGATCGCCGACATGATCTACCAGAAGATCACCGGCGAGCCCGGCGCCTTCTCCAGCCGTATCGCCTACGTGGTGAAGACCGGAGCCCGTTACCAATTGCAGGTGGCCGATGCCGACGGCTTCGGCGCGCAGACCCTCGTCGCCTCGAACGAACCCATCATGTCGCCCAAGTGGTCGCCCGAAGGCGGGCGCCTGGCCTACGTGTCCTTCGAGGACAAGAAACCCATCGTCTACGTGCAGGAGCTCGCCTCCGGCAAGCGCTGGCAGGCGGCGGCGTTCAAGGGCAGCAATTCAGCCCCGGCCTGGTCGCCCGATGGCCAGACGCTGGCCGTGGTGCTGACACGTGATGGCGGCAGCCAGATCTTCACTGTGCCGGTGACCGGTGGCACGCCGCGCCGGCTGACCCATACCGGTGAAATCAATACGGAGCCCTATTTCACGCCGGACGGCGGCAGCATCTTGTTCACCTCCGACCGTGGCGGCAGCCCGCAGATCTACAAAATGACGGTGAATGGTGGCGGCACCGAGCGGCTGACCTTCAGCGGCAGCTACAACGCCTCGCCCAAACTGTCGCGCGACGGCAAGACCCTCACCTATATCACCCGTGATGGCGGCTACCGCGTAGCGGTGATGGACATGGCCAGCCGCCAGGTACAGGTACTGACGGACACCAGCCTCGACGATTCACCGACCTTTGCCCCCAATGGCCGGATGATCCTCTACGAAACCGATATCGGTGGTCGCGGCACGTTGGCCGCCGTGTCGCGCGACGGCCGCGTCAAGCAACGGCTGCGTGCGCAGGCCGGCGACGTGCGCCAGCCGGCTTGGGGGCCGATGGTCCGCTGAGCGGGGTTGGACGGCCTGTCAGCATGGCGGGGCACGCAGTAAGCTGCGCCGGCTATGTTGGGGGAATCGCAAGCCAGGGCCGGGTGGGAAGCCCGGTCGAGCGCACGGCGTGGCCGTGCATGGAATCACGATGAGAAGGAGCTAGCACCATGAAGAAGATTGCACTGAGCCTGATGATGACCGCGCTGCTCGCCGCGTGCTCGAGCACGCCGAAGAACGAGGGTGGCGCCGCGCCGACGCCGGCCCCGGTCACCAATGGCACCACCACTTCGGGCACCACCTCCGGCGGTACCAGCGGCAACGATCTGGCGCAGAAGGGCTACAGCCCGCTGACCGATCCGAACAACGTGCTGTCGCAGCGCCGCGTGTACTTCGATTACGACTCCTTCGCGGTCAAGCAGGAATTCACCCCGCTGGTCGAAGCCCATTCGAAGTACCTGCTCGACAACAAGAGCGCACGCGTCATCGTCCAGGGCCACACCGACAACCGCGGCACCGCCGAATACAACCTGGCACTGGGCCAGAAGCGGGCCGATGCGGTGAAGAAGCTGATGAATGCCTACGGCGTGCAGGATGCCCAGATCGAGACCGTGAGCTTCGGCGAGGAGAAACCGCTGGAGCAGGGCGACACCGAAGAGGCGTGGGAACGCAACCGTCGCGCCGAGATCGTCTACCCCGGCGAGCAGCAGTAAGCGCCTGTTCAATGTCTTTTCACCGCAGCGTTCGGCGCGGTGGCGAAAAGGCGTTGAACAGGCTCTCGGCCGCGTCGCGACGCTTGCCCCGCGCGATGCGGCCGCTTAGTCTTGCGGCGACGCCTTGCCGTCGCCGCTTTCACGAACGGATCACCTACCATGACACTGCCGCACTCGAGATTGCTCACCATCGTCGCCGCGCTCGCCCTCACCGCGCCGGCCCATGCCTTCCTGTCGGATACCCAGGCCCGTGAGGACATCGCGGCGCTGCAGACGCAGGTGAAGCAACAGCAGGACAAGCTGACCCAACTGGAAGCTGCATCGCGCCGCATCGTCGATCTGACCAACCAGATCGAATCGCTGAAGCAGGAGATCGCCAACCTGCGTGGCCAGATCGAGGTGCTGCAGTACAACGCGCAGGCGACCGAGAAGCGGCAGAAGGACCTGTACGTCGATCTCGACAACCGCGTGCGTGCGATCGAGGAGGCCAAGGTGCAGCAGGCACAAGCACAGGCCCAGGCACAGCAAGCGGCAGCCGGCCAGTCGCTCGATACGGCCATCGCCTTATCGCGCAACGGCAAGCACAAGGAAGCCGTGCCGGCGCTGAAGCGCTTCCTCGCCGAGAACCCGGGCAACGACAAGGCGCCCGAAGCCATGTACTGGCTCGGCACCAGCCAGACCGCACTCAAGGATTACAAGGGCGCAGCCGCCTCGTACAGCGAGGTAGTGAACGCCGCGCCGAACGATCCAGTGGCACCCGACGCGCTGTTCGGCCTTGCCGTCGTCTCCAACGCCAAGGGCGACAAGAAGGGTGCACGCAGCTACCTGCTGCAGCTGATCGAGAAGTATCCGAACTCGGACAAGGCCGAGGCAGCCAAGAAGGCGCTGATCGCCGTCGATTGACCCTATCGGCAAGCCGCTGATTCGGCGAGACTTTTTTCGCCACCCGGCTTACAATACGCACCGGCCGCACCGCAGGCGATTTCCTGCAAGGGCGGCCGTTGTGCTTTCCATCGTCCGTCGGGCTGTCTTCCCGGCAAGGAGCTTCCCATGCGCGCCGAAAACCTGCGCATCACCGAGATTTTCCATTCGCTGCAAGGCGAGACCAGCCGCATCGGGCTGCCCACCGTATTCGTGCGCCTCACCGGCTGTCCCTTGCGCTGCACCTGGTGCGATTCGGCCTACGCCTTCCACGGCGGCGAGACCATGACGATCGATGCCATCGTCGAGCGCGTTGCCGAGCTCAAGGCCCGCCATGTCTGCGTCACCGGCGGTGAGCCGCTGGCGCAGAAGCCGGTGCACACATTGATGACGAAGCTATGTGATGCCGGCTACAGCGTCAGCCTGGAAACCAGCGGCGCGCTGCCGGTAAACGAGGTCGACCCCCGCGTCTCGCGCATCGTCGACCTGAAGGCCCCCGGCTCGGGCGAAGTCGCCAAGAACCTGTGGTCCAACCTCGACGTGCTCACGCGCAACGACGAGATCAAGTTCGTGCTCGCCGACCGCGGTGATTACGACTGGGCACGCCAGATGATTGCCGAGCGTGGCCTAGCCGATATCGCGCCGGTGCTGTTCTCTCCGGTATGGGAGACGCTGCCGCCGGCCCAGCTCGCCGAATGGGTGGTGGCAGACAAGCTGCCGGTGCGGATGCAGGTGCAGCTGCACAAGATCCTCTGGGGTGAGAAACCCGGTGTGTGAACACAGCGGTGCCCGCGCCGCTGTGACACATTCCCCCAAATTGATCTGCGCCACCGCGCTACCATGGCAGCGCCGAGGCCCGGCAAGTGCCGGGCTCACGCCTAAACTGGCTTTATCCCAAACCGCCCACCCACCATGCAGCTCAAACGCCTGTTGGTCCGCTTTCGCGACTTGCCCGAACGCTCTCGCGCCACGCTGGTGCTGTGGGGCGGCGCAGCCATGGTCGGCCTCGTCGCCGTGCTGCTGGCCAAGGCGGCAGAATGGGCGTTCGCCGGCTTCGACGCGCTGACCGCACGCTGGTGGTGGTGGCCCCTGCTGTCGCTGCCGCTGGGCGGCATGGCGATACGCTGGCTGATGACCCGCATCGGCCAGGGCGCCGAAGGCAGCGGCATCCCGCAGGCGATGGCTGCGCTGGAAGTGGCCGACCGCCCCGAGATCGCCGAGCGCCTGCTCGGATTGCGCATCGCCGCCGCCAAGTTCGTCGGTATCGTGCTGGGCCTGGGTTCCGGCTTCGTGCTCGGCCGCGAAGGGCCCACGGTGCAGATCGGCGCCAGCATCATGTACGCCTGCCGGCGCTTCGTGCCACTGGCCGACGCAGCGTTCCGCCGCCAGCTGATCCTTGCTGGCGGTGCGGCCGGCATTGCCGCCGCCTTCAATACCCCGCTCGCCGGCATCGTGTTCGCCTTCGAGGAGCTGGCTCGCTCAGTGGAGGAGCGCACCAGTGGCAAGTTGATCGGCGCGGTGATTCTCGCCGGGGTGGTCGCGCTGGCACTGCTCGGCAACTACACCTATTTCGGCCAGATCAACGTGCCCGGCTTTTCCTACGGCATCCTGCTGCCCACGGTACTGATCGCCGTGGTTGCCGGCCTCGTCGGCGGGGCGTTTTCCTGGTTGTGCGTGCACCCGCAGCGCTGGCTGCCGGCCCCGCTGTTGGCCTGGCGCCTGGGTCATCAGTACGCGTTCGTTGCCGGCTGCGGTGTGCTGATCGCCGGCTGCGGCCTGATCGCACCGATCTTCGGCAGCGGTGCCGAGGCCACCAGCGCCGCCATCGCCAGCGGCGACGGGCTGGCCTGGTATTTCCTGCCGCTCAAGTTCATCGGCCTCTTGGCCACCTTCCTCACCGGACTGCCCGGTGGCATCTTCGCGCCGTCGCTGTCGCTCGGCGCCGGCGTCGGCAGCTGGTTCCTGCCGTTGTTCGATCCCAGCCTGCACGTCAAGCTGATCGCCATCGGCATGGCGGCAATGCTGGCCGCAGTGACCCGCGCGCCGCTGACCTCGGCCATCATCCTGATGGAAATGACCGGCGGCCAGGACATGGTGATCTCCACGCTGGCAGCGACCATGATCGCCGCCAGCGTCGCCCGCATCTTCCGCACCAATCTCTATCACGACCTTGCCGAACGCGCGCTGCGCACCCTCGCGCCCGCCCCCGCGGCATTGGTCAGCGACAAGGACAAACCATGACCACCAGCAAACCCGCCGTCATCCTGCTCTCGGGCGGGCTCGATTCGGCCACCTGCCTTGCCTTGGCGCGCGACGCCGGCTTTGCGCCCTATGCGCTGTCGTTCGACTATGGCCAGCGCCACAATGCCGAACTCAAGGCCGCCGCCCGCGTGGCTGCCGCGCTCGGCGCGGTCGAGCACCGTATCGCGCGCATCGACTTGGCTGCTTTCGGCGGATCGGCGCTGACCGATGCCAGCATCGCCGTGCCGGTCGACGGCGTGGTCGATGGTGAAATCCCCGTTACCTACGTGCCGGCGCGCAACACCATCCTGCTGTCATACGCGCTGGCCTGGGCCGAGGTGCTGAAGGCCGACGACATCTACATCGGCGTGAACGCGGTCGACTATTCCGGCTACCCGGACTGCCGGCCCGAGTACATCGCCGCCTTCCAGGCCATGGCCCGCCTCGCGACCAAGGTCGGCGTCGAAGGCTCGCCGCTCACCATCCACACCCCGCTGATCCAGCTGTCCAAGGCCGAGATCGTAGCAACCGGCACCCGGCTCGGCGTCGACTACGGCCTCACCGTCAGCTGCTACCAGGCCGACGACGAAGGCCGCGCCTGCGGCGCCTGCGATGCCTGCCGGCTGCGGCGTGCCGGGTTCGAAGCGGCTGGCGTGCCCGATCCGACGCTTTATCGATCCGTTTCCCGTACGTAGTCCTGTGCAGTGCCGTCGGGTGCGATCAGGCGTAGCCGGCCGTCACGATGCAGCTCGATGTGCTCGTCGAAAGCATCGGCCCGCCAGTATTGGGCCGCACCGCAGTCGGCATAGGGTCGGATGCGGTAACGGCAGGCCATGCCATAGTCTCGCGCCATCGACAAGCAACCCTGCTCGGTATCGAGTTGCAGCGCCCCGCCATCGGGGTTCCGATAGTCGCCACTGCCCCAAGGCGCAGCCATCGCAATCGCAGGCGGATAGTTCGGCCAGGACTCGCCGAGTGCCAACCCCAGCATCCGCGGGGCCGTGGCGAGAGCGGGAGTGGATGAGGTATTGAACAGCACCACCGCGCAGAGATGCGGCGCCGGCAGGCCCAGCAGCATCGCGGTATAGCCGTTGACGTCACCCATATAGCCAACGCTGCGCCAGCGCTGCCCGTCGACGACCAGCTCGTCCAGCCACCAACCACAGCCGAAACCACCGGCCGGGCCATCCAGCATGGCGGCGGCATGGCGCGCATCAAGTACTTCTCCCGCAACGAGCGCGGTCCACCAACGCGCAAGATCATCCGCCGATGCGGCAAGGTCGTAAGCGCCCAAGGCAACGCTGGCATCCAGCGGCGCGGCGTGTGGGCGTGTTGGCAGCAGCTGGTGGCCTTGCGTATCGGCACTCGCCAGCGTACCAGTCCGGCTCAGCCCCAGCGGTTGCCAGAACAGCGTGTCCAGCAACGTGTAGTAGGGCTGCCCGCCAACCAGTTCGGCCACGCGGGCCAGCGCCAGATACCCGGTGTTGCTGTAGTGCGTTGCATCGCCGGGCTCGGCGAGCAACGGCGTGGCCGTGACGCGCCGGATCAGCGCCTCGGGCGTATGGCGCGTCTGCATCAGCGTCGGCCAGTAGTCCGGCAGCGCGGTATGGTTTCCCAGGCCACTGCGGTGCTGCAGCAACTGCAGCAGGGAGATCCTCGGATCGATCCCGCAATCGGGCAGGTAGCGGGCAACCGGGTCGGCGAGATCCAACCGGCCGCGCTGCGCCAGCGCAAGGATGGCAGCGGCGGTAAAGCTCTTGCTGAGCGAGCCGATGCGAAAGCGCCTGTCGATCTCGTTGCGCGCCGTGCCCTGGCTATCCGCCAGCCCGAACGCGCGCTGCGCCAACGGGGCGCCATCGGCAAACACGGCGATCACGCCGTGCAGTTCGGCGTAGGCGGCAAGTTGGCCGAGATAGGCGTTGAGGGCGGCAGTCATGGCGCGAGCAGGCAAAACAGCCACGCTGCCTCAGCCTGATCGACGCGGCAACCGCCCGGCTTGCCCTGCAGCGCTCAGCCCAGCAATTCCGCCCGCTTTCCGGTCAACAAATAGTCGATCAGCTCGCGCACCGGGCGGATCGCGTCGCCGAAGGGCAACGGGTCGGCGCCGCGGAAGAACAGGCCTTTAGCCACTTCGCCACGCATCGCGGCGGCAAGCTTGAGGTCGATGCAGAACTGGCCGATCTTGGCGAGGCCGTCGCGCAGGCCGCAACTGGTCAGGCAGTTGAGGCCCTGGGTGCAGCGGCGCGGATCGGCCTTGGCGTTGCCTTGCAGCCGCGCCTCGCGGTTGAGGTAGTTCTTCAGCCACGGCGTCAGCACGGCACGCGCCGGCAAGCCGGCCACGCTCATGAATTCGACGATGTCGTCGGGCTTGGCCCCCGCCAGCACCGCCTTGAAATTGGGATGGGCATCGCCTTCCTCGGTCACCGCGAACGCCGTGCCAAGCTGCACCGCCGAGGCACCGAGCCCCAGGTAGTGGCTGACCTTCTGGTGGCTGTTCACACCGCCGGCAACGATCAACGGCACCGAGCCGCGGGCCACGCCCAGTTCGTCGAACAGTGCCAGCGTTTCCGGTACCACGCGCTCGAACTCGAACTTGGCATCACGGATGTCGCTGATACGGGTCGCGCCCAGATGGCCGCCTGCGTGTGCCGGGTGCTCGATCACGATGGCATCGGGTTGTCGCCCCTTCTTCAGCCACTTCTTCATCAGCACAGCAATGCCGCGCACGTCCGACAGGATGGGAATCAATGCGACATCGGGATGCTCGCCGGCGAGCTCGGGCAGATCGAGCGGCAAGCCGGCGCCCATCACGATGGCGTCGGCACCGGCAGCGCAGGCAGCGCGTACCAGCTGCGGGTGGGTATCGACCGCCTTCATCACGTTGACGGCAACGAGGCCATTGCCCTGCGCCAGCTGCTTGGCCTGGTGGACTTCGCGCTGCAGCGCCTCGCAGTTGATCGCTTCCAGCTCGGCCACGTCGCGGGTGTGCTGCGAGCGCTCCAGCAGATCCGGGTGGTGGTGGCGCAGATCCACCGAGGCCAGCGTGCCCACGGCACCTTCGCGCGCCACGCTCCCGGCCAGCCGGTGCGCGGATACGCCCACCCCCATGCCTCCCTGCACGATGGGCAGCAGCGCGCGCCCCTTGATGATCAGCGGTTTGAAGGCGTGGGCAAGCATGGTTTTTATCCGTATCGGTGTGGTGTCGCAGTGTGCGGGCGCCCGCCCGCCCGACCCTTGACCTGGATCAAGGGCGCCGGACGTAAAAAAGGCCACGCCGATGAAGGCATGGCCCAAGTCGCGGAAGGATGGAGACGCGACGATCAGTTCAGCGGCTGCCAGAGCACCGGCACCACCACCGGCGTCCAGCCACCACCTACGGGCGCGGTATGCGCGATCAGCGCGCGGTAGCGCTTGCCTTGGTAACTGACCACATCGCCCACGGCGTAGTGACCCCCTTCGGTCCATGGCTGCACACCCGGCACCGGCGTCGGCGTGACCGCCGGGGTGGGCGTCGGTACGGGCCCCGGAGTAGGTGTCGGTGTCGCTTGCGGCGTCGGGGTGACCGGCGTGGCGCCGTCGAGCCGCTTCCACGGTCCCCATTCACCGGACTGCGCCGGATTGTTGCCCTGCGTCCACCAGCGCGCCTCGTAGTTCACGCCTTGGTAGCTGACACGCTGGCCGGTGGTGTAGACGGCGCTGGCCGACCAGGCCGCATACTGCCCGACCGGCGTCGGCGTGGCGGTGGGGCCGGGCGTCGGCGTCGCTCCTGGCGTGGGGGTGGCCGTGGGAACAGGTGTTGGGCCCGGCGTGGGTGAAGGGCCCGGCGTCGGGCTCGGCACGGTGCCATTCGGTACATGGGTGAACTCGGTCAACACCAGCTCGATTTCCTGGTTGTCCGACGGCGCGCGGCCCCCAACTTGCCACAGGTTGATCAGGAAGTACTGCGGCTTCTGTGCGATGCATTGCAGCGGATCGCCGGAACGGCAATAGAACTGCGTGTCGCGGGTGTCGGTGTTGAGCGGTGGCATCCGTGGGTCGAACACCCGGCGGATGAATTCGCCATCGTTGCGCCCCACGTCGGTGAAGCCAGCCATCGATTGCCAAGTGACCCGCTCCGACTCCCAGACGAAACGATGGGTCGAGCGATTGTCCGGCAGCGTGAAATCAAAGCCGTACCAGCTGCGATTGGCGCCGTTCACCGCCGGCCACACCGTGTAGTTGCCAAGCAGGGCGAAATCGTTGCCCCAGCGCGAGAACTCGATGTCGATCTCGTTGGTGGCATCGCCGCCGACATCCTTGGGCGGATAGGTGTAGAAGCCGAACACGGCGTTCTTGTCGAGCAGGTCCGGCCGGCCCAGCATCTTGAACTGATAGGTGCCAAAGCCCAGCCGCTGCAGGTTGGCGAGCTGGATCTCGGCCGATGACCAGACACCGTCGCGGTTGGCGATTTTCAGGTGCAGGTAGCCGTTCTCGTCCACCCAGGCGTTACGATCGTCCCATACATTGGGGCCGGGCCCGCCGCCGCCGGCGCGCACTTCCCAGGTGTAGCCGGACCAGGTCAGCGTCTTGGGCGTATCTGCAGCGAACAGGGTCTGCCCGATCAGCAACAGGGCCAGCGGCAGGCTGGCCAGCCTGCCCACGGTATGCGTGTTCATGTGTAGCTCCTCATGGCGCCGGGCAGTCGCCCGGTCTTGCTTCAGGTCCAACGCCGTGGCGGCGTCGCTCGGGGCACACGGGCCGACCGGCCCAACCGCGCTCCGTGAAGGTGCTGCTGCCTAGTGGCCAGCCCTTCATTGTCTTGAACCATCCATTTCTTCCCATCCAGATTCAACGTTAAGCCAATGAAGAAAAACAATGAATGTCGCAACCTCGCAATATGATTTGTCTTAATCGAGCAAAATTGTGTTTGCACGGTGCCCGGCACGCCCGGCTGCGACAGCCGGTGCCATGTTGCCGCTGGCCGCGTTGCCTATAGTGGAGCTAGCATTCGTCCACCTGCCCCGGCCTACGGCCGGGCGCTCCACTCCAGACCGGAATCCACAGCGTGGCACTCCCGACCCCCGGCAACGATTTCGTCGGCCTGGCCGACTTTCATGAAGCGCTCGCCGATTACGCCCCGGAAGCAGAACGGCTGATCGAATCGCTGCGGCAGCAACCGGAAGACCCGAAACGCGTGGCGGACTTGTTCCGGCTACTGCACAACATCAAGGGCGATGCCACGCTATGCCGCGTGCAATGGGCTGTGCCGGTGATGCATGCCGTCGAATCGCTGCTGGAGCGGGTACGCTCCGGCAAACAGCCGTTCGGCGACGGCATGCGTCAGCTGCTGCTGCTGGCGCTCGATCGCATCGTGGAAGCCACCGAGCTCGCCGTCGATCGCCAGCCGGTGGACCCGGCGCCGTTCGATGCATTGACCGTCGGCCTGGGTCGCCTGCAGCAAACCGATATCAGCCGTTTCGAGACCGAAGCGCAACAGCTGGTGGTGGCGCTGATCCATGGCGCCGAAGGCGATCAACCCGGGCCTGCGCACGATCCGGATGGCGACCTGGCGTTCTTCCGCTCGCTGGCACTGCAACTGGAGCAGCATGCGCCGACATTGGTCGGCCGCACCCAGCGCAACCTGACGCTGGCACTCGCCGCCAACGAGGCCGCCGGTAATCCGGTCGACCCGGCCCAACTCAGCGCGGCGGTCTACATGCACGACATCGGCATGATGCTGCTGCCCGAACACCTCTGGCTGACCACCGACGCGCTGCCAGAGCGCGAACGGATGCGATTGCACCAGCACCCCGGCTGGGCCGCAGGGCTGATCGGCCGCATGCCGGGCTGGCAAGACGCCGCGCGCATGGTGGCGCAGCACCATGAGCGCGCAAATGGCTCAGGCTATCCGCAAGGGCTGCAACAGGGCGAGATCTGCCAGGGCGCCGGCATCCTCGCGCTGGTCGATACTTTCGAGGCGGTGATGGTCAAGCACGCCCACCGCAGTCTCTCCAGCGCCATGCTGCGTGCCGCCACCGAGGTGAACGCCAGCGCCCAGCAATTCGATCCGGCGTTGCTGCCGCACTTCAACCTGGCCGTACGCGCACTGGCCGATGAAGCGCGTGGCGATCGTTGATGCTGCAGCGGTTGAAGCCGGCGCAACCGGCTTCATCTATGCGGGACCACTCACGCGGAGCCCCGCCATGATCGACCTCTACTACTGGACCACCCCCAACGGCCACAAGATCACGCTGTTCCTCGAGGAAACCGGCCTCGAGTACCGCATCCATCCGGTCAACATCGGCAAGGGCGAGCAGTTCGCGCCGGACTTCCTCAAGATCGCGCCGAACAATCGCATCCCGGCCATCGTCGACCGTGCGCCGGCAGGCGGCGGTGCGCCAGTGTCGCTGTTCGAATCGGGTGCCATCCTGCTGTATCTCGCGGAGAAGACCGGCAAGCTGATTCCGCCGGATCTGCACGGTCGTGCCGAGGTGCTGCAGTGGCTGTTCTGGCAGATGGGCGGCTTGGGGCCCATGGCCGGACAGAACCACCACTTCAGCCAGTACGCGCCGGAGAAGCTGCCCTACGCCATCGAGCGCTACACCAAGGAGACCGCGCGGCTCTACGCGGTGATGAACAAACGGCTGGCTGATCGTGAGTACCTGGCTGGCGAGTATTCGATCGCCGATATCGCGAGCTACCCGTGGGTGGTGCCGTATGCGGCCCAAGGGCAGAACCTCGACGACTTCCCGCACCTGAAGCGCTGGTTCAACGCCATTGCGGCACGCCCGGCTACCGAGCGCGCTTACGCCAAGGCCCAGCAGATCAACCCGACCAAACCATTGAGTGACGATGAGAAGAAAGTGTTGTTTGGCCAGGGCGCCGAGGTGGTGAAGCGCGACTGAGCACAGCAGCTCGGAGCTGCACCGGGCCATCCGAATTTCTTACTTAGAATGGAAGCAGGCCCAGGCCGGCTTTTTCCTTGCCGCCGCGCCGGATCGGCCTGCAAATCATGCATTTATTGGCTACAAACAAGAACAGTATCGCGCGCACGGCTGTAATATCAGCGTATCCTTACGCAAAGCCGGCAAAACCGGCGTGATCGCAATCCATAGGGAGTAGCGCCATGACCTTGCGCCAGAAAGCCTGGGGCCTCACTGTCATTGTTCTCGTGTTCCTGCTCGGCATGATGCTGGTCGGGCTGTATGTGCTGCGCGAGGCCAGCGACCAGGACAACCGCGCTCGCGTGAAGCAGTTGCTCAAGAGCGCTTACAGTACCGTGGTGCAGATGGAAAACATGGCGACTGAAGGCAAGTTGCCGGAAGACCAGGCCAAGGCCATCGCCACGCAGATCCTGCGCGAAAACAAGTATCACGATTCCGAATACGTCTGGGTGGCCGACCAGAACATGAACTTCGTCGCCACGCCGCTCGAACCCAAGTTGCATGGCACCAGTTTCAACGAGTTCAAGGATGCCAGCGGCAATGGCGTCGGCTCGGTGGTCAAGGCCGCACTCGACAAATCAGGCGGCGCACTGACTGAGTACTGGTGGAAATCCGAGCGCGACGGCAACGTGGTCGACATCCTTTCCGTGGCCGTGCGCACGCCGAAGTGGGGCTGGGCGATCGGCAACGGTATCAGCATGGCCGAGGCCGATGGCCGCTTCTGGAGCAACGCGCGCTGGCAGGTCATCGTCTGCCTGGTCTTCGCCGGCATCATCGGCGCGCTGCTGGTGTTCTCGGTGCGTAAGCTGATCGACACGCTGGGCGGCGAGCCGGACCAAGTGACCGCCGTGGTCACCCGCGTGGCCGACGGCAACCTCGCCGACGACGGCCGCCTGCGTTACGCCGCCGAGGGCAGCATCCTGGGCGCCGTGCTGCGTATGCAGAAGTCGCTGCGCGACATGGTCAGCGAAATCCAGCGCGATGCCGGCCAGCTGGCGCAGCATTCGTCGCAGATTTCCACCGCCAGCCGCGAGATCTCGGTGGCCGCCGGCCGCCAGACCGACGCCACTGCATCCATGGCCGCGGCGATGGAACAACTCACCGTCAGCATCAACCACATCTCGGACAACACTGCCGACACCGAGCAATCGTCGCGCGAAGCCACCGGTTTGGCTGCCGAGGGCGTCAGCCAGGTGAACAGCGCCACCAACGCAATGGAAACGATCGCCGAGAGCGTGTCGCAGGCTTCCGGCCAGATCCGTGAGCTCGACAGCAAGGCACGCGAAATTTCCAGCATTGCCGCGGTGATCAAGGAAATCGCCGGCCAGACCAACCTGCTGGCGCTGAATGCTGCCATCGAGGCCGCCCGTGCTGGCGAACAGGGCCGCGGCTTCGCCGTGGTGGCCGACGAGGTGCGCAAGCTGGCCGAACGGACCAGCAGCGCCACCATCGATATCGAGAACATGCTCGCCTCGATCCAGGGCGAAACCGATTCAGTGGTGCAGGTGATGGACGAGGCGCTACCGCGCGTGCAAAACGGTGTGGAGCTCGCTCGCCATGTAGCCGATTCGCTGAACCACATCCATTCCGGCGCCGAGGGCACGCTGCACCGGCTGCACGAGATGAGCACGGCCACCCGCGAGCAGAGCCAGGCGAGCAACAGCATTGCCAGCCGGGTCGAGGACATCTCGCAGATGGTCGAGGAGACCACCGCCTCCATCCACCGCGCCGCCGACACGGCCCAGGAGATCGAGCGCGTAGCGCAGAGCCTCAACCACGTGGTCAGCCGCTTCCGGTTGTAACCGTTGGCTTCCCCCAGCAAAAAGCCCGCGTGATGCGGGCTTTTTGCTGGGGGGGCGGCAGCCTAGTCTTCTGGCAGTCGTCCTCTGGATTCAAGTGTTGCCCTTGCTGTTCGTGTACATGCCAGCAGTACGCCCCATTCGGGCAACGCCCTGGCGGCCAGATCGTCCGTGATGAAAGTCGGGGTCGCCTCGCAGAACTGCAGCCATGCTTGGTGCACATCCAGCAGCGCGGCCCGTTCCTGCAACGTGTAAACCGGCTCTGGAAACGATGAAGGGTCGGCATCATCCGCGACCAGGTCCGCCCACAGTTCCAGAACCTCGTTGAGATCAAACGGCGGTGGGTCAGATTCGTAATCGGTCACCAACTCCACCCACTCGATCAGACGATTACGCGCATCCGTTGCTCGACCAGCTGTGCATCACATGACGCGACCGGCTCGCCGTGCTGCGATGGCTGACTAGCTTCGCGCGGAGGAAAGATGAGCTGCCAGATCCTGTTACCCCAGCCCATCGTCAGCCCGCCAGCCCCTGCAGTACCTCGCGGCTCGGCACAAAGAATGCGGCACCGCTGACGGCGCGCGTGTAGGTCAGCAGGTGATCGACCCGGCCATCGTGGGTCGGAGCGATCATGCGCGCCAGCATCTTCTCGAAGTTCAGCGGCGTGGCGCAGTAGGAGGCGAACATCAGGCCCATCTCGCCACCCGGCGTGCCGTAGGGCAGCGAATGGCGCAGCACTTCGAGCTCCTGGCCCTTCTCCTCGATCACCACGCGGCTGATGTGCGCGGTGCGCGGCTTGTCCTCGTCCGGCAGTTCCTCGTCGCCTTCCTTGGTCCGCCCGACCACCGCCTCCTGTTGCTTCACCGGCAGCTTGTTCCACTCCTTCATCCGGTGCACATAGCGCTGCACGTGCAGGTAGCTGCCGCCAGCCCAGTCCGCGTCCTCGGCACCGACCAGTGCCACAGCGGCGCGCTCGTCGCCTTCCGGATTTTCGCTGCCATCGACGAAGCCGGTCAGGTCGCGCAGGTCGCGGTAACGGAAACACGGCACGGTCTCGACCGGGTCAAACCATTCGGCAAGCTCGACCACCAGCTTCTCGCTGAGCTCGAACAGCAGGTCGTAGCGCTCGCCGCGCAGATGCAGGATCAAGTCGGCATCGGTGATCGGCGCCGGGTGGATGGCGCCGGGAATGCGTGGGAATGGCCGCAGCAGCTTGGGCTGGGCGCTGCCGACAAGCTCATGCCAGGCATCGGCACCGATGCCGACGCAGCCGACGATCAGGCTGCCCGGATTTTCCGTCGCCAGCGCATCGATGCGGGCGGGAATGCCGGCCAGCAGCCGGCGCAGGTTATCGTCACCGCGCCGCCCCAGACGGCGACGCAACAACACGAATTGGGCTTGGCGCGAGGCAAGCGGCAGGATACCGCCTTGCGGCGTCGTCATGCATGCGACTCCTGTGCAAAGGCCCAGATGGCGGGCAGCCACCGGCCGTAATCCTGAAAGGCATGGTCACCGCCCTCGATCACATCCTGGCGGCTGCCCCGGTATTTGGTGACGGCTTCGCGATAGTCGAGCACCTCGTCGCCGGTCTGCGTCAGCAGCCAGTAGCGCGACGGATCGCTCACGGCGCGCTCCAGTGCGTGCAGATCGTCGGCGTAGCGCTCATCGATCTGGTGGATCTCGCCGGTGTAGTAGTTGTGCTGCGGCCCGACGTACTGCTTAAGCAGGATATAGGGATGGACGGCTGGATTGATCAGCACCGCGCGGTCGCCGTATTCCTCGACCAGCCAAGTGGCGAGATAGCCGCCAAGCGAGCTGCCGATGTAGCACACCGGCTCGCCGCCGAGCTTGGCGCGTGCGGCCAGTAGCGCCTCGGTGGCAGCCTTGGGCTCCATCGGGATCTCGGGGCAGTGGAAATAGTCGGCCAGCCCCTGTTCGGCCATCCAGACGGCCGTATCCTGCGCTTTCTTGGAGAACGGGCTGGACAGGAAGCCGTGCAGATAAACGAGATGGACCATATGGACCTCAGGGCAGCAGCAGAGTGGAACCCGTGGTGCGGCGCGCCTCGAGATCGCGGTGCGCCTGGGCCGCATCGGCCAGCGGATAGCGCTGATCCACGCTGGCGACCACGTCGCCACGGATCACCGTGGTGAAGTAGTCCGCCGCGGTATCGACGAGTTCCTCCCGGGTGGCCGTGTAATGCCCCAGCGTCGGCCGGGTGAGGAACAGCGACCCCTTGCTGGACAGAAGCGCCGGCGAGAATGGCGGCACAGCGCCGGAGGCATTGCCAAAGCTCACCATGGTACCGCGCAGCGCCAGGCAGTCGAGCGAGCCGTCGAAGGTGTCGGCACCGACACCGTCGTACACCACCGGCACGCCCTGGCCATGGGTGAACAGCCGTACCGATTCCACCCAGCCCGGCTGGCTGTAGTCGAGCACATGGTCGCACCAGGGCGCAGCCAGCTGCGCCTTGGCACTCGATCCCACGGTGCCGATCACGGTGGCCCCGAGTTTCCTGGCCCACTGGCAGGCAATCTGGCCAACGCCACCTGCCGCGGCATGGATCAGCACAGTCATGCCAGGTTCAACCTTGAAGGTGCGCTTGAGCAGGTATTGCGCAGTCATGCCGCGCAGCAGCGTGGCAGCGGCAATCTCGTCGGGCACTTCGGCCGGCACCGGCACCAGGCGGGCCGCCGGCATCACGCGGTGGCTGGCGTAGGAGCCAGGCGTGCCGCCGGCGTAGGCCACGCGATCTCCCGGCTGGAACTCGACTACGCCTTCGCCGACTGCCAGCACTTCACCAGCCGCCTCCTGGCCCAAGCCGGATGGCAGCAGCAACGGATACAGCCCGGAACGGTGGTAGGTATCGATGAAGTTCACGCCGATGGCGGTATGCCGCAGCAACACTTCGCCGGGGCCGGGTGGCGCCAGCGTGGTATCGACAAGTTCCAGCACGTCGGGCGTGCCGTGGCGGGCAAGGCGGATCTGGCGGGCGGTCTGGGCCATGGCGTCGGTTCGGGGAGGGTTGCCGTCATTGTACGGGCTGATTGCGCGAAAGCCGCCGACGGTGAAGGTCTACCCAGCTTAGACCGGGGCGCCGGGCAGCACCAGCGCGGCGCGCCAGCCCGACAGCCGCGGAAAAGGCAGCGCGGCGCCTTAGCGCCGCGCAAGGGGCAGGATTAGCCCGCCATCAGGCGAGGATATGCAGGCCGCCGTCGACGTGAATCACCGAGCCGGTCAGCATCGCGGCACCGGGCTCGCAGAGGAAGGCGGTCGCGGCGCCGACATCGTCGATATCGATCAACGCCTGCAGCGGCGCCCGCTCAACCGCCTCGTCCAGCATCGACGAGAACTCCGGAATACCGCTGGCGGCGCGCGTCTTCACCGGGCCGGGCGATACGGCGTGGACGCGGATGCGGCTCTTGCCGAGCTCATACGCGAGATAGCGGGTGGTGGCTTCCAGCGCCGCCTTCACCGGTCCCATCACGCCGTAGTTGGGCACCACCTTCTCGGCGCCGTAGTAGCTCATGGTGATCAGCGTGCCGCCATCGGTCATCAGCGGTTCGGCCAGGTGCGCCAGCCGCACGAAGGAATGGCAGGAAATATCCATCGCCTGCAGAAAGCCATCGCGGCTGGTATCGACCACCCGGCCATGCAGGTCGTCCTTCGGCGCGAAGGCGATCGAGTGCAGCGCGATATCGAGCCGGCCGAAACGCTTGCGGATCTCTTCGAACACCGCTTCGAGCGAGCCATCGACGGTGACGTCGCACTTGGCGACGATGGCAGGCTCGAGTTCGGGCAGCAGCGGCTCGATGAAGTCACGGGTGCGATCGGTGGCATAGGTGATCACCAGCTCCGCGCCACGCGCCTTCAGCGCCTTGGCCACGCCGTAGGCGATCGAATGCTCGTTGGCGATACCGGTGACGAGGGCGATCTTGCCGGTCAGGGTGCTCATGGCTTACTCCTTGGTGGCACGCATGCGGCGTGCAGCAGGCTTGGTGGCGGACGGAACGGACTGGGCGGCCGGCTCCATGGCCGAGCTGGCCACAACGGCGGGCTCGGTCCCGCCGTCCGGCTTGGTCGCGGTAGCCTTGCTGCGCGTGCGCGGCTTGCCATTGCCTGCCGCGGCCGGGCCCGCTGCGGCGCGGTCTGTTTGCGGCGCGGCGGCCTCGACCAGCGCATCGCCCGTCGCCGGCAACACCGTGCCCAGCACTTCGGCTTCCAGCAGCGCCAAGCTGGCCAGTGCTTCGGTTGCATCCGGAATCACTTGCGCCAAGCCGCCCAGTCGGGCAAACGCGGCACGCAGTGCTGCCTCGTCGACGAACAGCGCGGGCAGCGTCTTGCGCGCCTCGGCGGGGAAGCGCCATACCAGCAACGACTGGTGGCGCACGCGGGCGTTGAGATCATCGCGCTGCAAGGCAGCCAGTTGCGGATCGGCCAGTAGCCAATCCTGCGCGGCAGCACGGCGATCCAGCCGGATGCTCGGCAGGCCGCGGCGGATCAGCAGCGCGGCACGGATCAGCCCGTCCGCGGCATCACCCTGGCCCAGCTGGCTGAACAGCAACGTGTCGTCGATGCCGAGCGGTGCCGCCGGCTGCCGACGCAGGTAGTCCGGGATGTCCTCGTTGCCGACACCAGCCAGCGCAGCCGGTGCGTAGACGCCGAAGAACAGCGCCTCGGTCGCCGCATCGCGCACTTCGCGATACACATCGAGCGAGTTGGCGAGCTGCGCCGAACCGTAGCGCTCCCATTGCCGCCATTCGGGCTGGCGCGGCGTGCGCATCTGGCGCACATGCTCGGCAGCGTGGCGGTTGAGCACCGCCAGCGGGTTAAGGCTGGACCAGCCCCAGTGCTGTACGCGCAGCGGATGGAGCTGCCGGCCGAGCTCGGCGGCGCCGGCCCGCACCCACGGTGCCAGCCACGGCCGCACCAGCGTGCTGTAGGCAGCGGTGGTCAGTTCGGAGACGGCCTCGACCGCGGCAAAGGGTGCCTCGTCGTTGCGCGCGTAGCGCTGCAGGCCACGCAGTTCCTCGACGCTGCGTTCGGTCAGCGTTGCCACGTGCTGCAGCTTGCCGTTCACCGTCTCGTCATGGATTTCCAGCTGATAGAGGCCCGGTGGCAGCGTCTCGATCACTTCCAGCAGTTCGACGATCTGCGCGTGTTCGCGCAGCGCGATCTTGGCGGAAACAAAAATGCCCAGGTGGCCGGTGGTCTGATGCGCCAAACCCACCACCACTTGGCCGGCGGCCTTCAATGCATCGGTGGTCGGGTACAGGTCGAGCACCCAGTTGATCGCCTGCTGTGGCGGCGTGATGTTGTCGCCGAACGAGGCGAACACCACGATGGGCGAGCGGACGCGGCGCAGGTCATAGGCTTCGCCGCGACCCAGCGCACGGCCCTCGGTGAGGTTGTTGCCGACGAACAGATTCTCGACGATCCAGCGGATCTCCTCCTCGTTCATCAGGTAGTAGCCACCCCACCAACGCTCGAATTCGAGGAAGCGTGGCGGCTCGGTATCGACCTGGTCGTAGAGGTGGTAGCTCTTCTTGACGAGGGTATTGGCCGGATCGAGGTTCTCGAAGTTCTGCACCAGGTAGGCGCCGTCGAACTTGCCACCACCAAGGTCGGATGCCAGCAGTGCGCTCCAGGCGCCCCCCAGCAGGCCACCGGCGTAGCGCATCGGGTTCTTGCCGTCGTTACCGGCCCAGTAGGAGACCGGAGCACCGGCCACCACCAGCGCGCCGACGAGCTCGGGCGCATGGGCCGCCACCAGCATCGCCGCCCAGCCACCCTGGCAGTTGCCGACGATGGCGGGCTTGGGCGCTTCCGGATGGCGGCGGATGATCTCGCGCAGGAACTCGGCTTCGGCAAGGGTCACGTCTTCCAGCGTCTGGCCCGGCTCGGGCTCAGGGAAGAACAGGCAGAAATACACCGGATGGCCTTCGCGCAGCGCCATGCCGACTTCGGAGTCGTCCTTGAAGCCGCCGATGCCGGGGCCATGACCAGCACGCGGATCGATGATCACGTAGGGCCGCTTGGCCTCGTCGATCTGCACGCCGGCAGGGGGAGTGATGCGCACCAGCATGTAGTTCACCGGCTGGGCGAACTGCCGGGCGTCGAGCACCGGCTGGTAGTCGAAATGCAGCAGCGGCGGCTTGCCGGCCTGGTTGTGTGCGATGTAGTTGTCGCCGCGCTGGCGCAGCGTGTCCCAGAACAGGATCTGCCGTTCGAGCGCATCGCTGGCGTAATCCCAGGCGGCCGTGATGGGATTGTCGGTGCGGACTTGTGGCGGCGGCGTCTGCGCCTGCCACCATTGCTGCGTTGCATCGAGCAGCCGGCGCTGCCAGACCAGGCCCAGCCGCCAGGGCAAGGTGGCGGCAGCGGCAAGGCGTTCATGACGGGTCTGCATGGCAACGGCTCCTTCGGGCGATAGCGGCACATCCGCTGTTATGGCAGTTGAATGTTACAGCGACAAGAGAAAAATGTTGCACCGCAATGTGGCAGTTGATGTTCGGCAGATCCAGCCCATGCCGCCGGGCGAGAAGGCGGGTCTGCTGTGATAAAATTGCCCGTTTTCGCTTACGAATCAATCGACCATGTCCACCCGCACCGCGCAGCTGCACCAGTTGTTGAACCAACGCATCCTGATGCTGGACGGCGGCATGGGCACGATGATCCAGCAGTACCGGCTGACCGAGGAGCAGTATCGCGGCGAGCGCTTCGCCGACTGGGCCAGCGATCTGAAAGGCAACAACGACCTGTTGGTGCTGACCCAGCCACAGATCATCGCGGAAATCCACCAGCAGTATCTCGAGGCCGGCGCAGACATCATCGAGACCAACAGCTTCAACGCCACCCGCATGGCGATGGCCGATTACGACATGGAAGCGCTGGTGTGGGAGATCAACCACGCCGCCGCCAAGTTAGTGAAAGACCTGTGCGTGGCCGAAACAGCAAAAAATCCGAACAAGCCGCGTTTTTGCGCTGGCATCCTGGGCCCCACCAGTCGCACCGCATCGATCAGCCCGGACGTGAACGACCCCGGCTACCGCAACGTGACCTTCGACGAACTGGTCGAGGCCTACCTGGAATCGATCGACGGCCTGGTGGCCGGCGGCGCCGACATCCTGATGGTCGAGACGATTTTCGACACGCTGAACGCCAAGGCGGCGGTGTTCGCGATCAAGAAATACTTTGCCGACCGGCCGGACATCGAAGAACTGCCGGTGATGATCTCCGGCACCATCACCGACCAATCGGGCCGCACGCTGACTGGCCAGACCACCGAGGCGTTCTACAACTCGCTGCATCACGCCGACGCGATTTCGTTCGGCCTGAACTGCGCGCTCGGCCCGGACCTGCTGCGCCCATACGTCGAAGAGATGAGCCGCATCTCCGACACCTTCGTCTCGGTACACGCCAACGCCGGCCTACCCAATCCGCTGGCACCCACCGGCTACGACCTGCTACCGGAAGACATGGCGCCACAGGTGAAGGAATGGGCCGAATCGGGGCTGGTGAACATCATCGGCGGCTGCTGCGGCACCACGCCGGCACACATCAAGGCGATCTACGAAACAGTGAAGGATCTGCCGCCGCGCCGGATTCCCGAGATCGAGCCCAAGTGCCGGCTTTCCGGCCTTGAGCCGTTCAACATCGGCGATGGCGACCTGTTCGTGAACGTGGGCGAGCGCACCAACGTCACCGGCTCCAAGGCGTTCGCGCGGCTGATCCTGAATGGCGATTACCCGGCCGCGCTGGAAGTGGCCCGCCAGCAGGTGGAAAACGGCGCGCAGGTGATCGACATCAACATGGACGAGGGCATGCTCGATGCCCACAAGGCCATGGTCACCTTCCTCAACCTGATCGCCGCCGAGCCTGATATCAGCCGCGTGCCCATCATGATCGATTCGTCAAAGTGGGACGTGATCGAGGCGGGCCTGAAGTGCGTGCAGGGCAAGTGCGTGGTCAACTCGATTTCGATGAAGGAAGGCGTCGAGGCGTTCAAGCACCATGCGCGCCTCTTGAAGATGTACGGCGCCGCCGTGATCGTGATGGCGTTCGACGAAGTCGGCCAGGCCGACACGTATGCTCGAAAAATAGAGATCTGCGAGAAGAGTTACCGCATCCTGGTCGACGAGGTCGGCTTCGACCCGGCCGACATCATCTTCGACCCCAATATCTTCGCGGTGGCCACCGGCATCGAGGAGCACGCGCGCTACGGCCTCGACTTCATCGAGGCCACCGGCTGGATCAAGCAGAACCTGCCGCACGCCAAGATCTCCGGCGGCGTCTCCAACGTGTCGTTCTCGTTCCGTGGCAACAACAAGGTGCGCGAGGCCATCCACGCAGTGTTCCTCTACCACGCCATCAAAAACGGCATGACGATGGGCATCGTCAACGCCGGCGCGCTGGAGAACTACGACGAGGTGCCGGCCAACCTGCGCGACGCTATCGAGCGCGTGGTGCTGATGGACGGAACTGATGCAATGACGGACACGGAGGCGTTGATCGCGCTGGCCGAATCGTTCCGTGGCGACGCCGCGCAGAAATCCGGCGAGGATCTGAGCTGGCGCACGCTGCCGCTACAGGAGCGCATCACTCATTCGCTGGTCAAGGGCATCACCACCTTCATCGTCGAGGACACCGAGGAGGCGCGACAGAGCGTGGAGCGCCCCATCCACGTGATCGAAGGCCATCTGATGACGGGCATGAACCACGTCGGCGACCTCTTTGGCGCCGGCAAGATGTTCCTGCCGCAGGTGGTGAAATCCGCCCGCGTGATGAAGGCGGCGGTGGCGCACCTGGAGCCGTTCATCGAGGAAGAAAAAATCCGCATGGGCCTTGCCGATGCGCCGGCCAAGGGCAAGATCGTGATGGCCACGGTGAAAGGCGACGTGCACGACATCGGCAAGAACATCGTTGGCGTGGTCCTGCGCTGCAACAACTACCAGGTGTTCGACCTGGGCGTGATGGTCGCGTGCCAGACCATCCTCGACAAGGCGACCGAGGTCGGCGCCGACATCATTGGCCTCTCTGGCCTGATCACCCCGTCGCTGGAGGAAATGGCGCATGTGGCCAAGGAAATGCAGCGGCTCGGGTTCGACCTGCCGCTGCTGATCGGTGGCGCGACCACCTCCAAGGTGCACACTGCCGTGAAGATCGAGCCGGGTTACCAGAACGGCCAGGTGATCTACGTGCCCGACGCCAGCCGCGCCGTCGGCGTGTGCTCCAGCCTGCTGTCCGATGAGCTCAAGCCCGAGTTCGTCGCCAAGGTGAAAGCCGAGTACGACAACATCCGCACCATTCACGCAGGCAAGGACCGCACCCGGTTCCTAAGCCTGCAGGCTGCGCGCGACAACGGCTTCACCCCGGCCACCGGTTTCGACTGGGCCGGCTACACCCCGCCGGTACCGAAGCAGCTTGGCGTGCTGCGCTTCGAGAACGTGCCGCTGGAAGAGATCGAGCCCTATATCGACTGGAGCCCGTTCTTCAATGCCTGGGAGCTGTTCGGCAAATACCCGAAGATCCTGCAGGACGAGGTGGTCGGCGAATCGGCGCGCGCGCTGTTTGCCGATGCCCAGGCCATGCTGAAGGACCTGGTCGCTGGACGCTGGATTTCCGCCAACGGCGTGATCGGCCTGTTCCCGGCCAATGCGGTGGACGAAGACATCGAAATCTACCATCCGGAATCCGACCCGCAGAACCGCGGCGAGCCGCTGATGACCTGGCACACGCTGCGGCAGCAGAACGTGAAGGCCGCCGGCAAACCTAACTGGTGCCTGGCCGACTTCATTGCGCCGAAGGCCTCGGGCAAGCAGGACTACATCGGTGCCTTCGCCGTGACCGGCGGCATCGGCATCGATCCACACGTGAAGGCGTTCGAAGACGCCAACGACGATTACAGCGCCATCATGGTGAAAGCCTTGGCCGACCGCTTCGCCGAAGGCTTTGCCGAGTACATGCACGAGAAGGTGCGCAAGGAACTGTGGGGCTACGCGGCCAGCGAAGCACTCAGCGTGGACGAGCTCACCGACGAGAAATACGTCGGCATCCGCCCCGCCCCCGGCTACCCGGCCTGCCCGGACCATACTACCAAGACCGACCTCTTCCGCGTGCTGGACGCCAACGCCATCGGCATGACGCTGACCGAAGGCTACGCCATGCTGCCGACGGCCGCGGTATCCGGCTTCTACTTCAGCCACCCGCAGTCGCAGTATTTCGCCGTCGGCAAGCTCGCGCAGGATCAGGTCGAGGACTACGCCCGCCGTCGCGGCGTGAGCCTCGCGCAGGCGGAACGCGATCTGGCACCGAACCTGGGGTACGCGGCGTAACCGGTTAACGGGGTATCGGATCGGTGCCCCGTTGCATGGCCATCCCCTTCTGAATCGACACCTCTCGGCCGGACGCTGCACCGCCGTAATCGGCGCGCCACTGTGCTCGCGGCGCGAGGGAGGCTTGCCGTACAATCAAGCGCTTACCCCCACCACGCCCGACATCGCCATGCCCGCGCCGACTCCCGATTACCTTGAACGCATCCTCGCCGCCCGCGTCTACGACGTGGCGGTGGAAACCCCGCTGGAACTCGCGCCCAACCTGTCGCGCCGCATCGGCAACAAGGTGTACCTGAAGCGCGAGGACATGCAGCCGGTGTTCAGCTTCAAGATCCGCGGCGCGTACAACAAGATGGTGAAGCTCAGCGCCGCCGAGCTGCAGCGCGGCGTGGTCACTGCCTCGGCCGGCAACCATGCGCAGGGCGTGGCGCTGTCGGCACAACACCTGGGCTGTCGCGCCACCATCGTGATGCCAGCGACCACGCCGCACATCAAGGTCGACGCCGTGGCCCGCCGCGGCGCCGAGGTGGTACTGATCGGCGATTCTTATTCCGATTGCTACCTGCACGCGATCAAGATCGCCGAGGAAACCGGCGCCACCTTCGTCCACCCATATGACGACGCCGAAGTGATCGCCGGCCAGGGCACGGTGGCAATGGAGATTCTGCGCCAGCACCCGGACCCGCTCGACGCGATCTTCATTCCGGTGGGCGGCGGTGGCCTGATCGCCGGCGTGGCGGCCTATATCAAGCGGCTGCGCCCGGACGTGAAGATCATCGGCGTGGAACCAACCGACGCCAACGCGATGTACCTGTCACTCAAGCTCGGCGAGCGCGTACAGCTGCCGCAGGTGGGCATCTTCGCCGATGGGGTGGCGGTGAAGCAGGTCGGTGAGGAAACCTTCCGCCTGTGCCAAAACCTGGTCGACGAGGTGATCCTGGTCGATACCGATGCGATGTGCGCGGCGATCAAGGATGTGTTCGAGGACACCCGCTCCATTCTGGAGCCGTCCGGCGCGCTGGCCATCGCCGGCGCCAAGCTGTGGACGCAACGCACCGGCCAGCAGGGTCAGACCTATGTCGCCATCGCCTCGGGCGCCAACATGAACTTCGACCGGCTGCGCTATGTGGCCGAGCAGGCCGAGATGGGCGAGGAGCGCGAAGCCATCATCGCCGTCACCATCCCGGAAAAGCCGGGTGCCTACCGCGATTTCTGTAGTCTGCTAGGCGCACGCAGCGTCACCGAGTTCAATTACCGCTATGCCGACGACAATGTGGCGCACATCTTCGTCGGCCTCGCCATCCAGAGCCGCGGCGAAGTGGCCGACCTGATCGCGCGACTGGCCGACCATGGCCTGCCCGCGATCGACCTCACCGACAACGACGTGGCCAAGATGCACATCCGCCACCTGGTCGGCGGCCGTACGGCGCATGCCAAGGATGAGCGCCTGCTGCGCTTCGAATTCCCGGAGCGCCCGGGCGCGCTAATGAACTTCCTCAACCAGATGGGTGGCAACTGGAACATCAGCCTGTTCCACTACCGCAACCACGGCGCGGACTACGGCCGTGTGCTGGTCGGCATCCAGGTGCCCGCCAACGACGATGAAGCGTTCGCCGCCTTCCTGGAAAAGCTCGGCTACCCGCACTGGGACGAGAGCGGGAATCTGGCATACCGACTGTTCCTGGCCTGAACCTGCGGCCTTGGCGCACCCGGCTTGTAGTCGGGTGCTTCAACAAGCCACTTGAAATGCCCGGCCGATTCACACCAGTGACATACGGATCGCTACAGCGGTCAATTGCCGTTCGCATATGACGAATGGCCTTCCGTAAGAAAACCTGTCGAGCGCGCACGAAGCGCAGCCGCCTGTTCGCCGAAAACCAGCACACGTTTGACCTCAAATCCTGTTATTTGCAAGCTTGCTGTTCTTAAATTGTGCAAGCAATTGCTGATATGAAATTTCCGACCGCACCTTTGGTCGGATGGCACTATATCCCGCTCGGTCATGCGCTCTAGATTTGGCTTCCCACTTTCTGCCCGAGGAGGCCGTATGCTGCGCAAGAAATATCTGGCATTGCTGGGCATTTATTCCGCACTACTCGTATTGAGTCCTAGCGCCAATGCTGCATTTTCTGACTATTCAAGATGGCTAAAATTAAACGGTGTGTACGATCCAAACACCGGAACTCGCATACCTATTGATGGCGCTACTGTAGCAGGAAAAAGTTATGACGTTTTCTATGGCGGCACTCGCTATACCAGATATGATCTGACGTTTGACATGCAACATGTTTCGCACTCTAGCAGTGCAATTTATTCAGCCGAAGCAGCGGCAAGTGGCACCCTAATGGGCGCTCATTTGTTGTCGTTCCGCCATGGAAAACTTGAAACTGAAGACCACAGCGCCAACCGTTACGACGGCGAAATGGTTTATCTTGCAGCCCTCGCAGGCGCATATGCCTATGTGTCGATTAACCAAGCCTATTTTTCATCCCCAAGGGATTACAGCTTCAACTACGGTGAGCATCCTGACCCATGGCTCCCCCAATTCAAGGGCGGATATTCGGAAATAAAGACCACGATCAACCCCTATGAACACCAGTTTCAGTTCGATGGTAGCTTTGCCAAGAAAACAAATTTTTTTGCCAATGCTTATTTAACAAGGGACCTAATATATGAGCCCTACTTCGGCACCACCGGCTCTATATTTTTTGATCCCCGCATTTCCATATCCTTTATTGCCCCTCCCGTACCGGAACCCGCCAGCTATGCACTGCTCGGTTTCGGTGGGCTGGCTGGCTGGCTGCGTTTGCGACGACGCAAGGCCTTGAGCCGTGCGGTTGGGAGCCAAACCCCGGCGATTCGAAGGCTTCGTGTATGGGACTTTTGATAGATAAGCGACCAATCCGCGCACGACCCAGCACCGGCTGCGATGACCAACCCAGGCAGAACGGCCGCAGCGATGAACAGCGCTGACCAGCGGTACTCTTGAAATACGATGCCATGCACCGATCTAGTGGTTAACGGACGCTCACGTTGAGGTCTGTTAACCACATATCGCTTGAATTTCAACGAGGATATTCGATCATGGCAACTTTTGACTTTGCTCCGCTGTACCGTTCCGCCATCGGCTTTGACCGCTTTGCCCAATTGGTCGACGACGCGCTACGCAGCGATGCGCAAGTGAGCTACCCGCCGTACAACATCGAGCTGGTCGCCGAAGACCAGTACCGCATCACCATGGCCGTTGCCGGCTTCTCGCGCGACGAGCTGGAACTGGAAACCGAGCGCGATGTGCTCAAGGTCACCGGTCGCCGCCAGCGCAGCGAAACCAAGTCCACCTACCTGCACCGCGGTATCGCCGCGCGCGATTTCGAGCACCGCTTCAGCCTCGCCGACCACGTCAAGGTCGTTGGCGCCAGCCTCGACAACGGCCTGCTGCACATCGACCTGGTGCGCGAAGTGCCCGAGGCGTTGAAGCCGCGCCGCATCGCCATCGGCGGCGCCGATGTGCATCTGATCGATCAGAAAGCCGCCTGATCGCAACGCGCATGAAAAAGCCGGGCATTGCCCGGCTTTTTCTCGTTCATGTCCGCCATGCCTACTGGTAGCCATGTTCCTTCATGCAGGCGAGGGCAAGGTTATAGCCACTCGACATGCAGGTATAGAAGTCCTTGGTCTTGCCGGAACTCGACCGGCACTCCGACTCGGAAATCCGCCCACGCGCCTTGGTCAGCAGCGGCGCCATCTTGTCGTAATCCGCCTGCTTGACCTGACCACTCTTCACATTGCGCCGGCCGGTCTCCAGCATCTGGTCCAGGCTGTAGTGGCTGTTCTCCACCGCCTTGGCGCAATCGAGCGTGCCGCCTGGCTTCACCTTCATCATGCCCTCGGCCATCTCGTTGGCAAGCTGCTTCGATTCAGCATCCACATTAGGAGTCTTTCCCGAGCTGAAGGTATTGCCCCCCTGCACCTTGAGCTCCTTGGCTTTCTTGTTCGGCGGCGGCTCGCTGCTGTACTGGGTGACGCCATTCTCGTCGACCCATTTGTAGACGGCAGCGGAAGCCGTTGCGGCGAGAGCCACCATGGCAAAGGCCAGCAGGGTTCGTTGCAGCATGCTTATCTCCGGTTTGATTCGAACAGTTGCATCATCTTGGGAACAGCGCGTTTTGCAGCATAGTCTCGGATACGCGCGGGTTGCTCACCGCTGGTGTAGATCTGGTCGGGGTCGGCGCCGAGCTTGAGCAGCAGGCTGGCGATGGCCACATCGTCTCCGGCCACCGCCCAGAACAGTGGCGTGCGCCCTTCCTCGTCCACCGTGGTGAACCGTGCGCCCGCCAGCAACAAGGTGGCAGCGCTATCGCTGGCACCGCGCTTGATGGCGACCAGCAAGGCAGTCTCGCCGACGGCATTCTCCAGATCGATATCGGCACCCGCCGCCAGCAGCTGCTCGATCAGCGCTGGGCGGTCATAGCGAGCGGCCTGATGCAGCGGTGCGCTTTCCCAGATATCGCTCGGATCATGGGCATTGATGCCGGTCTGGTTCAGCAGGCAGGACAGTGCCTCACCCCGGCCTTCACGGATCGCGACCGCCAGCGTCAGCCAGGGGTCGGCCACCGCAGTGCATGCCACGGCCTGCTGTACCAGCAGCAGGCCAGCCAGCCACATGGTCGGCGCCAGGCGCATTTCGATTCCCCCGTCATTGTTCAGCCGATGCTAATGCACAACGTGGCCACAGGGAAGCACAGCACTTCGCCGACGCGTGGCACTCACCTTGGCGAGGCGGTACCCGCAAGCAGCGTATCAAGCCGGGCCGCGACGTCAGCCTGCAGCCGTTCTGCCGCCAGTGCCACCGTGGCGTGGCCAAGCACACGGTAAGCAGGCTGTAGCATGGGCGGCAGGGCAGCGAGATGGCGGGCCACAGTGTCGACATCGCCACGAGCAATGGGCCCCGTCAAGGCACCGGACGGGCCTAGCGTCAGCGCGTTATCCAACGTCTGTCGCATCAACGGGGCGAGCATTGCAAGTGCTTGCGACTCACCCAGACCCGCCGCCGTCGCGGCCTCGGCGGCCAGCGCCGTGAGGGCGACCAAGTAGTTGGACGCCAGCACCGTGGCGGCGTGGTAGCAGGCCTTGCCACCGGGTGCCAGACGGAACGGCTGACCGCCGAGCGCGGCAGCCAACGCTTCCAGTTCAGCCGCCGCCGCGCCTTCGATCGCACATGGCGTACCCGGCAACTGCAGCAATGCGCGGCTGGGCTCGGCGAAGCTCAGCGCCGGGTGCAGGCTGCCGGTCGACGCGCCTGCCATGGCAAGGGCGTGCAGGACCATCGCATCGAGCGCGCCACTGGCGTGGAACACCACGTCACCTTGCCGGATCAAGCCACTCGCAGCTAGCTGGATCGCGGCTTCGGCAATGGCATCGTCCGGCGTGGCGATCAGCCACCAGCGTGCCACTGGCAGCGATGCGAGCGTCGCGGCGGCGGAGCCGGCGCCGATGAAAGCGACGGCGTCTGCGGCGTGCGCCGGCGTCCGGCACAGCACGCCACCGATCGCCAACGTTCCCGCCTGATGCCAGGCGCGAGCCAAAGTGCGGCCCAACTTGCCGGCCCCGATCACGTTCAAGCTGTCCATGCCCCCTCCTTGCCTGTATTGTGCCCAAAAACGAAACGGCCCCGCGAGCGGGGCCGTCCAAGGCAGGGGGCAACTACGGCTTCAGGCAGCCACAACGCTTTGCGGCGCGGTGTCGGCAAAGGCGATCGGGCCTTTTTTCTCATGCGAGATCCGCTTGGCAGCCACCCGGTAGAGCGTGTCGAAGTCGGTGCCGTCCTGGCCGAAGCGTGCAAGGCTGGCGCTGGCGGAGAAACGGATCAACAGATCGTCGTACTCCACTTCCAGATCCGCCACCGCCAGCCGGACCTTGGCAAGCAGTGTATCCAGTTCCGCCTCGTCAGCGCCGGGCGCCACGATACAGAATTCCTCGCCGCCAACACGGCCGAGGTAGGCACTGCGTCCAACGTGTTCGCGCACCGCATCGGCACAGGCGCGCAGCGCCACATCGCCGGCGCCATGACCATAGCGACCATTCAAGGTACGAAAGCGATCCATATCGATCAGCAACAGGCCGAGCTGGCCCTGGTGCTTGCGCACGCGACGCAGCTCACGCAGCGCAGCTTCTTCCAGGCCGCGCCGATTCAGCGCGCCGGTGAGCGCGTCGAAGCGTGCCAGCCGCGAAATCCGCGAGCGCAGCCGCTGGCTGACCAACTGCGGCCAGGCCATGGCAGACACCAGCAACATCGCCAGCGGCGGCAGGTAGGCAAACGGCAGCTGCGCCCACTGTCCCGGCGAACCGACCAGCCAGGCCATGGCCACCGCGATCCAATAGGCCGCATGCACCACATGGGCCACCGCAAACAGCTGGCGTGGAGGAGCCCAGCGCTCCTCGACCACCCGCGGCATCAGCGAGCTGACATGCATCAGTGCCAGCGGCAGGATGGACAAGGCGAAGCACAGACCCTGGACCGAGGCTGTCTTTTGTTGAAGAAAGCTGTAAGAATAAACAGCAATCGATAACAGAGGCCAAGGCAGCGTTGTAAGGTATTGCGTGGCTTGGCCGAGATAGGCACGGCCACCGATCAACAGCAGCGCATCGGCCAGCACCAACGCCGCAAACGCGGCAGGCGGCGCATCGAAGAAATAGACAATGCTGCCACCGAACCCAACAACGGCGCCACTTGCCAGCATGGCCAAGCCGCGCTCGCGGTGACCGAGCGCCAGCAGCGCCAAGCTGCCACAGGCCATCAGCCCGATCGCGGCCCACACACCGGCGATCGTGAGCTCAAGATCGAGCACAATCTCCATACATCCCGTTTTTTGTAAAGTTATATTCAAGTTGGAGCTTAACACGGGTGTAAAAGCAGCCTGTCCCTGCCGGGCTGTGCGGTCGAGGGCCCTGACGAGTGGCATAATCGCGCACGACAATCCATCGGAGTTACCGACAATGGCCACGCTGATCTGCGGCTCGCTCGCCTACGACACCATCATGGTGTTCCCCGACCGCTTCAAGCACCACATCCTGCCCGAGCAGATCCACATGCTGTCGATCTCGTTCCTGGTTCCCGAGATGCGGCGGGAATTCGGCGGATGCGCGGGCAATATCGCCTACACGCTGAAGCTGTTGGGCGACGATCCATTGATCATGGCCACCGCCGGCAGCGACTTTGCGCCCTACGCCGCACGGCTCGACGAGCTGGGTATTCGCCGCGACGGCATCCGCGAGCTGGCCGAGCAGTTCACCGGGCAGTGCTTTGTCACCACTGATCTGGACGACAATCAGATCAACGCCTTCCACCCCGGCGCGATGGGCTTTTCGCATTTCAACCGGGTGAACGAACTCGCGGTACCGGTCGAGCTCGCCATCGTCTCGCCCGACGGCAAGCAGGGCATGCAGGAACACTGTACGCAGCTGCACCAAGCGGGCATTCCCTTCATCTTCGATCCAGGCCAGGGCCTGCCGATGTTCAGCGGCGAGGAACTGCTGACCATGATCGGCCAGGCCAACTACCTATCGTTCAACGACTACGAAGCCGAAATGGTGATGCAGAAAACCGGGCTCACTCTGCAAACGCTGGCGCAGCAGGTGAAGGCGCTGATCGTGACGCTCGGCGCCGAAGGTGCGCACATCTACGCCGACGGCGTGCGCCACGACATCCCTGCAGTACCGGCCACCGCGGTGGTCGATCCCACCGGCTGCGGCGATGCCTTCCGCGCCGGCCTGCTCTATGGCCTGCGCCGCGGCTGGGACTGGCCGACCACCGGCCGGCTGGCGTCCTTGCTCGGCTCGATCAAGATCGCCGAACGCGGCGCGCAGAACCACACGTTCAACCGGCACGAACTCGCAACGCAATATGCCGCAGCCTTCGGCAGCGCGCTGCCCGGCTGAACTGTTACCGCGGCCAGCAGGCGCTGGCCGCATGGCGGAACTTCGCTATGCTGTAACAGGTGCGCTGCGCACCTCGTATGCGAGCGCCATCATGCCTGACCCCGCCCCTGCGCCTTCCGATCCACTGGCCGAGCTCTTGAGCCTACGAACGGTGCTCGACGAAATCGGCGCCTACATCTACGCCAAGGATCTGCAGGGGCGCTACACCTACGTCAACCGCCGCGTGCTGCAGCTGTTCGGCCTCTCGCTCGATGAAGTGGTGGGCCAGGACGACAGCGTGTTCTTCGACCTCGCCGTGTCCGACCAATTACGCCAGAACGATCACTACGTGCTGGAAACCGGCGAGACCGTGGTGCGCGAGGAAGTGAACTTCATCCGGACCAGCGGCGAGAAGCGCATCTACTGGACGGTGAAGAAGCCGGTACGCGATAAGGCCGGACACATCATCGGCATGTGCGGCGTCTCCACCGACATCACCGAGCAGAAAGCCACCGCGGAGCGCCTGCAACAGCAGCAGACGCTGCTGGAAACCGTGCTCAACAATGTCGACGCGCTGATCTACATGAAGGACGACCAGCGCCGCTTCGTCTATGCCAACCAGAAGGTCGCCGAAGTGTTCGGCCGCGACCAGGCCGAGATCGCCGGTTTGCGCGACATCGAACTGGTGTCGCCCGCCATTGCCGACCAGTTCTGGCAATTGGACCAGCACGTGTTCGCCACCGGCCAGAGCCAGGCCGGCGAGGAATGCGTGGCCAGCCCCGACGGCAAGCTGCGACACTACTGGTCGCACAAGGTGCCATTCGATCTTGCCGGGCCGACACGGACGCTGATCGGCTTCTCGTCCGACATCACCGAGCTCTACGAACTGAAGGAGCAGCTGCGGCTGCAATCCATCACCGATGCACTTACCGGCCTTGCCAACCGCGGCCACTTCTTCGAGCTGGCGATGCAGGCCTGCTCTGCAGCGCAACGGCACCAGCGGCCGTTGACGCTGATGATGCTCGATCTGGATCACTTCAAGGACATCAACGACCGCCATGGCCATCCAGCCGGTGATGCCGTGCTGCGAGCGATCGGCCGCCTGCTGCAGGACGCCGTACGGCGCGAGGATTTCGTCGGCCGGGTCGGCGGCGAGGAATTCGCCGTGCTGCTGCCCGATACCGGCATTGCCGAGGCGCAGGCCCTGGCCGGGCGCATCCTCACCACCTTGCGCGAGCAACATCTCGTGGCCAACGATCCGCACCTCGTCGTGACTGCGAGCATTGGCATTGCCGAACGCCAGCGCGGCGACCTGGGCTTCGATGCGCTGTATTCGCGCGCCGACCACGCGCTGTACGACGCCAAGCACCAAGGCCGCGACCGCATTGGCGTGAACACGCCCGATTGACGCTTTTCCGGGCTTGCCAGCTTGGCGCCCTCCCCTTGCCCAGTGCGCGATGCCAGCCAAGAATGGGGTACTCCCCCCATCGCGGACCCCCTATGGAACCCACGCTTGTCCAGCATCCCGGCGCACTGCTGCATGGTCTGATGGTCCACACCACGCTGCACGACGGCCGCAATGTCATCGATATCCCGACCGCCTGGCAAAAGGCGATGCACGAGCACCTGTTCGAGCGCATTCCGTACCGGCAGGCTGGCGAACATGCCTGCTTCGGCGCAGTCACCGCTTTCCAGCACGACACAATGGCGCTCGACTATCTGATCGGTGTCGAAGTCACCGCCGGCAATGCGCCACCGGACGGACTGGCTGCCGTCGCGCTACCCGCTGGCGAATATGCGGTGTTCCTCAGTGCGCCGGCCGCGGATCAGCAGGCATTTGGTGCCGCAATCAGCGCATGCTGGGATTACGCGCTGAGCAATTGGCTGCCGCGAAGCGGGCGCAGCCAGCGCCACGCCCCATGCTTCGAGCGCTACGACGAGCGCTCGGATGAAGACCGACCGGATCGGCAATGCGAGCTCTGGATTCCGCTCGACCCGCGCTAGCCATCGGCGGCAACACGTCAAAGTCGTTGGCGTTTATGTCATTGGCGTAGTTTCGACCGGCGGCTAACATGCCCTGTATCGCGCCCACCGGACCGTGCCATGAGTGACAGCAGCAACAAGCGCAACCAACATGCCAGCCTGCTGGGCGGCATCGACCTCGTCGCCGCACGCCGGGCACTGAAACCGACCACGCCACTGCCGAAACCGGCCAAGACCGATGCCCACGGTGATTTCCTCGCGCAACAGCGCCAGAGCCTGAAAAAGACCGGCACCGATCTCTCCAAGCCCTTCGTCAATCCGAGCCAGATCAAGGAGCGGCCGAAGCAGCACTACATCATGTCGCCGCTCGACCATACCGAGAACCTGTTCAACAACGCTTATGGCATGGCGCGCCACAAGCAATCCCGAAATAAACTCGCGGTGCAGCCGGTGTTCCTCAACCATCAACAGCGCATCAGCTTTCGCAAACGCGTCGACGACGAACTCACCAAGGTCACCGGCGTCGACAGCGCGTCCAACGCCAAACGCAAGGCGTTGCAGACCCTGTCCGGCTACTCCAGCCTGACCGGCGCGCGCATGAGCATGCAGGGTGTGGAAAACGCGCGGCTCTATGTGCAGGGTCACGGCTCGCCAGGCAAGCATTCGATCAGCTCGGATGCCGAGGTACTGTCCGATGCGCAGGCGCAGATGCGCATGGGCAAGAACAAGCGTGTCGAATCGGTCGGCAAACCCAGCGCCACGACCACCCAGGTCAAGGAGAGGGCATCGACCGAACATACCGCCAGCACGCTGCTCGGTCTTGGCGTGACAGCGCAGACCGATCTGCGCGCCAATTCCTGCTACAGCGGCACCGAGAAAAAGATCAAGTTCAGCAGCGTGAAATCGCTCAAGTCCAGCTACGCCAGCGGCACCGTGGCCAACAAGGCGGGGAACTGGGACAAGACCTTTGCCGGTGGCCTGCAAGCCGAGTTGAATCGACAAGCCAAGGTTGGGCCGTCCCTGGCCGATGCCAGCGGCCTCGCCAACAACCATAAATTCGCCGTCAAAGGCTATATGGGCCCGACCAGCCAGGGCGGCGTGAAGGTCAATCAGCCCGACGGCTCCACCGGCACGCATTTTCGCGTGAAGCTGCAATACAAGGACGGCCTTGGCACCCAGGATTTCGCCACCCGCCGCTCCAAATCGGGCCGCACCGGCTGAATCTTTACAGCACGCGAATCTGAAGGCGCCTGCAGGCTTGCCAGTGCGCGAGCGCGCACAGCCAGCCGGCGGTGAGCGCACCGATGGCACCGCCAAAACCACCGATGACCAGCGGCCCGAATCCACCTCCGCTCTCGAGTGCCGTCACCCAGGCAAACGGCACAGCCCCAGCCACAAAGCCTGCCGAAATCAGCAGCAGCGGCTTGGCGAGGTTGAAACGACGCAACAACAGAATCAGCGGCAGCCCCACGGCAAACAACACGACATAGTTCACCAGCAAATCCACGCCGAGGACCACGGCCATCGCAAGGCCAATCTCGTTGGCGCTGCGCCAGCCCGAACCGATCAAGACGGCCGTGACCAAGATGAAGTGCACCAGCAGATGCGCGAGGAGGGGCGCACACGTGGCAGCGATCAACAGCTCGGATTTGCTGGGGTTGGTCAACATTGATCTCGTCCACGGCAGGTGCAGCAGTGTAACTGCCTATCACGCCTAGGTACTCAAGCCGCCTTCGCCGCAGCGCAGACGAAAACGCTATGCTGCGTCTTTGCCTAGACCGAGTACGTCATGCCCCTGCCTCCCATCGCTCCCCGCCGCCCGCGTCGCCTGAAAAAGCACGGCGAGACCCGCATCGACGACTACTACTGGCTGCGAGACAAGGACGATCCGGCCGTCCTCGATTATCTGCAGGCGGAAAACGCCTACGCCGAGGTCGTGATGGCGGACAGCAAGCCGCTGCAGGACACGCTGTTCGCCGAAATGAAGGCGCGCATTCGCGAGGATGACAGCTCGGTGCCCTACCGGCTGGGCGACTGGATGTACTACTACCGCTACGAGGTGGGCGGCCAGTACCCCCTGCTGTGCCGCAAGCGCTGGCACGCCACGGACGACTGGCAGAGCGAGCCCGAGCAGCTGTTGCTCGACGTGAACGCGCTCGCCGCCGGCCAACCCTATATGGAGGTCGGCGAATTCGAGATCAGCCCGGATGGCCAATGGCTGGCGTACAGCACCGATGCCACCGGCTACCGCCAGTACACGCTGCGCATCAAGGATCTCGCCAGCGACGCGCTGCTCGATTTCAGCGCCGAGCGGGTCACCTCGGCGGCGTGGGCACTCGACAACCGCACGCTGTTCTTCACCACCGAGGATGCGGAAACCAAGCGCTCCAATCAGCTGTGGCGCTGGCAGCGCGGCAGCGCCGTACCGGTGCTGGTGCGCGAGGAACGTGACGCGCGCTTCGGCGTCGATGTGTACCTCAGCCGCAGCCAACGCTTCCTGATCTGCCAATCCGGCAGCCACACCACCAGCGAGATCCGCGTGCTGCCGGCCACGCGCCCGCTGGGACGCTGGCGCGTACTGCTACGCCGCCGTGCCGGCATCGAATACAGCGTCGAGCATGGCCACGACCGGTTCTGGCTGCGCATCAACGACCAGGGCCGCCATTTCCGCCTGGTGACGGTGCCCGACCACGGCGCCATCGGCGCGGCACCGAGCTGGACCGAGATCCTGCCGGAGCGCAATGGCGTGATGCTGGAAGGGGTCGATCTGTTCCGCGATTTCCTGGTCTGCCACGAACGGGTGAACGGCCTTGGTCAACTGGTCGTAACCGAGCTGGCCAGCGGCGAACACCACACCGTCGCCTTCGACGAGGCGGTGTACAGCCTTGCCGGCGGCGCCAACGCCGAGTGGGACAGCCGCACCTACCGCTTTGGCTACGAATCGCTGACCACGCCGGACACCGTGTACGACTACGACCTGGCCAGCCGCGAACGCACGCTGAGAAAACGCCGCCCGGTGCTCGGCGATTTCGATCCGGCACACTATGCGAGCGAACGCCTGTGGGCGACGGCACCCGATGGCACGCAGGTGCCGATCTCGCTGGTGCGCCGCCGCGATGCCACGCTGCCGGCACCGCTCTGGCTGGAAGGCTACGGTGCATACGGCGCGCCGAACGACGTGTATTTCTCGTCCAGCCGGCTCTCGTTGCTCGATCGCGGCTTCAGCTACGCCGTGGCCCATATCCGTGGCGGGGGCGATCTGGGCAAGACCTGGCACGATGCCGGCCGGCTCGCCAACAAGCATCACACCTTCAGCGATTTCATCGCCTGCGCCGAACACCTGTTCGCCACCGGCCATACCACGCCGCAACAACTGGTGATCGAAGGCGGCAGCGCCGGCGGCCTGCTGATCGGCGCAGTGCTCAACCAGCGGCCCGACCTGTGCCGTCTCGCCATCCTGGAAGTGCCCTTTGTCGACGTGCTGACCACCATGCTGGACCCGGACCTGCCGCTGACGGTGGGTGAATACGAGGAATGGGGCAATCCGAATCGCCGCGAGCAATACGGCTGGTTGCGCGCCTACTCGCCGTACGACAATCTCGCCACCACCGCCTACCCGGCCATGCTGGTGCGCACCTCGCTCAACGACAGCCAGGTGATGTACTGGGAGCCGGCCAAGTACGTGGCCCGGTTGCGCACGTTGAAGACCGACGCCAACCCGCTGCTGTTCATCACCAACCTGGATGCCGGCCACGGCGGTGCCAGCGGTCGGTTCGATCACCTGCGCGAGGTGGCACTGGCCTATGGCGTGGCGCTGGGATTGTGAGCTGGTGAGCCGAACGGAAGCCGACTGAGGCAAGCCGCCACAATCAATCGCATCGAAGCCAATGTCTGATGAAAATCGTCGTCTCCCTGATCGTCGCGGCGCTGCTCACCGTCGCCATTGAGGCCGCGCGTATCGACCAGTTGACCTGGCTGGCCACGATGGTCGGGCCGCTTGCGCTCGGCGAGCCCATCCTGGTGTTCAGCGCGTGCCTCGGCCTGTGCATCTGGGCAAGCTTCAGCTTGCTTCCGAGTCCTATCAGCCGCGCCAACTTCGATTTCGAGCAGTTGTTCCGAGCGCTCGACACCCTGGAGCAGGATGCGGCACCCGCACTGTGGGAAAAAGCACTGAGCCTGACACCGCAAGCACCACTGCATTTCTCCGCAGTGCTGAAACAGTTCGATCGCCTGCACGCATCGGCGCCAGACGCGCCGAATACCCAATTTGTCCGCGCGTTGGTCGAGCGCTGGAAGCATGGAAAACTTGCCCAGCTGATGCCGCCAGGCAAGGAAGCGGAACTCGATGCACTGCTGTTGGCACTCCAGCAGCGCAATCTGCTTTTCTCCGATGAGCTAGGCCACTATTTGCAGCGTGGTGGCCCGCAAGGCGCAATCGGCATCATCCGAAAATACGCGGGCTGAAGTCGCCACGCCCACCACCCTGCAGCACAAGCGCGACCGGATATCTGGTCGCTGGTCGGAGCGTGGCATCCCGTTGGCATTCGGCGATAATGCACCGCCGCAAGCTTGCAACAAATCAGGCACAAACTTTCATGGCATGTACTTCGGCCGGCAAGGGCTGCAGGCAAGCATTGTGGCGCGTGCACACGCCATGACTACATTCAAACAGAGGATCATCATGAAAAAACTGAACGCCGTTGCAACGGCGCTCCTGCTGCTGGCGGCGAGCTACACGCATGCCGCGCTGATTCCGGCCACCGTCAACGCCAGTCATGTCGCCAACGTGACCAATGGCATGACCTATTTCAATGGCTTCCACGATGGCGGCGTCGCGGGTAACCACCTGACGGTGAACTGGACCACCGCCTACCAGAACGTGGGTCTGCTGCAGTTCGATGTCTCGTCGTTTGCCGGCACCAGCCTGCAAGCCCAGCTCAATCTCTACCACCAGTTCAACTGGGGCAACGGCGCCCAGTTCGGCATCTACCGCAATACCAGCGCCTGGGAAGGCGTGACCAGCGACTGGGCGAGCCGCCCGAGCTTCGATGCCACGCCGGCAGCCATCCTCAGCATCTCCGACAACGAAACGGAAGTTGGTCGTTCAGTCGATATCAGCGCGCTGGTACAGGGCTGGGCCAATGGCAGCTTCGCCAACTACGGCATCACGCTGCAACGCATCGACCAGGACAACCCCTACGTCTATTTCACCTCCAGCGCGGTGGGCGGAGGCTTCGCCCCCAACCTAACCATCGCGCCGGTACCGGAGCCGGAAACCTATGCACTGATGGGCCTTGGCCTCGTCGGCCTGATCGCGGCGCGTCGTCGCCAGCGCAAGTAAATCGCTGTAATTGCCAGACCCGTGGCGCGTGCCACGGGCCTGTGCATCTCGCTGTACTGCGCGGGTTTTGACTGTGCTTGCACTCTCGGGCCCGCGCCCTTTCCTCCATTGCCCTGTTCTGCGGCACCTCCCGCGTCTTGCCCAACAATGGGCTCGGCATCGCGTGCAGCCCAAATGCAGCGGTGCCCGGGACATCCCGCACACCACCGATGGAGGAAATAACATGAAGATATGCAACCTGCTGTTGGGCTGGCTGCTGACCGCCGCAGCCATCGCCCCTGCCGTCGCAGGCACGGACAAGCGCGTGGACCGACCGGAAGTCGCCGCCTATATCCGTACCTGGCCGCTGCCCGACGGGCGCCACTGGCGAGCGGACGACATCGCCGGCAAGGACATCACCCAGCTCACGATCGCCTTTGCCGCATTGCGTGCCAATGGTGAGGTCTATCTGCCGGACACCGAGCCACGCATCGGCAACGACGGCCAGCCACAACCGGTGTTCAAGGGCTTGTGGCAGGAGGTTGCCAAGCTGCAGCGCCGCTACCCCAAGCTGAGGATCAACTTGGCGATCGGCGGTTGGGGCGCCAATGGCTACTCGCAGATGGCAATGACGGCCGAGGGCCGGCAACGCTTCATTGCCAGCGCCATTGCGCTGGTCGAGCGTCACCGGCTCTCCGGCCTTGGCATCGAATGGCAATATCCGGTGGGGCCGGACTGGGGCCTGCCGATCAAGACCGATCCCAAGGATCGCGACAACTACCCACTGCTGCTCGAGGAAACCCGCGCCGCGCTCGACGCCCTATCCAAGCGCACCCAGCGCCGCTACCAGCTCACCGCCGCCGTGCCGGCCGGCCCGTGGTTCGGCCAGAAGAACGATCTGACCCGGGTGGCGCGCAGCGTCGATTTCCTCACGGTGACCGCCTATGGTGCCTACGGCAGCTGGAGCGCCAATACCGGGCATTTCTCCAACCTATATCAGCGCCCGGACGATCCGGCCTTTGGCGGCTGGAGCACCGACCAGGCGATGCGGACCTACCTGGATGCCGGCGTACCGCCGGCCAAGCTGCTGATGGGGGTGCCATTCTATGGTCCGGTCTGGAAAGGCGTAGCCAACGTACAGAACGGGCTGTTCCAGAAGTTCGGCGCGGCGGGCAGCGATCTCGCCTGGAGCGAGATCAAAGTCGGTTACCTGGGCCAGCCCGGCTATGTCCGCCATTGGGATGACGTAGCCAAAGCGCCATGGCTGTACAACGGCGATACCTTCATCAGCTACGAGGATGCAGAGAGCCTGCGCCACAAGGTGCGCTACCTGAAGGACAAACGGCTCGGCGGCCTGACGATCTGGGAGTACGCCCACGATCCGCAGCGTGAACTGCTCGGCGCGATCAACGCGGCGCTCGCCGACTGATCATCCCGGCAGAGCACTGGCCCGGCGTCCTGCCGGGCCAGTACCGGTTCAAGCGGGATGTTGCCGCCGTGCGCTCAGTCGGCCAGCGCCGGGTAATCGGTATAACCCTGTTCTGCGCCACCGTAGAACGTGCTCGGGTCCGGCGTGTTCAGCGCCGCACCTTGGGCAAAGCGTTTCACCAGATCGGGATTGGCGATATAGGGGCGGCCGAAAGCCACGGCATCGGCGGTGCCGGCGGCAATCAGCGCTTCGGCCTTCTCGGCGGTGTAGTTGCCGCAGAACACCAGTGCGCCGGTAAAGGCCTGGCGCAGGGCCGTGCGGAATTCGGTCGTCAGTGCCGGGCCGCCTACCCAGTCCGGCTCGGCGATATGCAAATAAGCAAGCTTGCGCCGGCTGAATTGCTGCGCGAGGTAGATGGCAGCCGCCTCCGATTCGGCATCCTCGATATCGTGAGCGACAAAGTTGGGCGACAGACGGACGCCGACGCGGGCAGCGCCGATCTCGGCCACCAGGGCATCGACCACCTCCAGCAGCAGGCGCGCACGGTTTTCCAGGGTGCCGCCGTATTGGTCGGTGCGCTGGTTCACGCCGGTGGCGAGGAACTGGTGCAGCAGATAGCCATTGGCAGCGTGGATCTCGACGAAATCGAAGCCAGCACGGACCGCACGGCGTGCCGCGGCCGCGTAGTCGGCCACGATGCCGGGGAGCTCCGCGGTTTCCAGCGCACGCGGCGTATCGGTCGGCGCATTGCCGGCCGTGCCGTCCGGCTGCACGACGAAGCTCTTCGAGTTGACTGCGCGGAGGGCGGACGGGGCAACCGGTGCCTGGCCGTCTTCCTGCAACAGGCGGTTGGAGATGCGGCCGACGTGCCACAGCTGCAGCGACACCGCACCACCGGCCGCATGCACGCCGTCGACCACCGCCTTCCAGCCCGCTTCCTGCGCATCGCTATAGATGCCCGGCGTCCAGGCATAGCCCTGGCCCTGGCGCGAGATCTGCGTCGCTTCGGTCACGATGAGGCCGGCGGTCGCCCGTTGCGCGTAGTAGCGGGCGTTCAAGGCACTGGGTACATCGCCCGGCTGGCTGGCGCGCGACCGGGTCAGCGGTGCCATGAACACGCGGTTGGCCAAGGTGAAATCCCCCACGCGTACCGGGGTCAGCAGTTTGTCGATTGTCGTCATTACTCGCTCCTAAATTAGACCGGTCGTCTATAAAATGCATCAAAAAAACCAGCCCGCAGGCTGGGAAGGTAAATGGGTTCAGGCGCCGCGCTTACGACGCTCGCTGACCTGTTCGCCGGCGATGCCCCAGTTTTCGGCCTCCACCTCGTCGATCACCACCACTGTGGTGGCCGGGTTCTTGTTCAGCACGCGCTGCAGCAGTTCGGTCACGCCGGCGATCAGCTCCGCCTTCTGCGCCGATGTCACGCCGTCGCGGGTCACCTTGATGTTCACATAGGGCATTCAGCGCTCCTTGAGTCCAAGCAATGTCGCGGTGCCGCGCCGCGCGATCACGAACGGCTCGGCGCTGTGCCGCACCTTGGCAATCAGCGCGGATCCCAACCACAACTGGTACAGCGCGCCGGCCAGCTGTGCCGCCTCGGGCCCTGCGGCAATCGAGCCATCGGCCCGGCCGAGCACGATGATCGCGGCCAGCCGTTCGGTCACCCGGCCCATGCCGGCTTCCAGCGCGCGCCGCATATCGTCCGAAAGATCACAGACCTCGCCACTCAGCTTCACCGCGAGGCAGCGGTTGCCGCAGCTGTCCGCCTGCCCCGGCTCGGCAGTCCAGCCGGCGAAATAGTGCTCCAGCTTGCTGCGACCATCGAACATGCGGTCGGCCAGCAAGCGGTCGATCCGCGCCAGTGATTCGGCGAAATAGCGCTCGAGCAGCGCTACACCATAGCCTTCCTTGGAATCGAAGTAGTGATAGAACGATCCCTTGGGCACCCCGGCCGCACCGAGGATTTCCGCGAGCCCGGCCGCAGCAAAGCCTTTGCCGAGGATGATGTCGGTGCCGGTGGCCAGCAGGTGGTCGCGGGTATCGGTTGCACGGTCGGATTTCATGGCGAGAGCTTAACGCCAACTAGACCGATCGTCTAGGAAATATCCGATCAACGGGCAGGCTGACAAAAAAAGCCCCCTCCCGTGAGGGAGGGGGTAACAGGATGGGACCAGAGCGGTCAGCCCTCGCCGACTGACCGTGGGGTGGTCCTTGGAGTCGCGCAGAGTGCGCAGGGTACGGGTAGCGAGCCCGAAACCGGGGCTGGACCCTGTCCTGCAAGGCGCTGCGACTGCCGCAGCCCCCTGCTAGACCGGGCCTCAGTCAAATCGTTTCGTCATCTTGTCCACCGAGTCCTTGAGCCAGACGAAAATGCCCTCGTTCTGATAGCGCGCGTGCTTCTCGCCAGCGCACATCACGTAGCTTTGCAGCGGATCACAGTGCGGTGCACCGAACACATGGCCGGTCTCATGCACGGCAACGATCTGGGAGCGATTGCGGCTGAGATCGAAACTGAACAACCCGCTCACCTGCGTATTCAGCCACGAGCAGGCCACGCCGCCACCGAAGGCACCGTCGAGCGCCACGACCAGATCGAAGCCGTGATGGTCGACGTGGGTCGGCGTGCTGCCCGGATTCCAGGTGCGGGTCAGGCCCAGCGTTTGGGTGGCGTACTCGGCCGCACGCTCGCAGTGGCCCAGTCCGGTGTTGGCGGCGCTGTTGTAGCCGGGGATGCCGTGGAACAGCTGGCGCACGTTTTCGATCTGGTCGAAGCCGCCGTTGTAACGGGCGTAGCTGCCGGCTGTGGCTTCCGGATTGCTCGGCGTGAACACGTCGGACGCGCGGGTGAAGGCCTCGGTCAGATAGGCGGAAACGCTGCGCGTTTCGCGGATCTGGTTAAAGTAATCCTGGTTGTAGACGACGGCGTTGAACACCACGTTGCTGCCGCCAACACTGAAATCGCGCCCGCTGTAGCTGTTGTCGCTGAGGGTGCGGCCATCCTGCAGGCCGATCTGCACTGCCTCGACACGGTAGTCGCCGCGACCGATCGCATACTGCTTGCGCAGCGCGGTGTCGTTGAGGAATGGGCCGGCATCGAGCACGATCTGGCGCGATTCGCCCGCAGCCAGCACGATGCTGGTCTGGCCGAGCGCCACGCCGGCGAAGTCGTTGAAGCGCTTGCTGGTGAGCGTGGGGCGCAGCGTGAAGGTACCGCCGCTGGTGCTGCGTACCGTCAGGCGCAGGCGCAGCGCATCGCCCTTCACCGGTGCACCACCGCTGGTGTTGCTGATGGCCACCGCGGTCACGTCGGCATCGCCGCCGCAGTTGGTCGTGCATGGCGTACCGGCGCGGGCCACGGTGAACGAGGTCAACAGGTTGTCGAAGCCGATGCTGGCAAGATTGGTATTGTCGGCGCGCAGCGTGGTCGACAGGCCACCTTGGCCGGTGTGCTCGCGCAGCGTCACCTGGTAACCCGCCTGCACCTTCACCGACGAGACGATGTCGTTCCAGCCCGGCGGCACCTCGGCCGCGCCCTCGTTGGCACAGAACGAATTGCCGCCGTAGTTGGTGTTCTCGTAAAAGCAGACCGCGCCACCGGCCGGCACCGGTGTCGGCGTCGGGGCTGGTGCGGCGGCCACGCGGTAGGAGGTGACGAGGTCGTTGAACTGGCGATTGCCGAGATTGGCTTCGGCGGCCAGCAGCGTCAGGCCACGACCGGCGAAATTGGCGTGCTCGAACAGATCGACCATATAGCCGGGCTGTACCCGCACCGATGACGCCTTGTCGTTGAAGCCGCCCGGCAGATTGCCGCTTCCGACGCCGAAGCAGGTGGAAGCGCCCTGGTAATCGGCGTGCTCGAACAGGCAGACGATGCCGCTCGGTGCCGGGGTCGGCGCTGGCGTGGGGACGGGGGTCGGTTGGGGGGTCATACTGCAGCTGCCACCGCTGCGCCACAGGCTGGGCGTCGATTGCGGATTCCAGCCGGCGCCGGCATAGGCGGTGTGCGTCACCAGGGCGGTCCAGGTGGCGCCGCCGTAATTCACGGTGTCGCCCGCCTGATAGGTGCTGCCTTCGGCCCAGCTGCCACGGCAAGCCGCGGCGGCTTCGCCGGCAAGCCCCACCAGCAGCAAGGCCAACAGCGGCGACCAGGCACGGCTGCGATACGACTGCTTCATTTTTCCACTCTCCGGCCCGCCTTTTCGGCGGTGCTTCTTGGCCAGGAGCGGGCTGGACGCGGCGCCAAGGCGCACGCGGTGGACACGGCACGAACGCGCCGCGGCTTCATCCACACTCTCTGGTCTCTTGTCTGCCCCGGCACTTTGGCTCTTGGGCGTCTCGACTCTCGGCGGAGTCGTTGTTCGGGCGGATTTTTTTCATGCCTGCCACTTTCCGACAAGCCGTTTCCGCTCCGGCGGTGTCGTTTGTACTACAGGCGGCCTTTTCGTGAAAGCGCTTTCTTTTGCGAGTGTTTCATGCCAACAACATGGCCAGCCGTCGGTCTGCCTGCCGCTGCTTGCCGTCGCCCCGGCCCACACGGACAATCCGCGCTTCAATTGTACGAAACCGCCATGACCACAGCCCGTACCCTGATCGCCGAAAGCGGCATAGACCGCGTCGACGCCCGACTGCTGTTGCAGCAGGTGCTCGGCGTCAACCGCGCGTGGCTGATGGCGCATGACGACGAGCCGCTCGCCGATGATGCAATCGCGCGCTTCGCGGCGCTGGCCACGCGGCGGCGTGCGGGCGAGCCGGTGGCATACCTGCTCGGCGTGCGCGAATTCTATAGCCGCGACTTCGCGGTCGGCCCCGGCGTGCTGATCCCGCGACCCGAGACCGAGCTGCTGGTCGAGCTGGCACTGGCGCGCGCCCCACAAGGCGCGGTGGTGCTCGATCTGGGCACCGGCTCCGGCTGCATCCCGGTCACACTGAAGCTGGAGCGCCCGGACCTCATTGTCAGCGCTGTTGACATCAGTACCGACGCGCTCGCCATCGCCGCGCGCAATGCGGCCGCGCTGGATGCCGATATCGTGCTGCGTCAGTCCGACTGGTACGCGGCGCTCGCCGACGCGCAGTTCGACCTCATCGTTTCCAACCCGCCCTATATCGTGGCGGGCGATGCCCACCTCACCCAGGGCGACCTGCGCTTCGAGCCCATCGATGCCCTGACCGACCACGCGGATGGCCTCGCCCATATCCGTGCCATCATCGCCGGCGCGACGGCCCGGCTAAGCGCCGGGGGCTGGCTGCTGTTCGAGCATGGCTACGACCAGGGGCCGGCCAGCCGGGCGCTGCTCGCCGCCGCAGGCTTCGTCGAGGCGCAGACGTGGACCGACCTGGCCGGACTCGATCGCGTGAGCGGCGGCATCCGCCCGTAAGCGTTGCTTGTCGGCGCCATGGCGAATCGCTACAATTCCCGACTAATTTGATCGACTAATTCGAGGCACGCCATGAGCGAACGCGACGTCCAGGCCGAAATCCACAAGATCGTCACCGAGAACCCGGTGGTGCTGTTCATGAAAGGCACGCCGACCTTCCCGCAATGCGGCTTCTCGGCTGCGGCCATCCAGCTCTTGAAGAACTGCGGTGCCACTGTCGCCGCCGTCAACGTGCTGGCCGACCAGGACATCCGCCAGGGCGTGAAGGACTACGCCAACTGGCCGACCATTCCACAGCTCTACGTCAACGGCGAGTTCGTCGGTGGCTCGGACATCATGAAGGAGCTCTACGCCAACGGTGAGCTGCAGAAGATGATCGACGGCACCGCCGAATAAGCGACCGAGAGCCAATAAAAAACGCCGCGATTGCGGCGTTTTTTATTGGGTGCTCATCAACCGCAGAACGAAGCCGTGGCCGCCAGTTCCTCCAGCAGCGCGGCGGTCGCCGGGCCGGGCATGGTGTAGGGGTCCAGCTCGGCGGTCGGCGAGTACTTCAGCAGCAACGACAGGTTGATCTTGTCCAGCCGCAGCTTGCCCATGCTCCAGGCGGCGTAGCGGCGGGATGCGATCTCGGTGTAGTCGAGCAGCACCAGATCATGATGGCGCGCATCGCGCTGCAGCCGGTTGTACAGCGTGTTCACCTGCTCGCGCCCGCCCTCGATGGCCTGCACGAACACATCGCTGGTGTAGCACAGCACGCCGGTGATGCCGTGATCGGCATTGTTCTGGCGTGAGGTAACGAGGATGGCCTCGATGGCCTCGGCCGAGATCGTTGCAGCGGCGCGGCTGGCGTAGATCAGGCGAACCAGCATGGCATCACCCCTTGTTGTTCAGCAGCGCCAGAAATTCGCGCCGCAGGTTGGCGTCGCGCAGGAAGGAGCCGCGCATCACGCTGTTGATCATCTTCGATTCCATGTCCTTCACCCCGCGCCAGTGCATGCAGAAGTGGTCGGCCTCCATCACGATGGCAAGGCCATCGGGCTGCAGCCGGTCCATCAGCGTGTCCGCCAGCTGCGATACCGCCTCTTCCTGGATCTGCGGCCGGCTCATGATCCATTCGATCAGCCGTGCGTACTTGGACAATCCAATCAGATTGGAGTGCTCGTTGGGCATCACGCCGACCCATACCTTGCCGAGGATGGGGCACAGGTGGTGCGAGCAGGCGCTGCGCACGGTGATGGGGCCGACGATCATCAGCTCGTTCAGCCGCTCGATATTGGGGAACTCGGTCACCGGCGGTGCCGGGCGGTAGCGACCGTGGAACACCTCGCGCACGAACATCTTGGCCACGCGCCGGGCGGTGTCCTGGGTGTTGTGATCGCTCGTGGTATCGATCACCAGGCTTTCGAGCACGCCTTGCAGCTTGGTGGCCACTTCGGCCTGCAGTGCATCGAGCTCGCCTTCCTCGATATAGCCGGCGATGTTGTCGTTGGCGTGAAAGCGCGCGCCAGCGGCGCGGATACGGGCGCGGATGCGCGCCGAGACCGATGGATCGGTCAGATCATCCTGGGACATGCTTCCGTCTCGCAGTGTTCGGGTTATCTACCCGTGTTAGCCGGTTTTGTGCTCGGCGTCACGGTGGCGACCCCATGCGCGGCAAGCCGCGCCGGCGGTCGAGGCCCGATGCTAACACCGAACACGCAGCCCGGCGCCGCGCGCGGCGATGCCGGTATTCACACCGTCAGCGGCGTGCAGCGTCGACCACTTGCGGCGCAGGCGAGAACTTGAGGTGGCCGATATAGGTGAGCGGCTGGTGGATACGCATCGCCGGCACATCGCCTTCGCGCATGTGCAGGATGTCGGCCGGGCTGATCCAGGCCGGATCGGCCTCGGTCAACGGCAGGCCGGCAGCGGCGTAGGCCTGCAGCACGAACTGCGAGCAGAAGAAGCTCTGGTTGTCCGGCGTGCCGAGCTGGATGGTGGCGATGCCGCGCAGGCAGGCATCGCGGGTGATCTCGGGCAGCAGCGGCAGCTCGCACAATCGGCGCTGCAGCGAGAACGGCGCATGCAGCACCACGCCAACATAGTTGTATGGGCGGCCGACCTGGGCCTCGGCGAAGGCACGCAACGCCGTCGCCTGCGCTTCGTCGAGCTCGGCCCGGCGGAATGCCACCACCACGGACTCTTCCGCCATCGCATCCGCCAGCGGGCGCACCCGCACGCCGCTGCCTACCGCTTCGGCCACCAGGCCGTCGCCAATATAGAGCGCGGCATGGCTCACCGGCGCCAGCGTGGCCAGGCGGATGCCCGCCGAGGTGATGCCATTGGTGGCCGATAGCAGGATGTCGCCGGGCGCCAGCGCTTCGGGCGCGATCAACTGACCGCCGTTGCGCGGCGCCAGGCCCTGCTGCTGGAAGGCGACGCTGGGCAGCGGCTGGCCCTCGGCGGCGGGGCGGACGTTGGTGGCGCAGCCGGCGAGCAGCGCGATAAACAGCAGCAACAGGACTTTCATGGGCAAGACGGGGAAACGGACCGGCCGCAGCTTAACCCAAGCCTGGCACGGCGGCGACTCAGCGCTGCAAGTAGGGCACGAGATAGCGCTCGAACCGGCCCGGCGCCCAGGCAAGCGCTGCGGCACGCTCGTAGCGCTCGGTCAAGTCGGCCGGCACGCCGGGTGGCAGCGTGCGGCTGAACACGGCATAGCGTGCCTGCACCGGCAAGGGCAGCGGCAACACCCGTGCTTGCATTCGCAGCCGGGCCGCGTAGTAACCGGGCGCATGGGCGTTGCTGAAATAAGCGGCATCAAGCCGGCGGGCGCCGAGCTTGCGCAGGTTGCCCAGCTCCGCCTCCACTTCGGGGTTGTCATCCCAGTTGAGGCCGGCGCGCTGCAGCGGTTGCGGCAACGGTACGCCGGCGATCGAGCCCAGCAGCAGGCCGTCGAGCTGGTTGAAACTGTCGATGGCGCGCAGTGGGCTGTCCGGCCGTACCGCCAGCACGGGCTGGAACCGCACGTAGGCCTTGCTAGCAAAGTGCAGCTGTTGTTGCCGTGCCGCTGTCTGCGCCAGCAACGGCACCATCGCGTAGCTGCCGTCCTTCAGCCCGCGTTCCAGCCGTGGCGTGGAGACCGGCGGCTGCCAGACGAAGCGTACACCCATGCGCGGCGCCAGCTCCCGGTCGAAGAAATCAACCAGCGCGCCACGCACCTTGCCGCCTTCGGCCATCACATAAGGCACAACGCTGAAGCTGGCGATGGGCACGCGCGGCAGCTCGGCGGCCCTCAGGCAGGGCGGCAACAGGCACACGAAGAAGGGGATCAGCCAGCGCATGCGTGCCAGTGTAGCCGCAGCACCGGCCCGGACCCGCAGCGACCCGCGATCGGCGTCGCGTCGGTCCCACACCGTTTAGACAGCCGGCCGCCGATAGCGCAGCTGCTGCGGGTAGGGGTGGAAGTCCTCGGCGATGCCCGCCTCGATATTGGCCTTGGCACGCTGCCAGAACTCGGGGGTGAGCAGGTCGGCATGGTGGCGCATGAAAGCCGCACGGATATCCGGTCGCGCCAGCAGGAAAGTGGCGAACTCCTCCGGATACACCTCGTTCTTGTGGCCGGTGTACCACGCCTCGCCCGACAGCTCGTATTCCGGCGCCAATGGCGGCGGAATGCGGCGGAAGCTGCAGTCAGTCATGTATTCGATCTCGTCGTAGTCGTAGAACACGACGCGGCCGGCGCGGGTGATGCCGAAGTTCTTGAACAGCATGTCGCCGGGGAAGATGTTGGCAATCGCCAGCTCGCGCAGCGCATTGCCGTAGTCGCGGATCACCGTGTCGACCACGTCGGCCGGGGCGGTATCCAGCAGCATGTTGAGCGGCAGCATGCGCCGCTCGATGTAGAGATGGCGGATCACCACGTCGTCGCCATCTTCCTCGATCATCGACGGTGCCAGCGCTTTGAGCTCGTCGAGCACCGCCGGATCGAAGCGCGCGCGTGGCAGCGCCACGTCGGAAAACTCCAGCGAATCGGCCATGCGGCCCACCCGGTCGTGGCGCTTCACCATCAGGTATTTCTGCCGCACCGTCTCGCGCGACACATCCTTGGGCGGCGGGATCACGTCCTTGATCACCTTGAACACGAAGGGATACGACGGCAGCGTGAACACGATCATCACCATGCCCTTGATGCCGGGCGCGAAGGCGAAGCGGTCGCTGGTGTGCTTCAGGTGGTGGAACAGCTCGCGGTAGAACATGGTCTTGCCCTGCTTGCCCAGCCCCAGCATGGTGTAGAGCTCGGCGCGCGACACATCCGGCAACATCTTCTGCAGGAAGCGCACATGGGCGGACGGCACTTCCATGTCCACCAGGAAATACGCGCGCGACAGCGAGAACAGATGGCGGATGTGGCGATGTTCGAACAGCGCGGCGTCGACATACAGCTCGCCACTGGCGTTGCGGTACAGCGCCAGCGCGAACGGCAGCTCCAGATCGCCATTGACCGCGCGGCCGATCAGGTAGGCGGTATTGCCGCGATAGAACGGCGTCGCCAGCACCTTGATATGCGCGTTGAATGCCAGCTTGGGCCAGTGGCCCAGATGCCGGTGCAGCGAGCGCAGCACCCGGCGCACGTCGCGCGCCTCGTCCTCGAATGGCAGGGTGAAGCCGAAATCGCGCAGCGTGCGCGAGATGGTCGCGGCCAGCCCGGCTTCGGCCGGGTAGTAGGTGCGGTAGGTGGCCGGTGCCTCGGCCTCGATGTATTCGGTGGAAACGGCCGGCCTGTAGAAGATGAAATCGTTGTGGAAATACGAGCGGTGCAGGATGCGGCAGCACACCGAGTTGAAGAAGGTCTCGGCAAGCTCCGGCTGCTTGTGGTTGATCAGCAGCTTGATGTACTCGGTCTTCACCCGCGCCCAGGTGGCATCGGTGAGGCGCTGCGCGCCGAATTCGCTGATCAGCCGCTCGGTGGCCTCGAACACGCGCGCGTCGTAGAAGGCGATGCGGTCACGCACGGCAATCCGCTGCGCCTGCGCCTGGCCGGCCTCGAAATGCGCCTGCGCCGCCTGGCTCACCGCGCGGAACAGCCGGTAGTGATGATCGAAACCATCGAGTATCGCCTGTGCCAAGGCCCGGGCCTGGCCCAGTCCGGCATCGAGCGCTTCCATCAGCGGATCTTGCTGCAGCATCGTCGTCTTCCTTCGCGCACGTTCCTTCACTGTAGCCGCGTGCGCACTGCTGCATGCAGTTGGCGAAAACCCCAGTCGGCGCGTTTCAAGCGCCGCCGCGGCTTGATCCGGATTGCGCAGCGCAACAAGCGTTACGAGAGATGCAACGAGGTTCGTCTAGATTCGGGGTTTGCCCGGAGCTGCCATGACCGAACTCGATCCGCGCCGCGAGCTGGCGCTGTTGCTGCTGCTGACCGCGGTGATGTTCATCACCATCGTCGACTTCATGGTGCTGATGCCGCTGTCGCCGTACCTGATGCTGCAGTTCCATGTCACCCCGGCACGCTTCGGCTTCCTGGTGTCGGCCTACTCGCTGGCCGCCGTCGCCGGCGTGCCGCTGGGGCTGTTCCTTGCCGAGCACCAGGGCTGGCGCGCGCCGTTCGCCGCGCTCGCCGTGCTCAGCGCACTGGTCTGGCTGGCGGTGTGGCGCCAGGTGCCGCCAGTGCGCGGCCATCTGACCCAGTCGCCGACCGGCCTGTGGCAGGGCTACCGCGAGCTGCTGGCCGTGCCCAACCACTGGTGGGCCTGCGGCGTGACCGCGCTGACCATGCTGTCCGGCTTTTCCGTGATTCCATATATCTCGCCGACCCAGGTGGCCAACGTGGGGCTGGACCCGCACTACCTCGCCTGGATCTACCTGGTCGGCGGCGGAGCCACACTGTTCACCCGCCCAGTGATCGGCCGGCTGGCGGATCGCTATCGCCAGGCGCACGTGTTCTCGGTGCTGGTGATCCTGAGCTTCATCCCCATCGTGCTGGTCACCCAGACGCTGCAGCTGTCGTTTGCCTGGCAACTGCTGTTCACCACGCTGTTCTTCATCTTCGTCAGCGGCCGCTTCATCCCCGCCTCGGCGCTCGTCACCGGTGCCACCGAGGCCCGGCTGCGTGGCCGGCTGATGGCGTTCAACTCGGCAGTGCAGAACTTCGCCTCCGGCATTGCCGCCTTCGTGGCCGGGCTGATGATGAGCCAGGGGCCGCGTGGCGAGCTGCTGGGCTTCGGTTGGGTGGGCCTGATGAGCTGCGTGTTCGGCCTGGTTGCCATCTGGGTGGCCTATCGGGTGAAGGCGGTGGCCTGAGCCAAAGCAAAACGGGAGCCAAGGCTCCCGTTTTGCTGGACCGCCGCCGCCTCAGGGCTGGCGCTTGGGCAGGCTCAAGGCATACGCCAGCAGGCCGGCGCAGGCTACGCCGCCGCTGATGGCCAGCCACCAGGTGCGGATCAGCATCGTGCCGGGCTCGGCGATCGCCTCTGGCATCGCCCAGAGCAACAGCAAACCCGCCTTTTGCGCGAGCAGCGCGAGAAAGAACGTCAGCGTGGCCAGCGTGCGGGTGCGATGCCACAGCACGCCAGCCGCCACCAGCATCAGCAAGCTGGCGATCTGCGAGAGCTGGATGGCGAATTCGAACAGCATGACGGTTCTCCCTCGATGTATGGCGACAGCTTACTTCTTCTCGGCCGCCAGGCGTTGCTCGATGTTCTTCGCGCGATCCGCGGAGGCCGGGTGCGAGCTCAGCATGCTGTGGTCGCCGCCATCGAGCTGCGCCAGCTTCTGGAAGGCGGTGACGAGGCCTTCGCGCTTGAGCTTGCGCTGGGTCAGCAGGTCGAACGAGTAGTTGTCGGCGTCGGTTTCCTGCGATTGCGAGAACTGCGCGTTGATCAGGCTTTCGGTGAACTCCCCCAGTTGTGAATCGGCCAGCGTGGCGGCGCGGGTACCGGACGAGGAGGCAGCATCACGCGCGGCGGAAACGGCATACGCGGTCTGCATTGCCTTCTTGGTGTGGCCGAGCGCCACATGGCCGATCTCGTGGCCGATCACGCCAGCGACTTCGTCGTCGGTCATCAGGTCCATCAGGCCGCTGTACACGCGCACGCAGCCATTGGCCATCGCCCAGGCGTTCACCTCGCTGGTGAGGTAGACCTTGTAGTTGATCGCCTGGCCGTTGATCTCGCTGCCGAGGCCCTTGGCGATCTTTTCCAGGCGCTTGGCGTACTTGTCCTTGGCGGGGGCGATCTTGGATTCACCATCGCTCTGGGCGCAGGCCTGGTCCGACAGGCTCTTTACATCGGCATCAGACAGCGTGGCGGCCTGCACCGCCTTGGAGCCGGCCTTGACCATGCCGCCCAGGTCGAAGGCGTGGATTTGGCTGAAGAAGAGACCGGCGAGCAGGGCCGGGATCAGGTGACGAGGGGACATGACGATACTCCGCGTGGACAAAGCGGCGGAGGATAGCAGGAAATTGTCAATTTCTGGTAAGCAATTACAACCTATCGTCTGCACTGCACCGCCGTCCGGCGAGGTGCATCGCGCCGCATGCGTCAGCTGCGCCGGCGTTCAATCCGCCGCTTGCCTGGCCACCGCCCGCGGCGTAGGTTGCATGCCAGTTTCCATTGATCCGGGCTGACCAATGCATCTCCACCCGCTGCTGCAACACTTGGACGCCAGCTTCGCCGATCAACGCCTCAGCGACGACGAACGCCGGGCGTTCGCCAGTGCGCTGCGCGATGCCGATCCGCCCGAGGAAGGGCTGCGCCAGCTGCGCAACGCCGCATTCGAGCGGATGCGCACAGCGCTCACCACGCCGGAGCAGCACGCCGCGCTGAAATGGCTGGAAGGCATCGTGCGCACGCTGGATCTGGCTCGCGCGGGCGACGCCCCGGCCGAGGTCCACGCCCATTTCAGCCCGGGCAGCGCCTGCCGCGCCGCCATCGTCCAGCGCCTGCAGCAGGCACGGCTCAGCGCCGATATCTGCGTGTTCACCATCTCGGACGACGCCATCGCCGAAGCCATCGTCACCGCGCATCGCCGGGGCGTGGCGGTACGCGTAGTCACCGATGACGACAAGGCGCTCGATGCCGGCAGCGACGTGGATTGGCTGCGCAATGCCGGGGTGCCACTGGCCTGCGATCGCAGCCCGGCCCATATGCACCACAAGTTCGCGCTGGTGGATGGCCGCTGGCTGATCAACGGCAGCTACAACTGGACGCGCTCGGCTGCCACCACCAACGAGGAAAACCTGGTGGTCTGCAACGACGTGGGGCTGGTGGCCGAGTTCCAGCGCTGCTTCGATGCGCTGTGGCAGCGCTGGTCTGGAACCTGAGTGCAGACGGCGGGCAGCAAAAAGCCGGGCATGGCCCGGCTTGGTGTTTGGCAGTGGTGCCGCTTATTCAGCGATCAGCACCAGGCTGGCCAGATCTTCATTGGTCTTCTGGCCAGTAGGCCAGCACACGCGGGCGCGATCGCCCACGATCTTCAGCACACGGCCGTCGATGCGCTCGACACCGTCAAGGCCGGCGACGCGGTTCACGCGGGCATTGATGGCGATGTTGTCACGACGACCGAATACGAAATTCACGATGGCAGCAAAGAACGAGTACATGATGTAGCTCCTGGGTTATGTAGTATTGCTACGTAATTTAATGTAGTTATGTTTCAATTTCAATAAGCATTTTCTGGTAACTTTGCAACATAACGTATCCAGGCCACGCCATCGGCATGGCTGGCGGCAAACCCGCGGCATCAGCGGGTTACAATGGCGCATCCCCAGGATCGCGCCATGACCGAGAAACACGACATCCGCCCCGGGCAGTCCATCGAGCTGCTGAAGGCACTACATATCCTCACCCGCGACGGCAAGCTCAACCAGGACAGCCGCCGCAAGCTCAAGCAGGTGTATCACCTGTTCAATTTCATCGAGCCACTGCTGGCCGAGCGCGTGGCCGACCACAGCGACATCACGCTGGTGGACCATGGCGCCGGCAAGAGCTACCTCGGCTTCATCCTCTACGACCTGTTCTTCAAGGATCGCGCGCCACAGGGCCGCATCTATGGCATCGAAACGCGCGACGAACTGGTGCAAAGCTCGATGGCGCTGGCGCAGAAGCTGGGCTTTGCCCAGGGCATGCGCTTCTACAACCTGTCGGTCGCCGATTCGATCAGCTCGGACAAGCTGCCCGCCACCGTCGACGTGGTGACCGCGCTGCACGCCTGCAACACCGCCACCGACGATGCGATCCGCTTCGCGCTGGAAAAACAGGCGCGCCATATCGTGCTGGTGCCCTGCTGCCAGGCCGAGGTGGCCAGCGTGCTGCGGCAGAACAAGCCACGCGCGCTGAAAAGCCCGCTGGCCGAGATCTGGCGCCACCCGATCCATACCCGTGAATTCGGCAGCCAGATCACCAACGTGCTGCGCTGCCTGGAGCTGGAAGCGCACGGCTACCAGGTGACGGTGACCGAGCTGGTCGGCTGGGAGCATTCGATGAAGAACGAGCTGATCCTCGCCGAATACAAGGATCTACCGCGCGCCAAGCCCGCCGCGCGGCTGGCCGAGCTGATCGATACGCTGGGGCTGGAAAGCCTCGCCGAGCGCTTCGGCGCCTGCCCGGCATGAGTACCGGCGCGCGCCACGTCGCCATCATCGGCGGCGGTCCGGCCGGGCTGATGGCCGCCGAAGTGCTGGCCGGTGCCGGCCACCGCGTGGACGTGTACGACGCCATGCCCTCGGTGGGCCGCAAGTTTCTGCTCGCCGGCGTGGGCGGCATGAACATCACCCACAGCGAGCCGCTAGAGCAACTGCTCACCCGCTACGGCAGCGCCCGCCCGCAGCTGGAAGCCATGGTCCGCGCCTTCGATGCCGACGCGCTGCGTACATGGATACATGGCCTCGGCATCGAGACCTTCGTCGGCACCTCCGGGCGGGTATTCCCGCGCGAGATGAAGGCCGCACCGCTGCTGCGCGCCTGGCTCGCCCGGCTCAAGGCAGCCGGCGTAGCCTTCCACGTGCGGCACCGCTGGCAGGGCTGGGATGATCGCGGCGCGCTGCGTCTCGCCGGCCCTGATGGCGATATCACCGTGCAAGCCAACGCCACGGTGCTGGCCCTCGGCGGCGCCAGTTGGCCCCGGTTGGGCTCGGACGGCAGCTGGGTGCCGCTGCTCGCCGCCTGCGGCGTGGCCATTGCCCCGCTGCAGCCGGCCAACTGCGGCTTCGACGTGGGCTGGAGCCCTTGGTTTGCCGACAAGCACGCTGGCCAGCCGCTGAAGGCCGTGGTGCTGCACCACGAAGATTGGCAGCGCCAGGGCGAATTCGTCGTCACCACCGGTGGCATCGAGGGCAGCCTGATCTACGCCGCCTCCGCCCGCCTGCGCGATGCCATTGCGCGCGACGGTCACGCCACTGTCACGCTCGACCTTGCACCAGGCCGCACGCTGGAGCGGCTGACTGCGGACCTCGCCGCCCCGCGTGGCGCCGATTCCATGGCCAACCATCTGCGGCGCAAGGCGCATATCGATGGCGTAAAGGCCGGGCTGTTGCGCGAGCTGCTGCCCAAGGACACCTTCACCGACACCGCCGCGCTCGCCCAGGCGATCAAGGCCCTGCCGTTACGCCTGACCGCCCCGCGCCCGATCGATGAAGCGATCAGCAGCGCCGGCGGCGTGCGCTGGGATGCCATGGACGATCAGCTGATGCTGACCGCCCTGCCCGGCGTGTTCTGCGCCGGCGAAATGCTCGACTGGGAAGCCCCGACCGGGGGCTATCTGCTGACAGGGTGTTTTGCCAGTGGCAGGCAGGCAGGGGAAGGGGTGAAGGGGTGGTTGGAGGAGCAGGGGTAAGTGGTTCGATTGCCGAGTTGTTGCTCAGCGGCGTGGTAGGCGATTAGCGCCTATGGCGCGGTGTTTTGATGCCGGTTCCGCCCGGCGGACGGGTTCATTTCTTTTGCTTCGCCAAAAGAAACGAACCAAAGAAAAGGCGACCCCGCCTTGCGGCCCTCCGGGCTGCCCTCAGTCGGTCGCGAGCCTAAGGTCTCGCTCCGCTCCTTCGGCGCTTGGCAAAGGGGAGGAAAACCACGTGCCAACATGGCTGCTAAAGCGTAAGCCTCTGAACGCTAGGCGACCTTATGCGTACTACGCGCCATGAAGTGTGGGTAAGCTGATCACTCGTGAGCACTCTTTATAAGGTGCTCGTAATCACCTCGCAGCTCGGATTTGATCAACACTTTCAGAAGCTGCTGATCGGCCAAAGCAGACGGTGGCACGTCGAGGCGCTTACGTCTGCTATGCGTCAAAAAGCGGTGGCTTGGTTTATGGCCGATAGCTTGCCGAAAGCGCATGCATACGAAACTAAGCGCTACGCGCGATGCGTCGGCGGGAACTGCTACACCCGGTGGCCGGCGAGGCCATGCGCTGGGAACGCCCAGCGCCGTTTTGAATGCACGAAGCAGGGGCCCAATCGCAGGGTTTGTGTATTGGATGTACCAGTGCTGCAGCGCCTTGGGGCTGCGCCAACCGGTCGCCAGCATGGTGTAGGCCGGGTGGCCTGGCGCCTATCCGTGTGATTGAACCTAGCGACCGCCCAACCCGTGAGCCGGGATTGAGATGGCTGGGCGGCGCCTCCAAAGAGTAAGCACTCGCTACGAACTTGCTACCGTTGGCGCAATAAAAAGCACCGTTCATCTTGCTTACGCAATGCTGAATTTTTTCTGAGGCAGAATCCCGGCGCCTTGCGAAGATGGCGCACGTACCGAGTGACTGCCCAAGCGGGTCCAAAGGGTGGCATGCGCCCCTTCGCCAAACATTTCTCCCCCGTGATATCTGCCCATGAAACGATCGATGTTTGTCCTGTTCTCGCTGCTGCTCCGACCAGCGCAGGTTGCAGTATCACACTATGACCAAGCTGAGATGCTAGCTGAGGCGCGCGCACTCGACACCTATCCGTCTCGCCTAAGGTATTGAAAAGTTGTTGAGCACATTAAAAACTATTAGCTGATAAGGTTGAAAATAGTGTTCCAACCCCCCTTGATTTTATCTGCAATCGTATTCTCGGGATCACGCAGTAATACGTTCACAATGCCTTCAGATAAAGCCCATTTTCTTATGTCAAGGTCTTTTTTTTGGGGGGCGATTTATTTTTTTCTCTTCTACTTTTTAACAAGTCCGGTTTTTGCTGAGCGCTGGGATGTAACCATGGCGAAAGCAATGCCAAATGGCGCTTGGGGGGAAGCGTCCTATATCGGTAGTGTCGAAGGCAAATATTACAATATTCCTGTGTGCGGGCTAGCCATAAAAACAATACCGTCCGACCCTGCATGGGTAGTCAAATGTAGTGGTTGGGGTGGGACTATTTCTTTTCAATCCTACACGGCCTCTGTGAATGAACGCGGATACCCTGGCAATCATGTGGCAAATTACCATATTAATGCTCGCGCTGTACCTGCTTGCGCGGCTGGAACCTTTTGGGGGGTAATCAGCCAATCATGTCAGCCGTTGTGCCCGTCTGGTGCTTATCTTGAAAGCGGTACAAACCGCTGCCGACAGATCTTTGTGGAGCCACAGTGCGCTGGCGGGCAATGCACGGAGGCCAACCCCAATCTGGGGCAGCCGAATGCCTGTGCTGGGATTCCAAGTTCTGGGAATCCAATTTCAACCAGCACGGCCAACAAGTTCCAAACCGAGCGGGATATCAGCTTGGGCATCGTGCGATTCGAGCGCTATTACAATAGCCGCACCACTGCGGACTTGGGCCTGGGGCTGGGCTGGCGGCATTCCTTCCAGGCGCGAATTATGCCTAAGACTGTCTGGGTCGCCCAGGCCGAAATTGGGACGGGGATTGCAGCTGCACCCGGTTCCATGATGGCCATGGTCGCCAGTGTGGATTCGGATTGGGCGGCCCATAAAGAAGTGCTTCGATCAGCGCAAGTGCTTGGGTCAGAACAGGTGGTTTATTACCTCGTGGAACGCCCGGATGGAAAGAGTTTTGCCGTTGCTCCGGATGGCGCCCCTTTGGATTCGACGGGCTGGCCTTATCAGCTTGAAGTGAAAAGCGATGGCTTTATCTTGAAAACCGGGCTTGGCTTCGAAAGGTATGATGCGCAAGGCCGCTTGATCGAAATCACGCAGCTCAATAATCGCTTTGAACTCAGCTATGACCAAGTGGGTCGCCTACAGCAGGTTAAGAGCCAGTTTGGCGACGTGCTGGGGTTTGCTTATAACGTCAATGATCGTTTGATCGGCCTGCAATATAAGGGGGTGGATGTTGCACGCTATGCCTACGGTACTATCGGCCGTTTGAGCAGTGTCACTTACCCCGACCAAACCACTCGGCAATATCACTATGAAGACCCCAACCCCTACCTGCTGACTGGCATCACCGACGAAGCGGGCCTGCGTTATGCCACTTGGCGTTACAACGCCAATGGCGAAGCCATCTCCTCTGAGCACGCCGGTGGGATCGACAAGGTCACGTTGGCCTTCAGCCAAAGCGGCACCACCCGGACCACCGAAGAAACCGACCCGCTCGGCTCGGTGCGCCGCTATCGCTTTACCCAAAGCGGCAAACGCTGGTTGCTGACCGGCAAGGACCAACCCGGTGGCGCTGGTTGCGATCCAGCCAGCTCGGCGCTGGGCTACGACACCAACGGCAACATCAAGACCCGCACCGACTTCAATGGCGTCACCACCAGCTACGTCTACGAGCTGAGCCGCAACCTCGAAACAAGTCGCACCGAGGCCGGCGGCACGCCGCAGGCCCGCACCATCACCACCTCCTGGCACCCCACCTTCCGCCTGCCCGCCACGATTACCGAACCGGGCCGGGTTACCGAGTTCACCTACGACCCTACCAAGGGCCTGCTCACCCAGAAGAAGGTCACCGCCGACGGCGTCAGCCGCAGCGAATCGTGGAGCTACTTCCCCAACGGCCTGCTGCAGACCGCCACCGATGCCCGCGGCAAGGTGACCCACTATACCTACGACGCCCAGGGCAACCTGGCGACGGTGACCGATCCGGTCGGTCTGGTGACTCAGTTCACCAGCTATGACCCACACGGCAATGTGCTGACCCAGATCGCCCCCAATGGCGTGACCACGACCTTCACCTACGACCTACGACAACGGCTCAAGACCCGCACCACCGGCGGTGAACTGACCCAGTTCGCCTACAAGCCGACGGGCTTGCTGGAGAAGGTGACCTTCCCCGATCAGAGTTGGCTGCAGTACCGCTATGACCCGGCCCACCGCTTGATCGGCATCGATCACAGCAATGGCAGCCGGATCGACTACACCCTGGACAACGCCGGCAATACCAAGCGCGAAGATCGCTACGACCCGGCTGGCGTGTTGGCTGCGGCGCAGCAGGCCGTTTTATCGACGCAGGAAAATCGTTCGACAGTAAAAAGCGCCTCAACCCAATATTAAGCATTAATTTATTTATATGTGATTAAGGATGTTTATGAGAAATTCGCGCCCTCTTCTCAAAAGCGGCACGCTATTGCTGGCCGCTGCCTTTTGCTCAATCGGCCAAGTGCACGCAGATGTAGAACGGGTTAATATACCCGGTGGCTACTACCATATGATTTATGTTAAAGGGCCTATCTACGGCGCCACTCCCACTGCACTGTGCTCAAAGCTTGGTGGGTATTTTTCTTGGACATACAACAACTGCTTCAAGACCTCTGACGAAAGCGGGCCATCATTTTTTAACATGAACACTATTGTTCGAAATGGCTGCCCTGTTTATTATTCAACGGCTTGGCACGATTACTATCAGTACTACGATGCCAACTTCGGCCGATGTGAAACTTGTCCTGATGGACAAGAATTTGATGTTACTACCGCAGAATGTAAGGCTCCCCTCCCTGAACAAGTCAAATCGTGCGATGCAAGTTCTGGTGGCAGTGGGGCAAACGTCTTCGCTGCTTCGGGAGCGCCTCCCGAAATCAGCGCGCAATGCGGCAACCCCATCTTCTTCAATGCCGGCCGCAAGGTGCAGCGCGAATCGGATTACAGCGCAGCGGGCAATAGCCTGCTCGATTTCAGCCGCAGCTACGACAGCCAGTCATCGTTGGTCGGCGCCAATGCCGGCGCGCTGGGCGAGCGCTGGCAGCACAATCATGACTTCCGTCTGGTTTCCGTCTCTGCGCAGAAACTCTATGTGCGCCGCCCTGGCGGGGTGCTGATCCACTTTGCACCCAAGGCGGGCAGCAGTACCGAGTGGATCGCCGATGCCGATATCCAGGACAAACTGGAAAAACTGGCCAATGGCTGGCAATACACCACTGCGAATGATGTGGTCGAGACCTACGACAATAACGGCCGCCTCATTAAGCGGACCTTCCTGGGCGGGCGGGCGCTGACCTATACCTACGACGGCAATGGTCGGTTGCAGACCGTCGCGGATGACACCAATCGCACCCTGACCTTTGCTTACAATCCGTCTGGCCAGTTAGCGACGCTGTCGCTGCCGGGTGGCGGCACCATCGGCTACGAATACAACGCCGGCGCACTGAGTGCCGTGACCTATCCGGATGCCAGCAAACGGCAGTATAGCTATGTGTCGCGCACGGTCGGCACCACCACCCTGACCACACTGTTGTCCGAGCTGGTCGACGAAGTGAATACCACGTTCGCCAAGTGGGAGTACACCACGGATGGCCTTGCGTCTTCGAGCGAGCATGCTGGCGGGCTAGATCGCTATACCGTGGCCTATACCCGCGATGCGGCCACACAGCGACTGACTACTGCCGTGGTGACCAACCCCTTGGGCGCCGTATCGAGCTATACGCTGAGCAGCGTGCTCGGCGTCAATCGCCCCACGGTGGTGAACCGGCAGTTCGACAGCAAGAGCCGCAGCCAGAACTTCGATGCCAACGGCAATCTGGTCGACGTCAAGGATTGGGACGGTATTGCCTCGCAGTACAGCTACGACCTGACCCGCAATCTGCCAACTGGCGTCACAGTCGCATTGGGCACGCCGCAAGTCCGCACCGTCACCACCACTTGGCACCCCACCTTCCGCCTGCCCGCCACCATCACCGAACCGGGCCGGGTCACCACCTTCACCTACGACAACACCAAGGGCCTGCTCACCCAGAAGCAGGTCACCGCCGACGGCGTCAGCCGGATCGAAGCGTGGAGCTACTTCCCCAACGGCCTGGTGCAGACCGCCACCGATGCCCGCGGCAAGGTGACCAGCTACACCTATGACGCCCAGGGCAATCTGGCGACGGTGACCGATCCGGTCGGCCTGGTGACCCGCTTCACCAGCTACGACCCGCACGGCAATGTGCTGACGCAGATCGCGCCCAATGGCGTGACCACTACCTTCACCTACGACCTGCGGCAACGGCTCAAGACCCGTACCACCGGCGGTGAACTGACTCAGTTCGCCTACAAGCCGACGGGCTTGCTGGAGAAGGTGACCTTCCCGGATCAGAGCTGGCTGCAGTACCGCTACGACCCGGCCCATCGCTTGATCGGCATCGATCACAGCAATGGCAGCCGGATCGACTACACCCTGGATAACGCCGGCAATACCAAGCGCGAAGACCGCTATGACCCGGCCGGCGTGTTGGCCGCGGCGCAGCAGGCGGCGACCCAGGCGCAGAGCCTCACCACCGCGCCGAAGGCGCAGTGAGGGCTTTATGCAACTGTCGACTCACGCTACCCCCATGCCTGTTCAAGCACCCCATTCATCACACGCCTCTTCATCAGGATTCCCGATGACGCTTTCCACCTTCCGCCGCCTGTTGCTGGCCGGCCTGGCCCTGGGCAGCAGCGCGGTCTACGCCGCCCTGCCGGCCCACCAGTCCACCGTCAGCACCTACTACGACTACGACGCCCTCGGCCGTCTGGAACGGGTGTATGACGCCAAGGGCTACCAGACCACCTTCACCTACGACGCCAACGGCAACCGCAAGACCCGCAAGGATGCGCTGGGCCGCATCACCAGCTACAGCTACGACGCGCTCAACCGGCTCAAGACCATCACCAACCCGGATACCGGGGTGATCACCTTCAGCTATGACGGCCGCGACAACCTGGTCTCGGTCCAGGATGCCGAAGGCTTCACCACCAGCTACACCTACAACGGCTTCGACGACCTGATCCGCCAGGTCAGCCCGGATAGCGGTACCACGACGTATGTTCACGAAGCCGATGGTCATCTCAAGAGCAAGACCGACGCCCGCAACAAGACCGCCACCTACACCCGGGATGACCTGGGGCGGGTGAAGCAGATCGCCTTCGTCGACGAAACCCACAGCTTCACCTACGACACCGCCGCCAATGGCAACGGCTTGCTCGCCAGCTTCAGCGATGCCAGCGGCAGCACCAGCTACGGCTACAACGCCCAAGGCCGGCTGGCACTGGTCAACCGCAGCATCGGCGGCATCGCCCTCAACAGCCAGCTCGGCTACAACAGTGCTGGCCAGCTGAGCCAGATCACCTATCCCTCCGGCACCCTCGTCAACTACAGCTGGAGCAATGGCCGGATCAGCGAGGTCAAGGTCAACGGCCAGGTGCTGCTGAACAACGCGCAATACGGCGCCAATGGCCGCCTGCTGGGCTGGACCTGGGCCAATGGCAAACAGCGGAAACACCCCGGTGACAACCAGGGTCAGATTGCCGGCATCACCACCGCCACCCAGACCTACACCTACAGCTATGACGCCGTTGGCAATCTGACCAAGCAAGACCCCGGCACGACCCCGGCCGGCGTACGCGAGTATGGCTACGACAGCATGGACCGGCTGACGCTGAACAACATCGGCACCAGCACCAGCTATGGCTACCAGTACGACCTGAACGGCAATCGCACCGAACGCCGGCTGGGCACCGCCGTCACCCAGCTCAACCACGACCCCAACAGCAACCGGGTGCTGTCGCAGAGTGGCGCCACCACCGCCAACTACAGCTACGATGCCGCCGGCAACATGGTGAACAGCGGGGCCAACGTCTACAACAACGCCGGCCGCCTCACCAAGACCAAGGTCGGCACCATCTGGTGGCAATACAGCTACAACGCCCTCGGCCAGCGGGTGAAGAAGAGCGATGGGGTCAACGACACCACGCTGTTCACCTATGACGAAGCCGGCCAGACCGTCGGTGAATACGACGCCACCGGCCAACGCCGTACCGAAACTGTGTGGCTGGACAACATCCCGGTCGCCGTTATCCAGGGCGCCGGCGCCAGCCCCAAGCTGTACTACGTGTGGGCGGATCACCTGAACACCCCGCGCCAGCTGACTGACCCGAGTGCCAACAACAAGCTGGTGTGGGAATGGACTTTCGGTGAAGCGTTCGGCAACTGGAACGTGAACGAAGACCCGGATGCCGACACCATCAAGGTGACGTACAACCTGCGCTTCCCGGGGCAGTACTTCGACAAGGAGATCGGCCGGCACTACAACTACTTCCGGGACTATGATCCGCGGATTGGGCGGTATATCCAGAGTGACCCGATTGGGTTGGAAGGTGGGATTAATACGTATGGGTATGTAGAAGGGAGTCCGCTCGCTTTGATTGACCCGCTGGGCTTGATGTCATGTGGCGAGTGGGCTGAGTACATTTGGGAGGATGGAGTTTTAAAGGCACTCGAAGGATGGCCTGTTGGTGGGGCTGCAGTTGCCATGTCGTTGCGGAGGGGCGGGAGCCTGCTTGCAAAGGGAGCATCTGGTTATTCTGTTGCTTTCGAAACTACAATTCCTAAACTTGGGCTAGGAACGAGGCCAGAACATAATAAAGCTGCCAATGCCGCTTTAGATCAACTCATTAAAAGTGATGCAGGATTTGCTAAAATAGCGAATGAGCTCGGCATAACGGTCCCTGCGAACCGGGGTACAAGCCCTGCCAACTGGACTTGGCACCATGTGGCAGACCAACCAGGGGTTCTGCAGTTGGTGCCAAAAAGTCAGCACCAATGGGGCAGCCTCCAACAACAGTTACTGCACCCGGGTGGTAAGGGTGGATTTTCACAATGGGGTGCAGCTTATTAAGGAAAGAGCAATGACATTAAGGGAAATATTATTTACTGCAGAAGGCCTCGGTGAATATGACGTTGTATATGCGCAAAGACCGTGGTCTTTGGATTCACCGGCGCGCGTTGTTCAATATCAGCCGGATGAAACGGTGCTTCGTCAATCAGAGGATGGCTCTCTTGAATATTTTCTCGAGGCCACACTGATAAAGGACATTCGAGAGCAAGTTCAAGAGGGCGGTGGAGTACCCTCAGAAGCATTTAGGGTAATAATGTACTACGCAGAAAACGACGCGTTTCCCGAATAGAATTTTGCCTTCATACGGCTCAACAGCCTAAGCTACGAAGCTGTATGAAGTCCTATTTCTTTGGGCGAAAAATTCGCATATGCGCGACTGGCACCGGAAGCCAATTATTAAAATAGGACTGGCAGGAAATGCAGAACAGCGGGGTTAGGTCTTGCCTTATGCCCATCACAAACCTCGGCGTTCTGGTCAGGCAACCAGAGGTGGGCCATGTCAACAGGGAAAGGGGGCAGATTTATTTTCTAGTCTGCCCCAATGCCGTCCTAAAACCATTTGGCTCGACAACATCCCCGCCGCCGTAGTGCAAGGTGCCGGTGCCAGCCCCAAGCTGGACTACGTCTACGCCGACCGCCTGAACACCCCGCGCCAGCTGACCGACGCCGCCAACAACAAGCTGGTGTGGGAATAGACCTTTGGCGAGCCGTTCGGCAACTGGAACATGAACGAAGACCGGGATAACGATGGCGTCAAGGTGCCGCACTGAGCAACGTCCGCATTGGGATAGATAGCGCTCATGAGTGGTTCTGCGTGCCATAGTCCGCTTTGGCCGAAAAGCTGACAAATTAACTTCTGATCGAATGGCCAGCGGGCGCACATGATTAACAGCGGGATGATCACGAGTCGCCAGATTCAAAGGCGTTTCATCAGGGCACAAGCGTTGGCATATGGTTTCCTCCCCTTTGCCAAGCGCCGAAGGAGTGGAGCGAGACCTAGGCTCGCGACCGACTGAGGGTAGCCCGGAGGGCCGTAAGGCAGGGGTCGCCTTCTTTTGGCTACTTTTCTTGGCGACGCAAGAAAAGCAGCCCGTCCGCCGGGCGGAACCGGCATCAAAACACCGCGCCGCAGGCGCTAACCGCGCAGTGAAACCAGCCTAGCGGCCGAGCGATTCGCAATCCAGATGCCAATGACTGGCACGCTCTGGCAAGCCACGCTGGCTACAGCGCCACAACATTCCCGATTCGCTGCCCGATACCGCCCGGTAGTACACCGCAGCGCCTTTGATGTCATCGAACTGGGCAGACAATTCGGCACGACTGGCGTGCCATTGCAGCACGCCGCTCTGCCCATGCTCGGCATCGTAAAACCCGCCTTCCAGCCCAGCCTCTGTCAAGGTGGCCGGCCAGCGCTGGTGTATTTCCCGGTAGGCGGCAAGCTGCGGCGCCAGCCGCTTCGCCGCCGCAAGCGCCGCTTGCACCTGCTTGCGCTGCATATCCTCCTGAACTGCCGGTAGCATCACGGCAACAACAAGTCCGGCGATCAACGCCAGCACCAGCAATAGCCATTTCATCGCGCACGATCTTCGCGTTGTGGGGGGCGTTGATTCTGCACCAAGCAGCACCCTTCACCTATCACCGCTGCGCTTTACGGAGTGATATGGGGCACTCAACGCTCGCCCACCTTGCCGCACATCCCAGTGCATGGTTTTCCTCCCCTTTGCCAAGCGCCGAAGGAGTGGAGCGAGACCTAGGCTCGCGACCGACTGAGGGTAACCCGGAGGGTCGTCAGGCAGGGTCACGCCAAAGCTTGGCGGCTTTGCCGCCTAGCGACGCGCGATGCAGAGCACGCATTTTCTTTGGTTCGTTTCTTTTGGCGAAGCAAAAGAAATGAACCCGTCCGCCGGGCGGAACCGGCATCCAAACACCGCGCCGCAAGGCGCTACCCCTCCCCTATCGCTTCACCGACACCCCTCCATCCACCATCAACGCCGCACCGGTGGTGAACGATCCCAAATCGGATGCCAGATACAACACCGATTTGGCGATCTCCTCCGGCGTGGCGATCCGCCCCAGCGCATGCAGGCTGCGGATATGGGCGATGGCCTCCGGGCTGTTCGCCACCTCGCGGCCCATGGGGGTGTCGGTGCCGCCGGGCAGGATGGCGTTCACCCGCACGCCGTGCTCGCCGTATTCGGCCGCCAGCGCCTTGGTGAGGCCAATCACGCCGGCCTTGCTCGCCGCATACGCCGCCATGCCGGGAAAGCCCACCGTGTGGCCGACAAAGGTGCTGGTGAAGATCAGCGCGCCGCCGCCGCGCGCCACCAGCGCCGGCAGCTGGTGCTTGGCGCCGAGGAAGGCGGCGGTGAGGTTCACATCCAGCGTCTGCTGCCAATCCGCCAGCGTGATCTGGGGTGCCGGCAGCATCGGGCCGAGGTGGCCGGCGTTGTTGAAGGCGATGTCCAGCCCGCCGAATTCGCCAACAGCCGCTGCAACCAGCGCCTTGGCATGCGCCTCGTCGCGCACATCACCGGGCAGTGCCAGCGCCTGGCCACCCTCGCGTTCGATCAATGTTTTCAACGTGGCCAGCCGTGCCGCGTCGCGCCCGGCCAGCACCAGCCGTGCACCCTGCTGGGCAAACAGGCGTGCGGTGGCATGGCCGATGCCGGAGCTGGCACCGGTGATCAGCGCAACCTTGTTCGTGAGGATCATTGCGGTACTCCTAGTGACATGGAGTGCCCATCTTGGCCATGGCCGCGCGGCGCGGCTCCCCGTTTCTTGCCACGACATTGTTCGCGGCTGCGCGAATGAACTGAGCCTGATCAGCCCATGACATGGCCGGGGAAACGACCGCTCATGCGGCAAATCCGGTGAGCCATCCTGCCCCGCTTGCGCGGCGTGCCGGTGGCCGGCAGGCTGCCGCGCCAGAGGCCCGTTCAGGGCCCGGCTCGCGCAGGGCGCGGGATGAGTCGGAGTCGGCAAGCAGTGTGTTCATCCATCAGTCTTGAGGAGAACACCCATGAATCATTCCCCGTCACGCCGCGCGTGTGGCCAGGCGCTGCTGGCGCTGGCCGTCGCCGCGATCGGCCTGCCCGGCATCGCCAGCGCTGCGCCGGCCTGCTTCTTCGCCCACGTGAACTACGCCGGAGCCAGCTTCTGCGCCGGTGAGGGCACGGCCAACGTGGACCTGCGCCGCTGGAACGACCGGATTTCCTCGGTGAAGCTGGAGCCTGGCTACCAGCTGCAGCTGTTCGAGCACATCAACCAGGGCGGCCGCAGCCTGACGCTGACCGGCAACGTGCTCAATCTCGTCAACGTGGGCTTCAACGACGTGGCGTCGTCCTATCGCATCAGCCGCATCGCCACCCCGACTCCCCGGCCGACGGCAACGCCGACCCCGCGACCCACACCGCAACCGACGCCCCGGCCCACTGCCACCCCAACGCCACGCCCGACCGCAGTGCCCACCCCCATCATCACGACCGTGCCCACCCCACGACCCACGCCGCGGCCAACCCCGGTCGCCACGCCGGTACCCAGCCCGACGCCGACCCCGGTGGCTGACCGCTGGCTGCCCAAGCCCGGCACCACCTGGCAGTGGCAGCTGCAGGGCAATTTCGATGTCACGCAGCAAGCAGCTGTCTACGATCTGGACCTGTTCGAGACCTCGGCGCAGCAAGTGGCGCAGCTCAAGGCACAGGGCAAGCGGGTGATCTGCTACCTGAACGCCGGCGCCTGGGAGGAATACCGCGAGGATAAGGATGCCTTCCCCGCCTCGGTGCTGGGCAAGGAATACGAGGGCTGGGAAGGCGAGCGCTGGCTGGATATCCGCCAGATCGCGCTGCTCGCCCCAATCATGCGGGCGCGGCTGGACCTGTGCCGTGACAAGGGCTTCGATGGCGTGGAGCCGGACAATATCGAGGGCTACACCAACAACACCGGCTATCCGCTGACCCGCGCCGACCAGATCGCGTACAACCGCTGGCTGGCCGCCGAGGCGCATGCGCGCGGGCTGTCCATCGGCCAGAAGAACGCGCCGGAGCTGACCGCGGCGCTGATCGACGTCTACGACTGGGCAATGACCGAAGACTGCGCGTACTACAACTGGTGCGCCGATCTGAAGCCCTACGTGACCGCGGGCAAGGCGGTGTTCATGGCCGAGTACACCGATCTGACCGGCACGACCGCCAAGTTCTGCCCGCAGGCCACGCAGCTGGGCTTCTCCGGCATCCTCAAGCGGCGCGAGCTGAGTGCCTGGCGCCAAGTCTGCCCGTAAGGCGCGAAGGTGGCAGCGGGCCAGCGCCCGCTCCACCCGACCCGGCTATTGCCAGGCAAGCACTTCGGTAAGCGGCAGCCGCGGTTTCTGTGGCCAGTTGCCGGCGGCGGCGTGGCCGATGGCAACCAGCATCACCGGGATCTCGTCGTCCCCCAGGCCGAACTCGCGGTGCACGCCAGCGGCATCGAAGCCGATCATCGGGCAGGAGGCCAGCCCGGCATCCTCGGCCGCCAGCATCAGCGTCATCGCCGACAGCGAAGCGGAGCGGATCGCTTCGTCGCGCTGGATCTGCGGCTGATCGTCATACATTTCGGTGGCGTAGTGCACGAAGGTGGCTTGCAGGTCGGTGCTGACGAGGCCCGCATCCACGCTGGGCTGCAGCGCGGCCGCCAGCGTGGCGTGCGGCGCCAGCCGGCCGACAACGATCACCGTGGCCGCGGCATGCACCACCTTGTCCTGACCATTGGCATGGCGCAGCAGCCGTTGTTTGGCCTCCTGGCTGCGCGCCACCACGAAGCGACGGTTCTGCGCATTGAAGGCGCTCGGCGCCAGCGTGGCCAGCCGCAGCAGCTCGGTCAGCGTGGCATCGGCCACCTCACGTGCGGCATCAAACTGGTTGGCGGAAGCGCGTTGTTCGATCAGCGTGGCGAAATCCATGGTCGTTCCCAAATGAAGCGGCCAGGCCGCGATGCACGCAGTCTCTGCCAAACCATCCATGTCGATAAATGGCGCTAGAATTTGTTCATTCCGAACCAAAGGTTAGTGATGGATAGACTGCGCAGCATGGAGGTGTTCGTGGCGGTGATCGAGCGTGGCGGCTTTGCGCCGGCGGCGTGCGTGCTCGGCATCTCGGCGGTGATGGTAGGCAAGCATGTACGCCAGCTGGAGGAGCGCCTCGGCACGCGGCTGCTGGAGCGCACCACCCGCAAGCAGCGGCCCACCCCGGCCGGCGCAGGCTTCTACGACGATTGCCGCAAGGTGCTGGAGCAGGTGCGCGTGGCCGAGGCCGGCGTGGAAAGCCTGCAAAGCGCGCCACGCGGCCTGTTGCGGGTCAGCGCGCCGGTCACGCTGGGGCAAACGGTGATCGCGCCGCTGCTGGCCGGTTACCTCGTGGCCTATCCGCAGGTGCAGGTGGAGCTGATGCTCAGCAATCGCCGGGTCGACCTGATCGAGGATGGCTTCGATCTGGCGATCCGCATCGGCCCGCTGGGCGAAGCCAACCTGGTGGCGCGGCCGCTGCGGCAATACTGCTTCGCCCTCTGCGCCGCCCCTGAATACCTGGCGCGCCACGGCACGCCACAGCACCCGTCCGAGCTGATGCAGCACCACTGGCTGACGCACTTTCTGCAGGGCGAGCGCAACGAGCGCACCGGCTTTATCGATGGCCACGGCCGCAATTGGCCAGTGCAAAGCCGCTACGCCAGCAACGATAGCCACGCGCTGCGCCAGGCCGCGCTGGCCGGCCACGGCATCCTGCGCCAGCCACAGGTACTGCTGGAAGACGACCTGGCCGCCGGCCGGCTGCAGGCCATCCTCGCCGATTACGTGCCCGCCCCGCTGCCGGTACACCTCGTCTACCTGCCCGACCCTCGCCCCCGGCCCAAGCTGCACAGCCTGGTCGATTTCCTGCAGCAGGCGCTGGGTTGAATCAGATCACGCCCGCCTCGCGCAGCAGTGCCTTGCCCAGCGGCATGCGCTGCGCGCCATCGGTATCGCGGACCATGTCGATATTCAGCGCAAAGCTGTAGACCTTGCCGCCGCGCTCCACCCAGCCCACCCACCAGCCGATGTTGGGCTGCTGCGCGGCTGCCCAGCCGGTCTTGCCGTGCAAGGTGTAATCCGCAGTGTCTTCCTGCACCGTGATCTGCCGCACCAGCCGCTGGCTGCGCTCGGATGCGGGCAGCTTGCCCTGCGCCAGCCGCGCGAGGAAGCGCGTCTGCTCCAGCGCCGAGATCGCCAGCGGGCCGCGCAGCCAGAACTGGTCGACCACATGGCCGATGCGCTGGTTGCCGTAGCCCAGGCGCTGTACCCAGAAATTCATCCGCGCATGGCCGATGCGGCGCGCCACCTGCTGGTAGACCGGCACGTTGGAGACGCGGATCGCCTCTGGCAGCGCCATGTCGTGAGCCCACTGCGGCAGATAGGTGGGGCCGCCACCGTAGGGGATGACCTCGTCCAGATCCTTCACAGTACCGGTTTCCAGCGCGATCAGGCTGTTGGGGATCTTGTAGGTGGAGGCTGGGGTGTAGCGGGTGGCGGCGCGCTGCGCATCCCAGACGGTGGTGCGATCGGCAGCGACGTCATACAACACGAAAGTGCCACGCACGCCGTACTGTGCGAAGACCTTGCCCCAGTCCGGGCGTTCGACCGGCTCGGTCGCGCGTGACAGCGGTGACAGCAACAGCGCGGCAGCGGCGACCGCGAACAGACACAATGAGCGGATGGACAAGCGCACGACGAATCTCCCTGGTGGCGTGCCGGCGGCACGTGATGACGACCATGCTAGGCGGGCCGGGCCTGTAGCGGCAGCATCTCCACCGTCCCCACTGTCACATGGGCCGCTGATCGAGCTGACGCAGCCGCAGACGGTGGACGGCCGGCGCGCGTCGTACCAGTCGCTCTGGCTGCTGGTGCGCTTGATCCAGGCGACGCACACGGGTGACCCGCGCGTGGCGGTGGCCGAGCTCGCCGGCGTGGTCAGCCAGGCCAAGTCGCTGCGCATGGTGGTAAGCCGCGCGTTCCGCGATTTCGCCAGTTGGGGCGTAACCGTCGGCTGGGGCGACGACGTCGCACGCGATCCGCGCTTTCTCAACGTGGAGCGCCGCAGCCAGGGCCCGTTCTGGCTGGCGCCGGGCGCGCTGCCACGCCTGCAGGTGGCGGGGCAGCCAGCCGTGGCCGCCGAGATCGCCGCCTTCCTTGGCCAACCCGCGCCCGAATCCATGACCACCGCCCTACCGGACCGGACCAAGCTGCCGTTCTGGCAACAGATGGCCAGCGCACAGCTCGCGCTGCGCCGCGGTGCGCTGGTGTCGGCCACCGGCGGCGACAGTGCGCTGGCCGCCTTGCACGCGGCAGTCCAGCACGCGCATACGCCGGAACTCGAAGCGCAACGGCTGCTGACCGAGGCCTGGGTGTGGCGCCGGCTCGGCGACAGTCGCCAGGCACTGGCTTGCGTGCGCCGGCTGCAACGGCTGCGGCAACGCAGCGGCCTGGTGGCGGCCGCGGAACCCGCAGCGATGCAGCAACTGCTGCTGGCCTGGTGCGCCTACGACCGGCGCGAACTCGATGCCGCGCGCAATCTGCTGGTCGCCATGCAGGCCAGTCACGCCGTTCTGCTGGTACACCATCCGCAGATCGGCTTCGAGTGGCACAACCTCTATGCGCTGGCGCTGCGCTCCAGCGCACTGACCGACCCCGACGATACCGGGGCCGTTGCGATGGCCGAAGCCGCGCTCGGCCATTTCGGCACGGCGCTGGCACTTGCCCAGGCGCAAGGCCAGCTCGAATCGGCGCAGCAGGCTGCCGCCAATCACGGCATGGCGCTGTGGCTGTTCCACACTGCCCGGCTGCGCCCGCTGCCGGATGCCGCGGAGCAGGCAGTGCAATGGATCGCCTACAGCGAGTGGCTGTGCCAGCAGGCCGGCAATCATCAACCCTCGGTGTGGAACGCGCTGTTCCTGATGCGCATCGCCCGTGGCGCGGCCGAAGTCTGTGCGCCAGCTGCAATGCTGGCCTGGGCTGGCCCCTATACCGAGGCCCTGGCGCAGTTCGACCAGCCCGGAGGCTGGTTCGCCGTTGCCGAGGGGTTGCTCTACCAGCATGACAGCGGCCAGCGCCGCTATCCGGCCACCCAGCTCTGCGGCCTGTTGCTGGAAGCGCTATGGCACGGTCGCCAGCATCCTGGCGCCGGGGCGTGGCGCGATCGGCTGCTGGCACTGCTGCCCGAGCTTTCCGCAGCCGATCGCGGTTACTACCGCGCCGCCCTGGCCGAGATGACCGCCTGATGGCATGGCAAGCGGCTATGCTTTCGGCATCGAAAACCGGAATCCAACCATGCGCCTGATCCCCGCCGCACTCCTGCTGCTTGCCCTCGCCGCCCCCGCCCATGCGCTCGACAACCTCGCCAGCGTGAAGGCCACGCCGCTGTTGAAGACCACCACCAGCTGGAACGGCGCACCACTCAGCTACCCGGCAGGGACTGCCGAGATCAGCGGCCTGATGATCGAGATCCCCATTGGCGGTGAAACGGGCTGGCACAGCCACCCGGTGCCGTCGTTCGGCTACGTGCTCGAAGGTGAGCTGGAAGTGTCGCTGCAGAACGGTAGGAAGAACCGGATCAAGGCCGGCGAAGCGCTGGCCGAGGTGGTCGACACGCTGCATAACGGCCGCAACGTGGGCGCGGGGCCGGTGAGGCTGGTGGTGTTCTACGCCGGCGCCAAGGGCGCGCCACTGACGGAGAAGCCCGCTCAGTAATGCCGCGGGGTCTCCTGCTGTGCCGCGGCGCGCGCGCTGGCGCCTCAGGGCTGCGCGTCGATATCGGCCAGCGATTCCGCACCCTTGGCGGTGACTGCGTGGCTACCGTCGTCGCGCGCTTCGATATGACCCTTGCGCAGCAGGAAGGCCAGCACGCGCGGCTGGATAGCCGCATCCGGCTTGCGCAGCAGCAGCCGGATCGCATCGATGCAGCTTTTCAGGAACAGCGCATCGCGGCCCTTGTCGGTCAACTCTGGAATGCCGTTGCGGCCATAGGCAACGAACTTCAGCCCGGTGAGCTGCTTGATATGCCGGAATACGCGCGGGCTGAGCCGGCGGCTTTTCAAGCCACGGCCGATTTCGGCCAGCGCTTCGAGGGCATCGATGGACAGTGTTTCTGTCATGGTAAAGAGCCGTACAGTTGACCGGCCACCCAACGCGGCCGAGGAGCGCGATGGTAAGCGAGCCCTGCCCTGCGCGCCACGACACCGGGCCAACGGCGGGTGGTGAAGTGGCTGAGCAGTGGGGGCGATAGAGCGGCGCTCGGCTTATTCCTCTTGGCGCAAAGGGGGAACGCCGTTGCAACGCCGACAACACTCTGCATACCAACGGGAGTAGTTCCCCGCCATGCGCGCTCAATAATGCGGTGGAATTTCCTGCTGCGGCGCGCCGCGCGGGCCGAACTCCAGCGTCTGCAGCTGCCGGTAGAGTTCACGCAGCTGCTCCTGCTGCGCGTCGAGCTGCATTTGCTGCTGGGTGACGATCTTGTTCAGGGTGTCGAGTAGGTCTTCCTGGAAGGCGAGCTTGATCTCGAGTTCGGTGACGCGGTCTTCCATTGATCCAGCCTCCAAGCGCAAAGCGCGAGCATACCGGGCGGCGCAAAAAAAAAACCGGGCCATGGGGCCCGGTTATCAGGGAGGAGATGAGCAAAATGCGCGTCGCCACTCGGGGAAAGCAGCGATTGGTTCGCACACGGAAACAGACTTGGGGTTGATGGCTGGAGTTCCCAAGCCGCCCGTGAAAATTCACCGCCTAGCCAGCGACCGGTCAGTGCCCAATGACGGCCTTGCAGCGGGCCGGACACAGCGAAGCGTCATCCGGGACCGCTATAATGCGCGCTTTTCCCAACTTTCCCGGACCTTGCATGGATCTCTTGCTGCTGCTCAAATCGCTTGTCATGGGTCTCGTCGAAGGCGTGACCGAGTTCCTGCCCATCTCCAGCACCGGCCATCTCATTCTCGCCGGCGACCTGATGAACTTCCTGTCCAAGGACAAGCGCGATGTCTACGAGATCTTCATCCAGCTCGGCGCCATGCTGGCGGTGGTCTGGGAATACCGCGCCAAGCTCGGCCGCACGCTGAGCGTGGGCGTACGCCAGGCGGGCAGCGAGCGCAACCTCTTGCTGGCAGTGATCATCGCCTTCATCCCGGCCGCCATCCTCGGCAAGCTCTTCAACGAACCGATCAAGGCGGTGCTGTTCAATCCGGTGCCGGTGGCCATCGCCTTCATCGTCGGCGGCCTCGTCATCCTGTGGGCGGAGAAGCGCCAACACACGGTGACGGTGACCGAGGTGGACGACCTGTCGCTGAAGGATGCGCTCAAGGTCGGCCTGTGCCAGTGTCTGGCGCTGATTCCCGGCACCAGCCGTTCCGGCGCCACCATCATCGGTGGCCTGTTCCTTGGCCTGTCGCGCAAGGCCGCAACCGAGTTCTCGTTCTTCCTCGGCATCCCCACGCTGGGCGCCGCCTCGCTCTACAGCCTGTACAAGCATCGCCATGTGCTGGATGCCGGCGACGCTGGCGTGTTCGCGGTCGGCTTCATTGCGTCCTTCGTGTTTGCCTTCATCGCCATCCGCGCGCTGATCCGCTATGTGGCGAGCCACACCTTCATTCCGTTCGCCTGGTACCGCATCGCCTTCGGCCTGATCGTGCTGATCACGGCCTGGACCGGCATCGTCGACTGGTCGGTCTGATCGGTTCCGCATCAAGCAGACAGGGCTGCCGGTTGCAGCCCTGTTTTCATTGCGGCAATGCATTCACACGCCGAGGCACAGGTACTTCAGTTCCTGGTACTCGGCAAGGCCGTACTTCGAGCCCTCACGGCCAAAGCCGCTCTGCTTCACGCCACCGAATGGCCCGACCTCATTGCTGAAGAGGCCCGTGTTGATGCCGACCATACCGTATTCCAGTGCTTCGGCCACGCGGAACACCCTTGAGAGGTTCTGGCCATAGAAATACGCGGCAAGGCCAAACTCGGTGGCATTGGCCAGCCGCACCGCGTCAAGCTCCGTCTGGAACTTCACCAGGCCCGCCACCGGGCCGAAGGTTTCCTCGCGGCACAGCAACGCACCCTCGGCAACATCGGCGAGCACGGTTGGCGCATACCAGGTACCACCGAGCGCCTTGGCACCGGTCAGCACCCGGGCGCCATTGGCCGTTGCGTCGGCAACGTGCGCTTCGACCTTGGCCAGCGCGTCGGCATCGATCAACGGGCCCTGCTCGATGCCGCTGTCGAGGCCGTTGCCAACCTTCAGCGCAGCGACGCACGCGGTGAGCTTTTCAGCGAACTGGTCGTAGACGGCGGCCTGCACGTAGAAGCGGTTGGCGCAGACGCAGGTCTGGCCGGTATTGCGGAACTTGGCGGCGATCGCGCCTTCCACCGCGGCATCGATGTCGGCATCGTCGAACACGATGAAGGGCGCATTGCCGCCAAGCTCCAGCGACAGTTTCTTCAGCGTTGGCGCGCACTGCGCCATCAGCGTGCGGCCAACCTCGGTCGAGCCGGTGAACGAGAGCTTGCGTACGGCCGGGTTCTCGGCGAGCTCGGCGCCAACCTCGCTGGCGGCGCCTGGCACCACGTTGAACACGCCCGGCGGCAGGCCGGCCTCGATCGCCAGCGCACCAAGTGCCAGCGCGGTCAGTGGCGTCTGGCTGGCGGGCTTAACCACCATGGTGCAGCCGGCGGCGAGCGCGGCGCCAGCCTTGCGCGTGATCATCGCGGCCGGGAAATTCCACGGCGTGATGGCAGCACACACACCGATCGGCTGCTTCAGCACCAGGATGCGCCGGTCGGCCTGCGGGTGTTCCAGCACATCGCCGTTGATGCGACGCGCCTCCTCGGCGAACCAATCGACGAAACCCGCGGCATAGGCGATCTCGCCACGTGCTTCGGCCAGCGGCTTGCCCTGTTCGCGGGTGGGGATCTCGGCGAGTTCGTCCTGATGCGACAACATCAGCTCGTACCAGCGGCGCAGCAGCGCAGCGCGGGACTTGGCCGGTAGCGCACGCCAATCGGGCAGCGCCGCTTCGGCAGCGGCGATGGCAGCCCGGGCTTCGCTGCGCCCGCAACTGGCTACCTCGGCGATCACGCTGCCGGTGGCCGGATCGGTCACGGCGAAGCGCTGCACGGTGGCGGTCCAGCTACCGGCGATCAGCGCATCCCGCTGCAACAGGCTTTGCAAACTGGCGTTCATATCGTGCGCTCTATAGTGAGGGTTCTCGTTCCATCTTGCTGCCGCGGGGCAGCCCCTTCAATCAGGAGTAATCACATGTTCGAGCAACTGGGCAATCTGCTGGGCGGCGGCACCAACGAGGGCTTCGGCGCCGTGGTATCCGACGTGCTGGCGCAGCAGGGCGGCGTAGCCGGCCTCGTCGAGAAATTCCAGCAAGGCGGGCTGGGTGAACTGGTGCAGTCGTGGGTCGGCACCGGCGGCAACCTGCCCGTATCGGCGGACCAGATCCAGTCGGTGCTCGGCAGCGACGCCGTGACCCAGATCGCCGGCAAGCTGGGCATCGATCCGCAACAGGCTTCCGATCTGGTCGCGCAGTACCTGCCCGGCATCGTCGACCAGCTCACCCCCAACGGCGAGCTGCCGGTGGGCGGCGATATGCTGTCGCAGGGCCTCGGCGCACTCGGCAAGCTGTTCGGCTAGCCACAGCCGCCCAATAAAACAAGCCGCCCTTGGGCGGCTTGTTTGCGTTGCAACGGCACGATCAGCCGAGCTTCTCGGCCAGCGCACGACCGAGCTTGCGGCCTTCGCGCACCGCGTAGTTGGTGCCACGATCCTCCGGGTAGATCTGCGCCATCGAGCACAGGTGGAAGCCCGGTTGCGGGCCAGCCTCCGGCGGGATCAGCGTGCTGTAGCGCTTCTCCACCACCGGCTGCGACCAGCGCGCCTTCCACACGTGGTGGCGCTGGATCCAGCTGCGGTCGAGCTTGGGGAACATCTTCTGCAGGTAGGGCAGCGCGAAGTCCAGCACCTCGTCGGCGCTCATCCGGTACAGCGCATCGGTGTGCGGCAGGTACTTGGACAGGTAGACGATATGGCGGCCGCCGTAGGTTTCCGGCTTCTCGAAGTTGGTATGTTCGATCACGCCGACGAAGGGGAAGCTCGGGTCGTTGACGTTGAGCCAGTAGGTATTCGACAGCGAGCGGTCGAGCTCCAGCACCAGGCAGACGTTGGCAAGGTAGTGGATGCGCTCGAGCTTGGCCACGTAGTCAGCCGGCGCCCAGTCCTTGACCATGCCGGCCACCAGCGGCAGCGCGGTGGTGGCGATCACGTGGTCGGCGGTGATGGTGCCGTTCGCGGTATCGATCTGCCACAGCGCGCCGTCCGGGCGGATGGTGCTGACCGGCGTGCCGGTCTCGATGCGGCCGCCCAGCTCGCGCACGCGCGCCGCCAGTGCCTCGGCCAGCGCGACGAAGCCGCCCTTGAAGTAGGCGAGACGTTCCTCGCCGCCCTTGCCGCGTGAACCGCCACGCAGCTTCAGCTTGTTCCAGAACCACACCGCCGAAATCTCTTCGGCCACCGGGCCGAACTTGCCCTTGAGCAGCGGCTCCCACACCACGCGGTAGACGCGCTCGCCGCCGAGCTCCTTCAGCCATTCGGCAGCGGTCTTGTCCTCCAGCTCCATCCAGTGCTCGACCCGGCGCGCGCGCAGCGCCAACAGGCCCAGACGGATACGGTCGGTAAAGGCGAGCGGCGTGAAGTTCAGCAAGTCCCACGGCGTGGAGAGCTTGAAGAAGTGGTTGGCGTAGTAGACGCCGGTATTGGTCGGATTGATCGCAACCCGGTCGTTGAGGCCGAGCTCGTCGATCAGCCGCATCACTTCCAGATCGTTGGTGAACCAGTGGTGGTAGAAGCGATCGAGCTTCTCACCGGCCACGTCGAACGCGGCGGCAAGGCCGCCGATCTCGTGCTCGGCTTCGAGCACGGTGACGGCGATGCCCTGCTTGGCAAGCTCATAGGCGGCGGCAAGGCCGGTGAAGCCGCCGCCGACGACGGCGACGCGGGTGGCGTGGGCAAGGCTCATGACATGGACTCTCTGGGAATTCGGGTACGGGTGGCCAGCAGATAGGCGCCGCCGGCCAACGTCGGCGGCAGCCACAACAGCGCGTGGACCAGCAGGGCGTAGGCCGTCGCCACCACTTGGCCATTGCCGAGCGCAGTCATTGCGCGCACGGTGAAGTAATCGAAGGTGCCGACATAGCCCGGCGTGCTGGGAATCAGCGTGGCCAGCGTGCCCACCGGCAAGGCCAGCCAGCCTGCCAATGGTTCGGCGAGGCCCGGTACGGCCAGCGCGGCGAACCAGAACACGCAGCCTTCGAACAGCCAGGCGGCAATCGACCAGCCAACCAGGCGCGCCATGGTGCTGCCACTGGCGAGGTGGCCCAGCGTGGCCAGGCCGCGGTCGATCTCGGTATTGAGCTTGTCGCCAATGCGCGGCGACACCCTGGCGGCCAGTCGGCCACCCCAGCGTGCCAGCGGCGCGAAGCTTTGCGGGAACAGCAGCACGCCGAGGATGGCGAGGCCCAGCGCGATCAGCATGGCGCTACCGACGCCGGCCAGTGCGCTGGCATCGAGCCCGAAAGCGGCCAGCGCGGCGCCGAACAATACCAGCACCATCAACAGATCCAGCAGGCGCTCCACGAACAACGTCGCCAGCACCGTGCCGGAGGTGGTGCCAAGCCGGCCGTTGAAGGCGAAGGCACGCAGCACGTCGCCCGCGCGGAACGGCAGCACATTGTTGGCGGCAAAGCTTGCCAGCAAGGGCCCGGCACAATCGGACCAGGCGAGCTGTGGGTTGTCGCGGGCCAGCATGGCGCGCCAGCGGGCGATCCGGCAGGCATAGCCGCCACAGAAGGCAACCAGCGCGGCTACGACCCAGCCGGCATCGGTGCCGGCAAAGGCACGGCCAAGTTCGGCCGGATCGATCTGCCGCGCAATCAGCCAGACGAAGGCACAGGCGAGGACCAGCCCGATCGCCGGCTTGAGGTAACGCTTCACTTGCGGTCCACCACCGGGCTGCGCGAGCGGGCCGGGCCTTCATGGTTGGCGTAGCCGATGTATTCCTGCACTACGTAGAGCGGCCGGTGCTTCACCTCGTTGTAGATGCGACCGATGTACTCGCCGAGGATGCCGACGCAGATCAGCTGCACGCCGCCGATGAACAGCACGGCGATCATCAACAGCGTCCAGCCCTCGACGTGGATCTCGGTGAAGAGGCGCATCACCAGCGCATACACGATGCCCGCCAGCGACAGCAGGGCGGCGCTCATGCCGAGGCCGATCGACATCTGCAGGGGCTTGGTCGAGAACGACAGGATGCCGTCGGTGGCGAACTTCAGCATCTTGCGCAGCGGGTACTTCGATTCGCCGGCAAAGCGTTCGGCACGGCGGTACGGCAGGGCCGTCTGCTTGAAGCCGACCCAGCTCACCATGCCGCGCACGAAGCGGTCGCGCTCGGGCATGGCGACGAGGCTGTCGACCACGTGGCGGCTCATCAGGCGGAAGTCGCCGGTATCGAGCGGGATGGGTACGTCGGAGAGCTTGTTCAGCACGCGGTAGAACGCGCGAGCGGTAGCGAGCTTGAACGCCGATTCACCGGGCCGCTCGGTGCGTACGCCGTAGACCACGTCGTAGCCTTCGCGCCACTTGGCGATCATCTGGTGCACCACTTCGGGCGGATCCTGCAGGTCGGCGTCGATCAGCACCACGGCATCGCCACGCGCGGCATCGATACCGGCGGTGACGGCGGTCTGGTGGCCGAAATTGCGGGCGAAGCCAACCACGCGGATGCGCGGATCTTCGTCGGCGAAGCTGCGCAGCAGCGCGCGGGTACGGTCACGGCTGCCGTCGTCGATGAAGATGAGTTCGACGTCGAGATCGGCGAGCTCGCCACAGAAGGCCTTGAGGCGCTTCATGGTTTCACCGATGACTTCTTCCTCGTTGTAACAAGGAACGACGATGGACAGCAGTTGGTTCATGGCTTGATCTCGCGGCGCACCCACAGGCCGGTGAGCGGGTTGTCGCCAAACGGTTTCCAGCTGTAATGGCCGGCGATGGCGTTGTTGATGGTGGCCCAGGACTGCGGGCTGGCGTTGTTGTCCGCCGGCGTCCAGACGATGTAGTCGACCTTGTGCCGGGCCAGCCAGTTGGCCATGTCCGGCATCTCGCCCTTGTAAAACGACTTGAGCAGGTTGGTCTCGCTCCACACCGACGACGGCGCGCCGTGCCACAGGCTGACGTGGTTGACCCAGCCCATCATCGACACCTGCTGGGCAAACATCGCGACCAGCCCCTGGTTGGTGTAGGCGTCGCCCAGCCAGTTCTCCAGCACGATGCCGCGCTCGGCGTGCTTGAGGTAGTTGATCATGTCGCGCAGCGCCGGCTGGTCGCGGATGAACCAGGATTTGCCGTTCAGCTGGCCCATCTCGGTCTTGGGCGTGTGGATCCAGTAGCGCGCCACGTCGTAGGCATAGCTGCATACCAGCAGCAGCGCGATCACCGTGGCCACGCGCACCCAGCGCAGCGTACTCGCCAGTGCCAGCGCACCGCAGGCCAGGAGGCCGCCGCTGTAGAGCCAGCCCCACCACTTCATCGTGGTATTGGTGCGGTCGTATTTGCCGCCGGACGGGTCGTCGACGTACACCAGCTCGGAGATCGCCAGCATGACGAGGAAGGCCACGCCAAAGCAGATCGCCAGCGGCCGGGTCTTCTTGTCGACAACGGCCAGCCCCATCATCACCAGCATCGGCCACCAGAAGATCAGGAAGCGCAACGGTGGGGTATGGTCGCCCATCGGTACCGGCTTGATCGGCGTACTGATTGCCTGCGCGGCCAGCCCCGACAGATACGGATAGACCAGCAGGCCGCCGACGATGGCGCCAGCGAACACGGCTTGCCAATCCGGCGGATTCTTCTGCCACTGTCGCCAGCCGGCCCAGGTCAGCACCAGCAACGCGGCGAAGGGGAAGATCCAGGTATTGGTGATCAGCATCGCCGCTGCGGTGATCGGCAGCAGGAATTGGCCGATGCGCCGGTGATCAGCCTCGTCCTCGCGCGGCGGCGCCTCCACCCAGGCGATCAGCGCCAGCGCCAGGAACAGCAGCAGATAACCCCCGATCGGCGGATGGAAGTCACCGAGGAAGAACTGGTAGCCGAAGTTCTCCATCGGAATGTCGCGCGGCTCCCAATCCGGCGTCGGCTTGGCCTCGGGCGGCGTCTTGGGGAACAGCGCACGCCCGAAATCGGTGTTCACCCACTGGTCGAAGTTGCCGATGAAGCGGGCGCTGCCCCACATGTATTCGGTGGCGGCCCAGGAATCGGGCTTGTCGGCCGGCTGGCCGACAGCGAAGTGGATGATGGGGGTGATGCCGGTACCGCCAAGCGTGATCGCGGCGACCAGCAGCCAGCGCGCCCACACCTTTTCGATGAAACGCCCGGCAAAATACCACGCCAGCGTCAGCGACAAACCCATCACCAGACCGAAAGCGATGTTGTATGCGAACACCGGCTCCCAGCCGAACAACCGCGCCATCAGGGCCGCGCCGTAGTGCATGAAGGCGTAGTAGAAGTCGAACTTGTACGGCGGATACCAGGTGTCGAGCGGCGGCAGCTGCTCGCCCGGCATGTAGTTCAGCATGAAGTAGAGATCGGCCGTGCGCTCACCGGCATTCGGATAGATGCCGGGGAAGCAGTACTTCCAGACGAAGCCGATGGCGAAGCCCACCAGCAGCACCTTTTCCCAGCGCCAGAAGTCCGAGCCCTTCAGCTCCTTGCGACAGATATAGAGCGCCAGGCCCGCCAGCGCGGCGGTGAACGGCCAGGCCCAGGACAGATTGCCGAGGCCGGCGAAGTGTTCGACTGCGCACACGGCCAGCGTAACCAGCAACACGCCGGTGGCGCGGGCGATGGGGAAGGGCAGCCAGCGGCCGACGACGGCGGTGAGGCCGGCGAGGTGCAGCCACAACAGGGCGAGGCTGGCGACGAGGAAAATCAGTTGCATGACGTGTTCTCTTCTAACTCAGCGGCTTGGCTCAGCGGCGTTCCCAGACGCCGAAACTGGCCCCGTTCTCGTCGGCCAGCGGATGCCAGACATAGCTGGCAGCCAGTTGTTGTTGCAGGGTGGCGAAGGCGGCTGGGTCACGCTGCTGGTCCCAGCGGGCCCAGACCACGTAGCGCACGTTGCGCGCCAGCAGCCACTCCACCGGATTGGCGAGCTGTGCGTGGTAGAGCTGGCGCACTGCGTCGGCATCGGCACGGATGGTGTACGGATCGCCGCGCCACAAGCCTTCGTGCGCCGGCCAGCCGTTCATGGCCGGTTGCGCCGCATGCAGCGCAAAGGCCGAGGTATTGACGTAGGAACCGCCGTCCAGCCCTTCCACCACGATGCCGCGCTCGGCCGAGCGCAGGTATTCGAGGATGCGGCGGTGCACGCCGTCATTCATCAGCCAGCCATCACCCGCCAGCTTGCCGGCTTCCGGCTTGGGCTGGGTGGCGAGGTACTGGACCTGCGGCCAGAGGAAGGCAAGGCAGCCCGCCAGCGGCAACGCCGCCAGCCAGCGCCAGGCGCGGCGCTCGGCGCCCACCAGCGGCGCGGAAAGCAGCGCAAGGCCGGCCGGGAACAGCCAGGACCACCACTTCAGCGTGGTGTTGAAGCGGTTGTAGCGATCACCGATCGGATCGTCGACGTAGAACACCTCGCTGATCACCAGCGCCAGCACCATGCCGCCAGCGACCCAGGCGCCGAAACGTGCCGACGGGCTGTCCTCGCCAAAGCGGCGCGCCAGACTAAGCACCACCAGCCACAGGATGGGCCACCAGATCGCCAGCCACTGCGCCGCCGGCGTGTGGTCGATGGCGGTGACAACGCGAATCGGCAACGACAGGCCACTGCCGGTGAAATACACCAGGAACGGGTAGATCAGCGCCACGCCGGTGCCAGCGCCGACCAGCAGCGCCTTCCACGAGAACGGCTGCTTCTGCGCATAGCGCCACAGCACCCAGCCGGCGATCAGCGCCAGCTGCAGCGGGAACACCCAGGCATTGGCGGCGATGGTAACCGGCAGCGACACACCGAGCAGGAACTGCAAGCGGTCGAGCGTCGCCGCCTCGGCATCGGCGCATTCGCGGTTCTGCGGCGGGCACCCAGTCTGCAGCCGCGCGATCAGCGCCAGTGCGAAGAACAGCAGCACGAAGCCGGCCAGCGGCGGGTGCAGGTCACCCAGATAGATGTAGTAGCCGGTGTTCTCCAGCGGCAGGTCGCGCGGACCATAGGGCTGCTGCTGCAATTCGGGCGGGCCGCTGTTGAACAGCTGGCGGCCCCAATCGGCGGTGATGCTCTGGTCGAAGGTACCGGTGAAGCGGGTGCTGGCCCACAGCCGGGTCGTCGCATTGCCGGCATCGTACGGCCCTTGGAACAGCGCCGGCAGCAGCGGCGCCAGGCCATTGCCACCGACGATCACTGCCGCGACGATGACGGCGCGCCAGCGTGGGCTGGCCACCCAGCGCGATGCCATCGACCAGGCGAGACTGCCCATCAGGCCGATCACCACGCAGAACGCGAGGTTCATGCTCCAGCCAGCCGACAGGTCGAACAGCCGGCCCATCAGCGCAGCAGCGTAGTGCAGCAGCGCGTAGTAGCTGTCGAACAGCTGGCCGGGCAGCCATTGATCCGGCGGCGGCAGCGTGGCGCCGTCGATGTAGTTGCGGATGAAATAGAGGTTGGTGATCTTCTCGGCCGAGGCATCAAGATTGGGCCAGAGAAAGCGCCACAGCAGCGCCCAGCCGAACGGCACGATGAAGGGCAGCTCGCCCAGCCAGAACGCCTTGTTCGCCAGATCGCGCCGCAGGATGAATACCGAGGCAGCGAAGGTGATCGGCCATAGCCAGGACAGCCGGCCAAGGCCGACGAAATGCTCGACGCAGAACAACACCAGCACGATGCCGAGCAGGCTGCTCGCGCGCACGATGTGGCGGTCGATCCAGTTGCTTTTCACCACCTGGCCCAACGCGGCCAGATGCACGAGCAGCAACAGCACCGTCAATGCGGTGAAGATCATGCTCATAGGGGCTCCTCCATCGACCGGCAGTGTACCGGTCGCGTGGCGCCCCGTGTCGGGGCGCTCTTGTTGTAATGAACGAGCTTACTACAAGCGCCGCTTTTTGCGCAGCAGGCGGCACTGCTGAAACCCTTTGCAGTTCACAGCGGCCGCACCGTTCATACCTGCATGTTTGGCCGTCCGGCGGGAAGCGGCGACAATGCCGCGATGTCGTCCGCCGCATCCTGCCGCAGTGGCTGTGCCGCCTGTTGCATCGCTCCATCGATTTCCAGCGCCATTCCAGGCATGCCGCACGGCAAGCCCGCTGGTGTGCCATGCGTGCAACTGGACGAAGCCTGGCGCTGCAAGCTGTTCGGCCGGCCGGAGCGCCCTGCCGTGTGCGGCGGGTTGCAGCCTGCGCTCGACATGTGCGGCGCCGACCGCGCCGGCGCCATCGCCTGGCTCACCCGGCTGGAGCAGGCCACCGCGCCGTGAGCGGGCGGTGTGAGAACCCGGCAATCGCACTCTGCCAGCCGCACGCGCAAGGCATGCAGGGCGCCGGCGAACAGCGGATGCCCATCATCATCAGGCTCAGCGGCGAGCGGGTGCCAGAAGAAGGCGAATTCATGCCCGCCGTCGTCGCTCGTGTAGTGGCGCCACTGTGCCGACAGCGCATCCGCCACCGTCACTCGCTGGAACGACCAGACCTGCCCCTGCCAGCCGCTATCCCAGATTCCCAGCGGTCGCGCCGGTGTCACGGCCGTGAGCCCCGCTTCCTCGGCGAGCTCCCGCAGCGCGGCCGCTTCCGCGGCCTCCCCTGGTTCCAGCGTGCCCTTCACCAGTTGAACGCCCGCCAATGGATGGCGAAATACCAGCAGCTCGTACCCGCCAGGCGCTTCACGCAGCACCACCGGGCATGCCTTGTTCACCACCATGCACTGCGCCCCTCTTTCAACGGATCAATTCTTGCCGACAGCCGGCCGTTGCCCGGCGCCCAATTTCTTGAAACAAGAAACATTATCAATTAAGGTGTGGGCCGTTCATGCATTCGACCAAACACAGGGAACCGTCGATGTCTTTCGCCTCCACCTCGCTGCGCGCGCTGGCCGTTTTTGCCGCCACCGCCGTCGTCGTCTCCGCCCCGGCTCGCGCTGCTGAAGTCAGCCAGCGCGCCGTGCTCGACAACTACGCCAACATCGTTGCTGCCAACTACGACGACAGCGTCGCTGGCGCCAAGGCGCTGCAGGCCGCGGTGAACGAGTTCATCGCCGCGCCGTCGGAAGCGGACCTCGCCAAGGCGCGCAAGGAATGGCTGGCTGCGCGCGAATGGTATGGCCAGACGGAAGCCTTCCGTTTCTACGGCGGCCCGATCGACGACGAGAACGGTCCGGAAGGCCTGATCAACGCCTGGCCGCTCGACGAAGCCTATATCGACTATGTCGAAGGCAAGGCCAAGGCCGGCATCATCAACAACGCCAAGGCCAAGATCACCGCCAAGAACCTGCGCGCGCTGAACGAGCGCGGCGGCGAGGAAAACATCGCCACCGGCTGGCACGCCATCGAGTTCCTGCTGTGGGGCCAGGATCTGAACGAAAACGGCCCAGGTGACCGCAAGTTCACCGACTACGTCGACGGCAAGGCACCGAACGCCGATCGCCGTCGCCTCTACCTGAAGACCGTGACCGACATGCTGGTGGCCGATCTGGAATCGGTTGCCAAGCAATGGGCGCCGAACGCCAAGAACTATCGTGCCAAGTTCGTGGCCGGCGGCAACGACAGCGTGAAGAAGATCCTCACCGGCATCGGCACGCTGAGCCGTGGCGAGCTGGCCGGCGAGCGCATCGAAGTGGCGCTTGATACCCAGGCCCAGGAAGACGAGCACTCGTGCTTCGCCGACAACACCCATCGCGATATCGTGACCAATGCCCAGGGCATCCAGAACGTGTGGGAAGGCCGCTACAAGGGCCGTGACGGCAAGGTGGTCGAGGGTGCCAGCCTGAAGGCCCTGGTTGCCCAGAAAAACGCCAAGCTGGCCGATACCACCAGCGCCAGCATCGCCAATACCGTGAAGCTGACCGAAGCGATCAAGGCACCGTTCGATCGCGAGATCATCGGCGACGCCAAGGCGCCGGGCCGCCAGCGCGTGCAGGCCGTGGTCGAGGCACTGAAGAAGCAGGCCGCCAACCTCGTCGAATCGGCTCAGGCGCTCGGCATCAAGCGTCTGAATACCGCCGTATAATCGCAGACTGACCCCGCGCACGCGGCCCCGCCACAAGCGGGGCCGTAGCCATTTGCAAGATACGACCATGCGTTACAAGCTGTTGATCCCCGCCGTGCTGGTTGCCGGCACCGTGCTCGCCGCCGTCAGCGGCAAGCTGGCCCGATTCGAGGCCGGTGAAGACCTTCCGGGTGGCGTGGCCGCCACCATCGACGACCATGGCAAGAATGCGTTCTCGCTGCCGGCGCCGGCGCTGTCCGATGCGCAGAAGACCGATTTCGTCGTCGGCAATTCCTTCTTCAAGAAGGCCTGGGTCGAGGCGCCGTCATCCACCGCCGCACGCGATGGCCTGGGGCCCCATTTCATCGCCCGCTCCTGCGGCGCCTGCCACACGCTCGATGGCCGTGGCGCGCCGCCCACCATCACCCGCGGCGTGCAGGACGAGCAGCCGATGGCGCTGCTGATCCGCCTGTCCATCCCCGGCACCGATGCCCATGGTGGCCCGGCACCCGAACCGACCTATGGCGGCCAGTTCAACAACGACGCCATTCCGGACGTGAAGCCGGAAGGCAAGGTGCAGATCCGCTACCGCGAGCTGCCCGGCAAGTTCGCCGACGGCACCCGCTACAGCCTGCGCGCGCCGACCTACACATTCACCGAGCTGGGCTATGGCCCGATGCACCCGGATGTGCAGTTGTCGCCGCGCATCGCGCCGCACATGATCGGCCTCGGCCTGATCGAGGCAATCAAGCTGGAGGACGTGCAGGCCAATGCCGCGCGCCAGGCAGCCGAGAACAAGGGCATCAAGGGGGAGCCCAACTGGGTGTGGGATGCCTACGCGCAGAAGACGGTGCTGGGCCGCTACGGCTGGAAGGGCAACGTCGGCACGGTGGCGCACCAGGCGGCCGGCGCCTTCGTCGGCGATATCGGCATCACTTCCAAGCATTTCCCCAACGAGGAATGCACGGCGGCGCAGAAGGATTGCCTGGCCTCGCCCACCGGCGGCAAGCCGGAAATCGACGAGCGCAAGATGGACCAGGTCATTCTCTACAGCCAGGCACTGGCGGTGCCGAGCCGGCGCAATCCCAAGGATCCCGCCGTGCTGCGCGGCAAGCAGGTGTTCGCCGATGCCAATTGCGTCAGCTGCCATGTGCCGAGCTACACCACCGGCACGCATCCGACGCTGCCCAAGCTGTCCAACCAGAAGATCTGGCCATATACCGACCTGCTGCTGCACGACATGGGCGAGGGCCTGGCGGACAATCGCCCCGACTTCAAGGCGGGCGGCCGGCAATGGAAGACGCCGCCGCTGTGGGGGCTTGGGCTGATCCCGGCGGTGAACGGCCACAGCTACTACCTGCACGATGGCCGCGCCCGCAACCTGATGGAAGCGGTGCTGTGGCATGGCGGCGAAGCCGAAGCCAGCAAGCAGTACGTGCTCAAGTTGAACAAGCAGGACCGGGACAACCTGGTGCGCTTCCTGCAATCGCTGTAACGGCGTGGGGCCCGGCCCCGTGCCCAACCCGCGATCTGCGGATCGCCAAGGAGACCTGATGAACGCCACCGTGCGTATCCTCGCCCTGCTGGCCGTGGCCGGCCTCGCTCACGCCGAGGCCCCGGTACCCGACGCCGGCTTTGCCACTCGCTGGGTGCAACAGGCCTACATCGGCCGCCACCAGGCGCTGGCGCAGGCCGTCGATGGCTTTGCCGCCGCCAGCCGCAGCTTCTGCGCCAAGCCCGGTGCCGACACGCTCACGGCTACCCGCAGCAGCTGGCAGGGCGCGATGCTGGCCTGGCGCAACATGGACGGCGCCACCGGCGGCCCCATCGTGCTGGAGCGCACCGGCCGCATGATCGATTTCCGCCCCACCCGGGTGAAGGACATCGAGAAGCGCATCGCCGCCGGCGACGGCATCGATCCACACAATGTCTCGGTACGCGGCCTCTCCGCTGCCGAATACCTGCTGTACGGCGAGGCCGAGCCGGCGGCACAACTGGCCAAGCTCAAGACCAAGGCGCGCTGCGCCTACCTCGTCGGTAGCGCCGAGCGTGCCGCCGAGGATGTGCACCAGCTCGATGCGGGCTGGCAGCTCTATGTGGAGCAACTGGGCGGCGAAGCCGAATTCTTCCGCAAGAACCTGCTGCCGGAGACCATCGGCCTGATGCTGTCCGGGCTGGAAGGCGCGATCCGCCGACTGCCGCGGGTGGAAGAAGCCGAGCCCTCCGCCTGGCCGGACTGGCGCAGCAATCTGTCCAAGGCAGCGCTGACCGCGCAGCTCGATGGCTTCACCACCGCCTACTTCGGCCCCAAGGGCGATGCCGGCCTCGCCAGCTTCGTCGCGGCGCAAGGCCATGCGGCAGTCAATGCCAAGCTGAAGACCCAACTCGATGCCGCCCGCGCCGCCATCGCCAAGCTCAACGCCGACCAGGCCAGGCAAAGCGAGGCACAGCAGACCGCCGTGCGCACCAGCCTTTCCGCACTGAAGCAGACCGTGGCTGGTGATCTCGCGACCGCGCTCGATATCGTGCTGGGCTTCAACGATTCGGACGGCGACTGAGTGATCGCCAGCGGGCTATCGCGTCGCCACTTCCTCGCCGCGTTGGGCATGCTGGCGCTGCCTTTGCCAGCGCTGGCCGGGCAACCCGCGCGCACATTGCTGGCCGCTGCGGCCGACACGGACGGTCCGTTCTTCAGCGCAGTGGACGGCAAGCCGATACGGCTGCCCACGCGCGGCCACGGCATGCTGCCCATCCCGGGCAGCGACGAGCTGATCCTGGTGGCGCGCCGCGCCGGCTTCTGGCTGTCGCGCATCAACTGGCGCAGTGGCGAGGAAATCCGCCGCATTGCACCCGAACCGGGCCGCCATTTCTATGGCCACGCCATCCTCAGCCCGGACGGCAAGACGCTCTACACCACCGAGAACGACATCGCGCGTGGCCAGGGCATGGTCGGCGTCTACGACGCGAGCACGCTCACGCGGCTGGCCGAGTTTCCCAGCCACGGCATCGGCCCGCACGAGCTCTACTGGCTGGTGCCGGGCAAGACGCTGGCCGTGGCCAACGGCGGCATCCTGACACTGCCGCAGTCCGGGCGCGACAAGCTCAATCTCGCCACCATGGAACCCTCGGTGGTCATTCTCGACCTGCCGTCGGGCCGGCTGCTGGAACGGCATGCGCTGCCCGAGCGCAGCTACAGCCTGCGCCATATCGCCCGCACTGCGGACGGCGCGCTGGGCATCGCCATCCAGGCCGAATCGCCGGACGGCCGCGACGTGATGGATACACCGCTGCTGGCCATCCTGCAGGGCGGTAAGTTGACGCTGGCCGAGCACCTGCCCGGCTGGGGCGGCTATGCGGCCAGCGTGGCAGCGGCCGGCAATGTGTTCATCGCCACCGCGCTGCAGGGCGATGCCGTCCTGCTGTGGGACAGCCGTGGCGCGTTCCTTGGCGAGATCGGCATGCAGCGCCCGGCCGGCATCGCGGTCGACGGCGCGCGTATCTACGTGTCCAACGAGATGGGCGTGATCGCCGAGCTGGATCTGGCCCGGCGCAGCCTCAGCCCGCTGGTCACGCAGGCCGGCATCAAGTGGGACAACCACCTCGCCATCGTCTGAGCAGTCGGCACAGGCTCTCAGATCGCCTCAATTGCCAAAGCTGATCCGGGGCAAGCCAAGGCGGACCGGCTGACCCTACACTGCAGCTGGATAGATGCCGACGGCCATGCCGGCAGCAGGGGGCGCAATGCAAACCACAACCGGACGTACGCTGGCGGCGATTGAGCCGACCCGGGGCATACGCCGCGCGGCCGTGCTCGCCTGCACCGCGCTGCTGCTGATCGGCGTGCTCGGCAGCTATCATCGCTACCGGCAGAACCTCGATACCGAAACCCGGCAGCTGGTGCAGGAAGCCGGCGAGGTCGCCGCAGCGCTCGACCACCAGCTCGACCTCTACCGCTTCAGCATCGATGCGCTGGCGCTGGACGCGGCCGACATGCTGGGCGGGCTGTATACGCTGAACATCGATATCACCGACCAGCTGCTACAGGAGCACGCCCGCGGCGGCTACTACCTGGGCGACCTGCCCGGTGCCTGGAACCGGGATATCGGCGAGCTGACCGGCTTGGGGCCACTGCCCGAGCCCGGCTCGCAGGCAGCGCGGGAAATGGACATGGCCCTCGGCCTCACCCCCTTGTTCCAGGCCATCCGCAACCGCGATCCCTCGCTGCCGTGGATCTACTACGTGTCTGCGCAGCAGTTCGTCTACATCTACCCGCCGCCACGCGAACAGGGGCGTGACTTCTTCTTCTCGGACCAGGTCAAGCAACTGGCAGGGCCGGCGCTGAACCCGGAGCGGCGCACCCGCTGGACCGCGGCCTACCGCGACCTGGTGACACAGGCACCGATGGTCACGCTGAGCCGGCCGGTGTACGAAGGCGACAGCTATCGCGGCACGCTGGGCCTCGATATCCAGCTGCAATCGCTGATACAGCGCCTGCGCGCCCGGCCGGTGCCGCATGCATCGCTGCAGCTGCTCACCCGCGACGGGCGCGACCTGCTCGGTGATCGCGCTAGCACCGTGCCCAAGGCAGTGGTCAGCGCGCGGCCGGGCCAGGTGCTGAGCCACGATGGCGACAGCTATGCGGCGTTTCCGCTGCGCGCGGCCGATTGGGTGCTGGTCGCCAGGGCGCCGCGTGACGCGCTGGCGTGGGAGGCGCTGAAGGCCACGTCGCTGATGGCCGGCGCGGTCCTGGCGGTGCTGTGCTGCCTGCTGCTGATGGTGTTACTGGGCCGCAGCATGCAGCAGGTGCAGCGCATGGCGATCAAGGATGCACTGACCGGGCTTTACAACCGCCGCCATTTCGATGAGGTGGCGCGGCTGGAATTCGCCCACCGACGCCGCAATGGCGGCTGGCTGGGCCTCGCCATCGTCGACATCGATTACTTCAAGAAATACAACGACCACTACGGCCACCAGGAGGGCGACCGCGTCCTGGCACGGGTGGCCCAGGCGCTGCGCAGTACGCTGCAGCGTGAGACCGATGGCGTGTTCCGCGTCGGCGGTGAGGAATTTGCCGTGCTGGTGAAGCTGGGTGACCCGGCCGACATGGCATTGCTGCTGGAGCGGCTCTGCCAGGCGATACGCGATCTGGCTACGCCGCATGTACAGAGCGACTGGCAACGGGTAACGCTGTCGCTCGGGGCCACGGTGATCGGCGGTGACGACACCACCGATGTCGACACCGCCTACCGCCAGGCCGACGCCGCGCTATACCGGGCCAAGCAAGGTGGCCGCAATCGCTATGCGCTGGAGGCGTACGCAGAACGGTGACGACTCAGAGCCGGTACAGCGCCTTGATCAGGTCGAGCGCGGCCTGCTCCTCGCGGCTGATCTTGCCGAACAGCCCGCCGGAGGCACTGGCCGCGGCGTGGCCAAGGTTGTACAGCTGCTGCTTGCTGTAGCGCGCCTGTACATTGTCCAGCTGCGCATCGAGGATGCTGCCGACCGCGCCGATGAACGCCGCCAGCTGCTCCAGCGGCTCGCCGTCGCCGGTCTGCAGCGCATCGGCCACCTGTTGCAGGTATTGCTCCGGTGCTTGCTGCACCAGCGGCAGAATATCGCGCACCGCCACACCGAACGGATTGTCGATGGCGGCGAGGCGCTGGATTTCCCGCTGCAGGCTCTGCCGCTCCTTGTCGTCGATCCGCCCGTCGACGCCAGCCACCAGCAGGAAGATCAGGCCGGGGGCGTGCTGTAGCAACCACTGCTCAGCCTGTGCGTTGTCGCTTGCTGGCGGTCCGCCTGCCTCGACCACCAGGTGTGGCCGGGCCGCCTCCAGCAGGCTGGCCCAGGCTGCCATGTCGAGGGCAGGGCAGTCGAGCAGGTCCTCGGAAATCCATTCGGCGCGCTCGCCCAGCAAGGCAACCAGCCGCTCGAACGGCAGCAGTGCCAGCCCGTCGTCGTCCCCCTGGTAGAGCGCGACCAGCTCGGCCCGCTCCCACAGCAGGCTGCGCGTTTCCGGTGCGTAGGTAGTGATGCGCTGCGCCACGCCCTCGCGTTCCACCACCATCACCTGGGGCTGGAACAGCCCGGCTTCCTCCGGATAGTTGAAGCGCTGGATCTTGTCGAACCAGCGATGGGCAATGCGCTTGGGCTCGCGCAGCAGGTCGGCGCGCAAGCGCGGCCCGGCATGCAGCGTGCGATCGAGCGTGGTGAGCTGGATGCTGGGATGCTCGCCGCGCAGGTACTGGCTCAGCACCATTTTCAGCGTGCTGCTGGCATGGCCCTTGGCCCATTCGGCATCGTACTTGGCACGAAAATCCGCCAGCGCCAGCGGTTCATCGTCCTCCGGCGCGATGGCGCTGCCGGCCAGATGGGCAAAGCCCATCGCAAAGCGCAGCGCCAGGATGTAGTCGGCCGGCGACGAGCCCGCCAGGATGCGCACGCGAACCTGCCCTTCGTCATATTCGATCTCGGTGCTGCGTGCCGACGCGCCCGGCCGGTGCCAGTGGCTGATGCCGGCCGGCCACGGTCCGGCGGCCGGGAAATCGGCTTCCAGCGCAGCAAGTCCCTCGACCAGGATCACGCCGAGCAGCGCCTCCACAGCAGGTGGCTGGGCGAGCTGGACGTACAGGCTGTGGCTCATCGAGGCGGCTCTCCAGTATGCGGGGGTATCGGGCGACTCCATGCTGGAGCAGCCTGGCGGCGGCGGCAAGGCGGGCAGGCCGACCTGTCGCGGCGCGCGTGAAACCGGCGGATGTGCGGTGATAGAATATTGAGATCAATTCTCGTTACCAAGAATCATGTCCCTGTTTTCCCGTGCCTCCCTGCTGCTTGCCATGACCTGCACCCTCGCCGGCTGCGCCACCTCGGTCCCGCCACAAGCTGGTCCTACCGTGCTACTGCTCGGTGAAGTCCACGACAATGCCGACGGCCATGCCCGGCGCTATGCCCAGCTGCAGCAGCGAGTCGAGGCCGGTTGGCGGCCGGTGATCGCGATGGAGCAGTTTGATCGTGAACGGCAGGCCGAGCTCGATGCCGCACTCGAATCCTGCACCGATGCCGATTGCGTGATCGCCGCCGCCACGCCGGCCAAGACCAGTTGGCAATGGCCGCTCTACAAGCCGGTGATCACGCTGGCGCTGCAGCACAAGCTGCCGCTCGCCGCGGCCAACCTGTCGCGCGCCGACGGGGCCAAGGTGGTACGCGAAGGCTTTGCCAGCGTGTTCGATGCCGCAACGCTCGCCCGCTACCGGCTGGACCAGCCACTGCCCGAGGCCCTGATGCGTGGCCAGGAGCATGAAGTCGATGTCGGCCATTGCGGCCAGCTGCCGCCTGCCATGCTGCCAGGCATGGCGAGGGCGCAGATCGCGCGTGATGTGTGGATGGCCAAGGTGCTCGAGGATCACGCAGCGCAAGGCGTGGTGCTGCTCGCCGGCAACGGCCATGTAAGGCGCGATCTGGGCGTACCGCAGTGGTTGACGCTGCCGGCTGGCCGCGTTGAGAGCGTGGGCTTCGTCGAGCGTCAGCCCGAAGCCGGCAGCTACGACCGCGTCGTCACCATTGCATCGCGGGCCGATCGGCCGGACCCGTGCGCCGGGCTGACGATGCCGCAGAAGTAGCGCCTCAGCGCACCTTGAGGCTGGCCACGGCGGAGAAGGTGTTGATCACCTCGCGCACTTGGCGGCTGGCATCGCGGATGCGGTCGATCGCGGCGCCGGCATCGTTGGCGTATTCCACGCCCTGCTCGGCTTGCTGCAGCATCTGGTTCACGCCGACGATGGCTGAACTCGTGCCGTCGCGGATCAGATCAATCATCGATGCGATTTCGCGGGTGGAACTCGAGGTGCGCTCGGCCAGCTTGCGTACTTCGTCGGCCACGACCGCGAAGCCGCGGCCCTGTTCACCGGCCCGGGCCGCCTCGATGGCGGCGTTGAGCGCCAGCAGATTGGTCTGGTCGGCAATCTCGCGGATGGTGGCGACGATGGACGAGATACTGGAAGAGCGCCCGCCCAGCTCCTCGATCAGCTGCGACGAGGTGCGCGCGCTGGCAGCGATGTTGCGCATCTCGGAGGCCGCAGTCTCGATAACATGCGCACCCTGCTGCGACACCTGGTCGGTCTGCTCGGACAGCGTATAGGCCTCCTTCACGTGCTGCAGGTCGTTCTGGATACCCAGTTCGCGCTGTGTCACGTCGCGCGCGAACTTGATCACCTTGTAGACCTTGCCCTCGCCATCGATGATCGGGTTGTACGACGCCTCCAGCCACACCGTGCCACCGTTGGCGCCGCGTCGCTCGAACAGGCCGGTGACGAATTCGCCAGCGTTGAGCCTGCGCCAGAAGGCCGCATACTCGGCACTCGCCGCGTAACCGGGATCGCAGAACAGCCGGTGATGCTTGCCGCGGATCTCGTCCAGCCGGTAGCCTATGGTGCGCAGGAAATTGTCGTTGGCGGTGAGGATGGTGCCGTCGGGCGCGAACTCGATCACCGCCAGCGCACGGTTGATCGCCTTGATCTTGTTGGCCTGCTCCTCAGCCTGCACCACATGGGCCGTGATGTCCTGGGCGAACTTCACCACCCGCGCCAGCTGGCCGGCCGCATCGTAGACCGGGTTGTACGAAGCTTCCAGCCAGATCACCGAGCCATCCTTCTTCACCCGCTTGAACTCGCCGGACACATACTCGCCCTGCTGCAGCTTGCGCCAGAACGCGCTGTATTCCTGGCTGCCGGCATAGTCGGGCTGGCAGAACATGCGATGGTGCTGGCCAGCGATCTCGGCCAGCGTATAGCCGATGGTGCGCAGGAAATTGGCATTGGCGGTGAGCACCGTACCATCCGGCCGGAACTCGATGATGGCCATCGAGCGATCCAGCGCGTCGAGCACGCCTTGCTGTATGGCCAGCTGCTGCTGCGCGTTGGCAAGTTGGTGCTGGGTCTGGCGGTTGAACATGGTTGATCGTCTCCACGAAAGCGCATTCATATCGGTCAGTGCAAGCAAGCCTGAATATCCTGTTCAAGTTAGATCAACCAAAAATGAGCGGAAGATTAAAATCGATTCATGATTCGCCTAAGGTTGCTTTCACCAGCCGAGTGGAAGCAGGGCACCTGCAACGACGTCGGTGCTTGATCTGTATGGCATACGGGGGTTTCACCGCCTGCCGTGTGCCAAGCAGCGGGCAAACGAAAAAGCACCCGATTTGCATCGGGTGCTTTTAAGCACTTGGTCAGGACGATGGCATGGGTGCGCCATTACCCAACGAGGTCATGGATACAAACTTACAGCACGTAGCGCGCCAGATCCTCGTCGCGCGAGACGGCGCCCAGGCGCGCTTCCACGTAGCCAGCGTCGACGGTCACGCGACCGCTCCTGGCGTCGAACGACACCTCCTCCAGCAGCTTTTCCATCACCGTGTGCAAACGGCGGGCGCCGATATTCTCGGTGGACTCGTTCACCTGCCAGGCAATCTCGGCAAGGCGCTTCACGCCCTCGTCGGTGAAATCGAGCTCGACGCCTTCGGTCGCGAGCAGGGCCTGGTATTGCTTGGTAAGGCAGGCGTCGGTACCGGTAAGGATGCTGGCGAAGTCGTCGACCGACAACGAAGCGAGCTCCACCCGGATCGGTAGCCGGCCCTGCAGCTCGGGGATCAGGTCGGATGGCTTGGCCAGCTGGAACGCGCCGCTGGCGATGAACAGCACGTGGTCGGTCTTGATCATGCCGTACTTGGTGGTGACGGTCGTGCCCTCCACCAGCGGCAGCAGGTCGCGCTGCACGCCCTGGCGGCTGACTTCGCCGGCGGCGCCCTCGGCGCGGCTCGTCACCTTGTCGATCTCGTCGATGAACACGATGCCGCTCTGCTCGACCGCCTGAACCGCCTCGGCGCGCAGGTCGTCCTCGTTCACCAGCTTGGCGGCCTCCTCCTCGGTGAGCAACTTGAGCGCGTCGGGCACCTTGAGCTTCTGCGGCTTCTTCTTGTCGCCGAAGGCGCCCTTGAACATGCCCTGCAGCTGGCTGGCGAAATCCTCCATGCCGGGCGGCGTAAGCACTTCCATATTGGGCTGGGCAATGGCGACGTCGACCTCGATCTCCTTGTCGTCGAACTTGCCCTCGCGCAGCTTCTTGCGGAATTTCTGCCGGGTTTCGTTGCCGCTCTCGTCGTCGTTCACCGTGGCGAACGGGTTCTTTGGCGGCGGCGGCAGCAGGATGTCGAGCACGCGATCCTCGGCGGCATCCTCGGCGCGCACGCGGTTCTTGCGGATCGCCGTGTCACGCACCTGCTTGAAGGCGATCTCGGCGAGATCGCGGATGATGCTGTCGACGTCCTTGCCCACGTAGCCCACTTCGGTGAACTTGGTCGCCTCCACCTTGATGAAGGGCGCATCGGCGAGCTTGGCGAGGCGCCGGGCGATCTCGGTCTTGCCGACGCCGGTAGGGCCGATCATCAGGATGTTCTTGGGCGTGATTTCGTGGCGCAGCGGCTCGTCCACCTGCTGGCGGCGCCAGCGATTGCGCAGCGCGATGGCGACAGCCTTCTTGGCATCGCGCTGGCCGACGATGTGCTTGTCGAGTTCGTGGACGATTTCCTGCGGGGTCATGGTGCTCATGGCGTGTTCCTGTGCGCTATGCCCGCCAGTTGGGGGCTGGAGCGGCCGATTTAAAGCCGGCACCGCTGTAACAATGGTGACCTGCCGTCGTCATCTGCCATTGATCTAGACGTCATGATGTATGGGTAGTCTGCCGACCAGACCAACCATGGTAGGGGAGACACCATGACATCCTGGCTGCGCAACACGCTCGCCGCCCTGGCCTTGCTGGCCGGCGCGGCGCAAGCTGAAACCTATGTGTACGTAACCAACACCACCCCGCATACCGTCAGCGTGAGCACCGCGCAAAGCGGCGACGGCACGCTGGCCCGCGGCGACAGCTGGGGCACGGAGGCCACCAGCATCCCGCCGTACGCCACCCGCCGCGTGCTGTGGATGAACCGCAACGTCGGCATCAAGAACGGCAAAAGCTATTACTTCGATACCAAGGTGAGCGGTGGCGGCAGCACGGTGACACTGCGGCAGAAGCTGACCGGCACCTGGGCCTCCAGCAACCTGTGGCAAGCGGCGCGTGGCGCGGATTTCGACGAGCCGTGGTACGGCGATCGTGCCATCCACAACCGCGACACCCAATACGCCGGCAAGGCCTCGGTGATGTCGTACCGTGCCGAATTCACCGGCGGCTATGACGATGTGTACTACGTGATCCACAACCGCAACGCGGTCGAACCCGCCAGCGGCCAGAATGATTTCAAGCTGCTCACCTACAACGTCTGGGCCTTGCCGCCGATCTCCAGCAACAACTGCGCGCGGCTCGACGAGATCGCCAACAACCTGGCCGGCTACGACGCGGTCACCGTGCAGGAGCTGTTCGACAACGACTGCCGCGCCCAATTCCTGGCCAAGGTACGCACGGCCTTCCCCTATCAGTCGCAGTTGGTGGACATCCCCAGCAACATCCTGCAGGACGGCGGCACGATGATACTGTCGCGCTGGCCCATCCTCGTCGACCGGACACTGGTGTTCGACCAGTGCACCGGCAGCGACTGCCTTGCCAACAAGGGTGCAAACTACGTGCAGGTGCTGAAAAACGGCAAGGTCTACCACCTCGCCAACACCCACGCGCCGTCGTTCGATACCGACGAGGCCCGGCAGATGCGCCGCTACGCCTTCGGCCAGATCCGCACGCTGCTCGATGGCCAGCAGATCCCCGCTGCCGACGCGCTGCTGATCGCCGGTGACATGAACGTGAACAAGTACAAGTTCCCGGACGATTACGCACAGATGCAAAGCATCCTGCGCGCCACCGCGCCCACCAGCACCGGCTACGTGAACACCTTCGATGCCAGCGTGAACCTGAACGCGGGCAACGGTGTTTCCGGCGGCACCGTCGAATACCTGGACTACGTGCTGGTCGGCAACGGCCACCGCCCGCCACGCACCGCCAGCAACGACGTGCGCGTATTGCGCACATTGCGCAGCGACCTGTGGAAGGTACGTGACCTGTCTGACCACTTCCCGGTCGCCGGCCTGTTCGCCTACTGATGCGGCGTATCCTGATCGCGCTCGCGCTGCTCGCCGGCAGCGCGGGCGCGGCCTGGCTGTGGTGGCCGGCAAGCAGTGATGAGGCAGCGGCAATGGCTGCGCCGGCGACCTCGCCCAGCCCGAACGCCGCGGCCAACGGTGCAGCAGCCGGTGCACTGTTCGCCGGCCGCTGGGGGGAGGGTGCACCGCCACCGGACAGTGGCGAACGGCTGGCGCAGGGCCTCGCCACGCTGACCCGGACTGGGCCCAGCGCAATTGCCGCAGGACGGCTGCAGGACTGGTGGCGCGATGGCCAGGCACTGTGCCGGGCGCAGCAGCTGGCCGATTGCCGCCAGCTGTTGCTCGACAGCCTGGCGGAGTGGCCCGATGCCCAGGCCGCCGCCGTGGTCCGCACGGCACTGGAAAAACTGCCTGAAGTCGATGTGGCCGAGCAGCGCCTGGTGCAATCGATGAACACGCCGCTGTCCGAGCGCTTGGCGAAGCTGTCGGCGCTGCGCCGCGCGCTGATGGGCGAGGAAGCCGCCGCCGCTTGGTTCGGCCGCGAAGAGGCCATGGTGGCATTTCGCGCGGCAGTGAACGCATTCGCACAAAGCCCGCAAGCCCGCGCCATGCCGCAGTCCGCACGCATGCAGCAGGTCGAGGCCTTGCGCCGCCAGCACTATGGCGCCTACTACGCCGAGCTGAAGGTCGCCGAAGGCGCGCAGACCGGCTACCAGATCGAATATGGCCTCGCACAGCTCAATGCGCGCGATGTCGCCGCCGACGCTGCCTTGCGCCAGCAGTTGCAGGCACGGTATTTCGATCCGGCCACCGCGCAGGCGATGGCGACGCTGGATGCCGATCATGCTGCCCAGCAAGCGCGGCAACGAGCATACGCCGCAGCACTGGCCGAACTCGAGGCACGCCATGCCGATCGCGACAGCACGGCTTACCAGCAGCAACTGGCAGCATTGCGGCAACGGCTGTTCGCCAGCCCCTAGTCCATGAACTCGTGCGCTTTGGCAAGTGCATGCCGACGCAATACGCGCCGTGGGATAGGCTGTATCGCGCCAAATCCCGACAGGCTGTAACGTGCCAGCGGATACTGGAGCTGTTATCTTGCGTCAATGAAGCTGACCCTTTCACCGCGCGCACTGCTCGCGCTCTGCCTCGCTGCGATGTACGTGGTATGGGGCTCCACCTACCTGGGCATCCGCATCGGCGTCGAGGGCCTGCCGCCCTTGCTGCTGGCTGCCCTGCGCTTTCTCGCCGCCGGCGGCGTCATGCTGGCCTTCCTGCGCTGGCGCGGCGTGCCATGGCCGGCACGCCATGAAATGCGCAACGCCGCAGTGATCGGCACGCTGATGCTGGCCGTCGGCAACGGCGCCGTCTGCGTGGCCGAGAAAACCGTGCCCTCGGGCTTGGCAGCACTCTTGGTCGCCTGCGGCCCGTTGTTCGCCATCCTGATCGCCTGGGCCTGGGGCAACCGGCCGCGTGCCGCCGAATGGCTGGGCATTGCACTCGGCCTCGCTGGCGTTGCCGTGCTCAACCTCGACCATCGCCTAGCGGCCAGCCCGCTCGGCTTCGCGCTGATCGTGCTGGCCGCCGCCACCTGGGCCTTCGCCTCGGTACTGCAGGGCCGCATCGCCATGCCGGCCGGGCCGATGTCGGCAACGATCCAGATGCTGGCAGGCGGTGTGGTGCTGACCATCGCCTCGCTGCTGTTCGGCGAGCGCATGCCGGCGAGCGTGCCGTGGCAAAGCTGGGCCGCGCTGGCCTATCTCACGGTGTTCGGCTCCATCGTCGCCTACAACGCCTACGTCTATGTGCTGCGCCACGCCCGGCCGGCGTTGGCGATGAGCTATGCCTACGTCAATCCGGCCATCGCGGTGGCGCTTGGCGCGTTGCTCGGCGGCGAGTTGATCACCGGCCCCATCGTCGCCGGCATGGTGGTGATCCTGGCTGGCGTGGTGTTGATCGCGCTCGGCAACCAGCGGCGCTGATCCGCCCATCCCCGCCACGCCGACTATAGTGGTCGTAGTCCGCACGCACAGCGGACAGGCGCCGCACGGCGTGATACCGACGAGGGTGGGGCGCATGGACAACGAAGACAACTGGCTGATCGACGACAGCGACGACGTGGCGACCGCCACCGCAGTCGATCCCTGGCGGGTGCTGATCGTCGATGATGAACCGGACATCCACCAAGTCACCCGGCTGGCGCTCGGCAATATCGATTTCCTCGGCCGACCGCTGGAGTTGATGTCCGCCTATTCCGGCCGCGAGGCGCTGGCCACGCTCGAGCAGGATGACGACATCGCGCTGATGTTGCTCGACGTGGTGATGGAAAGCGAGGAAGCGGGGCTGCGGGTGGCGCGCGCGGTGCGCGAAGAGCAGCACAATCACCGGGTGCGCATCATCCTGCGCACCGGCCAGCCCGGCATCGCGCCGGAGCGCGAGGTGATCGAGAGCTACGACATCAACGATTACAAGGCCAAGACCGAGCTCACGCGCGACAAGCTCTATACCGCCGTGCTCGGCACGCTGCGCTCGTACCGCGACATCATGCTGATCGAGCAGCAGCGCCAGATGCTGGCCGCCAACCGCCGCGGCCTGTTGAAGGTGATCGATGCCTCGTCCAGCATCTTCCAGCTGCAATCGATCCGCCAGTTCGCCCAGGGCGTGCTCGAACAGCTGCAGGCGCTGCTGTTCTTCGAACAGGAAGCGCTCTACGTGGTAGTGAAGGGCAGCGTCGCCGCACTGGACCAGGACGGTGCCACCACCGTGCTCTATGCCACCGGCGGCTACGCTGCATTGTGCGACAAGCCCTTGGCCGACGACGTGCTGGCACGCTTCAAGCCCTCGATCGACGAAGCAATGCGCGATGGCCGCAGCGTGTTCGCCGACGACCACTTCGTCGGCTTCTTCCGCGCCCATCAGGGTGCAGCCAACCTGCTGATCATCGACGGCCCGGTCGCGCTGTCGCACGCCGATCGCGATCTGGTCGAGCTGTTCTGCCGCAACGTGAGCATCGCCTTCGAGAACCTGATGCTGCGCGCCGAGATCGAGGATACGCAGCGCGACATCATCTACCGGCTCTCCGAGGTGGTGGAAAACCGCTCGCAGGATACCGGCAAGCACATCCACCGCATGGCCGAATACGCCTGGCTGCTGGCACGCGAGCTCGGGCTGTCCGACGAGGACGCCGAGATCATCCGCGCCGCCAGCCCACTGCACGACATCGGCAAGGTCGGCATCCCGGACGTGGTGCTGCACAAGCCCGGCCGGCTGGATGATGCCGAGCGCCGCATCATGGATACGCACGCCGCGCTCGGCCACGCCATGCTCAAAGATGCCAAGCCGCGCATCCTGAAGATGGCCGCCATCATCGCGCACCAGCACCACGAACGCTGGGACGGCGCCGGCTACCCGCAACGCCTGGCTGGCGAAGCCATCCACATCGCCGCGCGCATCATCGCGCTGGCAGACGTCTACGATGCGCTCTCGAACGCCCGCTGCTACAAGCCCGCCTGGCCGCGTGAGGACGTGCTCGAAGCGATCAGCCTCGGCCGCGGCAGCCAGTTCGACCCGGCCGTGGTCGATGCCTTCTTCGCGGTGCTGCCACAGCTCGAGGCTGTCCAGGCCCGGCTGCAGGACACGCAGCAAGGCAGTTGAGGACCACGGTTCAACATGCCTCGTTCAACCTCGGCCTGGCTGGCGCGCATTGAAGCGCCTATCGCATCAACGGCTCGACCACTCGGCGCCTGATCTAGCAATGCGCAGAACGGGTTGGAAAAACGGCACGGCAAGCCCAAACAAAAACCCCGCCAGCGGCGGGGTTCTGGTGGAAGCGATGCGGATCAGACGTTGAACAGGAAGTTCAACACATCTCCATCCTTCACCACGTATTCCTTGCCTTCGGCGCGCATCTTGCCGGCTTCCTTGGCGCCTTGTTCACCCTTGTACTGGATGAAGTCATCAAAACCGATGGTCTGCGCGCGGATGAAACCGCGCTCGAAATCGGTGTGGATCACGCCAGCCGCCTGCGGCGCGGTGTCGCCCTTGTGGATGGTCCAGGCGCGCACTTCCTTCACGCCAGCGGTGAAGTAGGTCTGCAGACCCAGCAGGTCGTAAGCGGCGCGGATCAGGCGGTTGAGGCCGGGTTCGGCTTGGCCCAGCTCGGCGAGGAACTCGATCTTGTCGGCATCGTCGAGCTCGGCGATCTCGGATTCGATGGCGGCGCAGACCGCCACCACCGGCGCGCCTTCGGCGGTGGCGTGCGCGCGCACCTTGTCGAGCAGCGGATTGTTCTCGAAGCCATCCTCGGCCACATTGGCCACGTACATCGCCGGCTTGATGGTGAGCAGGCACAGCGACTTGATCTGCAGCTTCTCGTCGTCCGAGAGGCCAACCGAACGAGCCGGCTTGCCTTCGTTCAGGTGTGGCACCAGCTTTTCCAGCACCTTCACCAGTGCGATCGCTTCCTTGTCGCCGCTCTTGGCCTTCTTGCCATCGCGCTGGATCGATTTTTCGACGGTGGCAAGGTCGGCTAGTGCCAGTTCGGTGCCGATGACGATGATGTCGTCGATCGGATCGATGCGGCCGGCCACGTGCACGATGTTGTCGTCGTTGAAGCAGCGTACCACGTTGACGATGGCGTCCGTCTCGCGGATGTTGGCGAGGAACTGATTGCCGAGGCCTTCGCCCTTGGACGCGCCGGCAACGAGGCCGGCGATGTCGACGAACTCGACGATGGCTGGCACCACCTTCTGCGGATTGACGATGCCGGAGAGCTGCGCCAGCCGCGGATCCGGCACTTCCACCACACCCACATTGGGCTCGATAGTGCAAAACGGGTAGTTGGCAGCTTCGATGCCGGCCTTGGTCAGCGCGTTGAAGAGCGTGGACTTGCCGACATTGGGCAGGCCGACGATGCCGCATTTGAGACTCATGCTTGGATCCTGTGCGTGGCGGGCAGCGATCGCCCGGAAAACGCGCGATTTTACCGTGACTTAGCGCATCAGCCCAAACGTCGTGCGAATCGGCCGGCTTGCGGCTTATTCGTCCTGACCGATCTCGACGAAGAGATCGTCCGACAGCGCCTCCAGATCGCGCTGCAGCGCATCCGCATCAAAGCCGGCCGGCGCGCGCAGCACCGCGTCGGCGTAAAACATGCTCTCGCTCGACATCGCTGCCGATGCCACCTCGGTACTGAGCTGCTCGACATTCACGCCGTGGCGCGCCAGCACTTGGCTCACTTCCTTGACGATGCCGACGCGGTCGTGTGCCGACACCGACAGCGTGAATTCATAGGTGAATTCGGGCTCGGCGCCACCTTCGACCACGCTGACGGTGAGATCGGTCAGCGCGGCCAGCGCGCCTTCCAGCGCGGCGCGGCGCTCGGCGGTGACTTCGACGCGCAGCACACCGGCGAACTGGCCGGCGAGGCGGCTCAGCGCCGATTCCAGCCAGTTCGCATTGTGCGCGGCCAGCGTTTCGGCCAGCTGTTCGACGAGGCCCGGCTTGTCGCGGCCGAGCACGGTGAGGACGAGGGTTGCGATTGCCATGGCTGGATTCCTTGTTAGACGACGCCGGCCGGTTCCAGCGTGTTGATGACGGCCTCCACCGGGTGGCCGTCGGGATCGATCACGAATGCCGCATAGTAGTGGGCGCCGTAATGCGGCCGCAAACCGGGCGCGCCGTTGTCGCGGCCTGCGTGCCAAGTGCCGCAGCATGGAAAGTACCGACTGCTGCACCTGGCGTGTGCTACGACGCCGACATTCTCAGGCAGGCAATTGGCATGAATAAGTGAAGCTTACCGAAGAGCGGCACCTCGCGGTCGTTGTCCGCCTCAAGTCACGCCTTTCAATCCATCGTCTCGGGCACATCCCAATCAGCCAGCCGCGCTTCGCCTATCTGATAGAACTGCTTCACCAGCTTCACGTAATTCAGAAAGTCCCGATTTTCGGTTGCCAGTCGGTTGACCATATCCCAATCAATTTCGTCGCGCTCGCGAGCCGGAATCAAGACCTGACTTTCTGCTGGGTTGTCGGCATCCAGTTTGATCAACCCAATGCCGTGTGCCGCGAACAGCATCCGCAATTCCTTCAGCGTCTCCTGTCCCTCGATCTCGACTGCGACCAAGTAGCCAAAATTGGCCCATGACGAGTTCGAAACCGCCTGAAAAAAACACTCGCGCACGTTCGATCGATTGATCAGCAATTTGACCTCGAACGACCACAACTTGGTTCGCTTGTCGGAATACTGATGCACGCAGTCGCGCACTTCCTGGTGCCATTCAGCCCCCAGGTCCTCCATCCCGACCACATCGGGGTAGAGCCAGCGGTTACCATTTGGCCCACGCTTGTTCGATGAGCGTTTCTCGTCGATGCGCTTCGAGTAAACACCAAACTCCTCCCACAGATACAGCGCGAGTATTGGGTACATTGCATGCTCCCCGCGCGCGGAATCATTGCTGCCTGCCTTCTCGATGGAAATAACGCCTTCAGCCGCTGCAACCTCCGCAACGTCAGACTTCTCGCTGTAGTAGTACTTGCGTGGTCTGCCTTCGGTTGTCTTCAGCTCCGGGTGCCGCTTTTGCAGACCAGGGCGCCGTGAACCAATTTCCGCAACCAGCTGCTGCACCAAATCGGCATCGGTTTTGATGTAACCGCCCAGGCTGTTGGATTTCTTCTCCTGGCACTCAGTTGGATAGGCACTAAATATCCACTCCGCGATCTGCCTTGCCGTCCACTTTTCGTCGGGGCGTGCTTTCAAGCAATCGAGCACTGCCTTCGCCAGATTCAGTGCCATATCGGTTCTCCGAGGGCTCGACGCGGTAGAGCGCCAGGCCCATGCGGCTTGTTAGCGATATTCCAGATGAAGCCGACTAGGTTTTGGTGTTGTGTGTTTTGCATTGGCAACTCTTGAATACGATTACGCTCGTGGCGGTGGCAGGCTGAGCGTTCACGGCGCTCCCCTTCAGGCCACCGCGGCTTCACTGCAAGCGCGAAGGCTGCAATTTATCAGCTCCGCGGCTTGCCAACGAGCGGGGGTTCGCCCGCTGGCCTCGTCAGGACAGGGATGCCATCCATCATCCGATCCTGAGGCAATGGCAACGAAAAAGCCCGGCAAACGCCGGGCCTTTTCGTTCACAAAGCCACGCGTGCTTACGCCGCGTACTCGTCCATCGGCACACACGCGCAGAACAGGTTGCGGTCGCCGTATACGTCGTCGATGCGATTCACGCTGGGCCAGAACTTGTTGTCGCGCACCCAGGCGAGCGGAAACACCGCCACGTCGCGGCTGTAGGGTCTATCCCACTCGCCGCTGATTACATCCGCCTGCGTGTGCGGCGCATTTTTCAGCGGGTTGCCCTCAGAAGGCCACTCACCGGCTTCCACCTTGGCAATCTCGGCGCGGATACTGATCAGCGCCTCGACGAAGCGGTCGAGCTCCATCTTGGATTCCGATTCAGTCGGCTCGATCATGATGGTGCCCGGCACCGGAAAGCTCATGGTCGGGGCGTGGAAGCCGTAGTCCATCAGCCGCTTGGCGATGTCCACTTCGCTCACACCGCAGGCCGCCTTGATCGGGCGGATGTCGATGATGCACTCGTGCGCCACGCGGCCACGCGTGCCGGTGTAGAGCACCGGGTAGTGGCCGGCGAGGCGGGCGGCGACATAGTTGGCGTTCAGGAGGGCCGTTTGCGTGGCGAGCTTCAGTCCCTGGGCCCCCATCATCGCGATATACATCCACGAGATCGGCAGGATAGATGCCGAGCCATATGGCGCGGCCGACACGGCGCTCTGCCCGGCGCTTTCGCCTGGCACTGCACGCACCGCGTGGTTGGGCACGAACGGGGCTAGGTGCGCCTTGAGGCCGATCGGGCCCATGCCGGGGCCACCGCCGCCGTGCGGAATGCAGAAGGTCTTGTGCAGGTTCATGTGGCTGACGTCGGCACCGATGAAGCCGGGGGCAGTCAGGCCGACCTGGGCGTTGAGGTTGGCGCCATCCATGTAGACCTGGCCGCCGTGGGCGTGGATCACGTCGCAGATCTCGCGCACCGCTTCCTCGAACACGCCGTGCGTGGAAGGGTAGGTGAGCATCAGGCACGACAGCTCGGCCGCGTGTTTCTCCGCCTTGGCCTTGAGGTCGGCCACATCGACGTTACCGGCCTCATCGCAATCGACGACGATCACCGACAGGCCCAGCATCTGCGCGGTGGCCGGGTTGGTGCCGTGGGCGGACTTGGGGATCAGGCAGATGGTGCGATGGCTATCGCCACGCGACTGGTGATAGCGCTGGATGGCGACCAGGCCGGCGTATTCGCCCTGTGCGCCGGAGTTCGGCTGCATGCAGACGCTATCGAAGCCGGTGATCACGCGCAGCCACTCGGCCAGCTCCTCGATCATCGCCACGTAGCCCTCGGTCTGATCCAAGGGGGCGAACGGGTGGATGCGGCCGAATTCCGGCCAGGTGACCGGGATCATCTCGCTGGTGGCATTGAGCTTCATGGTGCAGCTGCCGAGCGAGATCATCGAGTGGTTGAGCGCAAGATCCTTGTTCTCCAGTCGCTTCAGGTAACGCAGCATCTCGTGCTCGGTGTGATAGCGGTTGAACACCGGATGGGTGAGGATGGCGCTGGTGCGCGCAAGGCCGGCCGGGATCAGGCCGATTTGATTCGAACCGGTTGCGGTCGCATCGAGCGCAGCCAAGTCAGCGCTGACGCCGAACACGGCCCATAGCGCGGCGATGTCATCGCGCGTGGTCACCTCGTCGAACGACAGCGCTACGGTGTTCGCATCGACCAGGCGGACGTTGTAGCCAGCCGCATCCATCTTGGCGACCAGCGCGGTCGCGCCGGCCACGGCGATGCGTAGCGTATCGAAGGCACTGCCGTTCAGCACCTGCACGCCGCCTTGCTTGAGGCCGGCAGCAAAGATCGCGGCCAGACGCGCCACGCGGCCGGCGATGCGCTTGAGCCCGGCCGGGCCGTGGTAGACCGCGTACATGCCGGCGATGTTGGCCAGCAGTACCTGCGAGGTGCAGATATTGGAGTTCGCCTTCTCGCGGCGGATGTGTTGTTCGCGGGTCTGCAGCGCCATGCGTAGCGCGGTCTTGCCGCGGGTATCGACCGATACGCCGATGATGCGGCCCGGGACCGAACGCTTGTGCTCGTCGCGGGTGGCGAAGAAGGCGGCATGCGGGCCACCGAAGCCCATCGGCACGCCGAAGCGCTGGGCGGAGCCCAGGGCGATGTCGGCGCCGAGCTCGCCCGGCGACTTCAGCAGCACCAGCGCCAGCAGATCAGTGGCAACGGCCACGACCGCGCCAGCGGCCTTCAGCGCAGCAATCGCCGGCGCGAGGTCGACCACCTCACCGTTGTCGCCCGGGTATTGCAGCAGCGCACCGAACACGTCGGCGGCAGCCGCTTCCTCGGCAAGGCCCACCTTCAGCTCGAAGCCAAAGCCGGCGGCGCGGGTCTTCAGCACATCCAGCGTCTGCGGAAACACGTTCGCATCGACGAAGAACACGTTGGACTTGGATTTGGAAATCCGCCGTGCCATCGCCATGGCCTCGGCGGCAGCCGTCGCCTCGTCGAGCAGCGATGCATTGGCCAGCTCCAGCCCGGTCAGGTCGATCACCATCTGCTGGTAGTTGAGCAGCGCTTCCAGCCGGCCTTGCGCGATCTCGGCCTGGTACGGCGTGTAGGCGGTGTACCAGCCCGGGTTTTCGAACACATTGCGCAGGATGACCTTGGGGGTGTGCGTGTCGTAATAACCCTGGCCCAGCAAGGAGGTGCGGATCACGTTGTGACGAGCGTGCCGGCCGATGTCGGCCAGCGCATCCACTTCGCGGCGTGGTGCCGGCAGCGGCAGATCGGCCGGCAGCCGGATGGCAGCCGGTACGGTTTCGTTCACCAAGGCGTCGAGCGAGGCAACGTTCAGCGCAGCCAGCATCTCGGTCTGGGCAGCGGCATCGGCACCCAGGTGGCGGGCAATGAATTCGTCGCGGTTTTCGAGCTGGGCAAGAGTAGGAGTGGGCATGCTGTGTTCTATCCATTACGGCCGACCTGCAGCCGGCACAAGGCAAACCGCCCGCTTGTGGCGGGCGGGCGCGTCAAGGGCAAAGGCGATCAGGCGCCGATCAGCGCGGCGTAGCCAGCGGCATCCAAGAGGCCATCCAGATCAGCCGGATTGGCCGGCTTCACGCGGAAGAACCAGGCCTCGCCGTATGGATCGCTGTTGGCCGATTCCGGCGCATTCGGCAGCTCTTCATTGATGGCGACGACTTCGCCAGCGATCGGGGCATAGATGTCGCTGGCCGCCTTCACCGATTCGACCACGCCGGCGGTATCGCCAGCGGCGTAGTTCGCGCCGACTTCGGGCAGCTCGACGTAGACCACGTCACCGAGCAGCTCCTGGGCGTGGTCGGTGATGCCGATCGTGACGGTGCCGTCGGCCTCGACGCGCAGCCACTCGTGGGTGTCGACATACTTCAGTTCGGCGGGGACGTTGCTCATGTTTATGTGCTCCAGATTCGATATGGGGATTTGATTGGAATAGGGCGACGCTACACGCGCCCGTATGTTGGTTATTCGAAAACCTGCTTGCCGTTGCGCACGAACGGCATCTTCACGATCCGTGCCGGCTCCAGCTTGCCGCGTATATCGACCTCCACCGTGCCGGCAGCTGCGCTCGGCACGCGCGCCATGGCGATGGAAAGCTTGAGCGTGGGGCTGAAGGTGCCACTGGTGATCACGCCGTCGCCAGCGGAGGTCTTGACGATCTGGCCAGCGCGCAGCACGCCGCGGCCTTCGAGCACCAGGCCCACCTGCTTGAACGCGGGGCCGTTGGCCTTTTCGGCCTCGATCACCTTGCGACCGATAAAGTCGCGCTCGGGCGGGTTCCAGGCAACGGTCCAGCCCATGCCGGCGGCGAGCGGCGATACATGGTCGTCCATCTCGTGGCCGTACAGGTTCATGCCGGCCTCCAACCGCAGCGTATCGCGTGCGCCCAGGCCAGTCGGTGCAACGCCGGCGACAAGCAGCGCATTCCAGAAAGCGATCGCTTCGTTGCCGGGCAACATGATTTCCAGACCATCCTCGCCGGTATAGCCGGTGCGAGCAACGAACCACTCACCGGCGGGCAGGCCTTGGAACACCTGCAGGCTGTCGATCAGCGCAGCGAGTTCCGGCTTGGCGGCCTTGGTCTTGGCAATGGCTTGTGGTCCCTGAATGGCAAGCATCGCCAGTTCAGGGCGCTCGGTAAGTTCCACGTGGAACGTCACTGCCTGCTCGCGCATCCAGGCCAGATCCTTGGTGCGGGTGGCAGCGTTGACTACCACGCGGTAGTCCCACGCGGTCCTGTAGACGATCAGGTCGTCGATCACGCCACCGCGTTGGTTCAGCATGCCCGAATATAGCGCCTTGCCTTCGACACCGAGCTTGGCCACGTCGTTGGCCAGCAAGTGCTGCAGGTAGCGGGTGGCGTCGGGGCCGGTCACATCGACCACGGTCATGTGCGACACGTCGAACACGCCGGCGTCGCTGCGCACGGTGTCGTGCTCCTTGAGCTGGGAACCGTAATGGATGGGGAGTTCCCAGCCGGCGAAGTCCACCAGCTTGCCGCCGGCAGCGACATGGGCTTCGAACAGGGGGGTGCGTTGCAGGGCGGTCATGGACTCACTCGGTGGTTGGGCATAGCGCTCACTCACACCCCTCTGTCCCTGAACCTGAGATTTTCCGACGCATCCGCGTCGTTAGCCCCTTCGGTGGGCGCATCGCCGTGCGCCGCTCTCCAGATTGGACGGGGCGAACCCCGATTTGCAGTCCTTTTGCCTGAGCGATTGCGGGTGCACTTGCGCCTTCGGCGGCCGGCAGATCCGGCGCTCTCCTGCAGAATGCCGGCATTATCGATGCGCCGCAGGGCACTGGCAAGCCACAAACGCGCTGGTGACGCTGCCATCCGTCCGGCCAGGAAAAACCCCATCCAGATCAAACAGCAGCCGGCGTTCCGCCCCCAGAGTGATGCCGTACAATCGCGGCTTTTGCGCTGCCGTACTCCATGCTTGATCTCTCGAATGCGCCGCTGCCCGTGGTCAACGGCGTCAATCCCAGCTTCATCAACCTGCCACCGGGTGGGCAGTGGCCGACCGTGCTCGCCTTCCTGGTCGAGCGCTTTCCCATGGTTGGCGAGGCGGAGCTGCGGCGACGGCTACAGGCAGGGGAGCTGGTCGACGACAGCGGCGTCGCGTTCAACGTAACCACACCGTATCGGCCCAAGGCGCGGCTGTGGTACTACCGCCAAGTGCCAACCGAGCGCGTCATCCCGTTCGAGGAGACCATCCTGTACCAGGATCGTTACCTCGTCGTCGCCGACAAGCCGCACTTCCTCACTTGCGTGCCAGCCGGCAACCACCTCTACGAGACGCTGCTGTCGCGCTTGCGATACAAACTGGCCATGCCGCAGCTCACGCCCATCCACCGGCTCGACCGCGAAACGGCAGGCATCATGCTGTTCTGCGCCGATCCGGCCAGCCGCGGCGCCTATCAGCAGCTGTTTGCCACCCGTGAAGTGCAAAAGGAATACGAGGCGATCGCGCCGTATCGCGCTGATCTGGCCCTGCCACTACGGCTTGCCAACCGGCTGGAAGAAGACCCTGCCAACCGCTTCCAGATGATCACGGTAGCGGGTGAAGTAAACGCCATCACCGATATCAGCCTGATCGAACGGCGTGGCAACTGGGCGCGCTACCGGCTGCAGCCGGCCACCGGCAAGAAGCACCAGCTGCGGGCGCATCTCGGTAGCCTCGGCATCGGCATCGCCAACGATCCCTGGTACCCGGTGCTCACCAGCATCACCAAGGACGACGACTTCAGCCGGCCGTTGCAGCTGCTGGCGCGGGCGATCTCGTTCACCGATCCAGTCAGTGGCGAACCGCGGTATTTCCGCAGCCCACGCACCCTCAGCTGGCCACCCGCCGAGCAGGCACTGCAACCGGTCTGAGCCCTGTTGTTGCGGTGCAATTTCCGCCAGCCCGCAATAACACGCAAAAATGGTGCAGCGCACACCGTTCACGCCCCAGAATCGACCATTCCGGCGGGATACGCGTTTACCCCTAGTCTGGCTCGTATATGGTTTTAGGTACCATGGCGCCCCGGTTGCGAGATCACCCCGCGCCGCGGTGACTTCTCCGCTCACCTGCCCATCCGGCCCCGGTAGCTGATATGCCCGCCGCTGCGCCCATCGCAGCGATATAAAAGAAGGAACAGAGGATGAGCAAAACCCTGATCGGCAGCGCACTGGCCGCCGCACTGGCCATCGGCGGTGCCTGGCACCTGCTGGGCAACAAGCCCGTGATCAAGGCAGCCGAAGCTGCCACCGAGAAGCCGGTTGCCGCGGTACCCACCCGTACCTTGCGGGTGGCGCTGGAAGGAAAATACCCGCCATTTGAATTCATCAATGCGCAGAAGCAGCTGGTCGGTTTCAATATCGACGTGGCCAACGCTTTGTGCGCCGAGATCAAAGCGCGCTGCGAGTTCAAGCGTTATGGCTGGGACGAGTTGATCCCGGCGCTACAGAAAGGTGAGGCCGACGCCATCATCGCCTCGATGTCGATCACGCCGGAGCGACAGCAGAAGGTGCTGTTCACCTATATCTATACCCGGGTGCCCGGCGCCTATATCGCACCCAAGACCGAACGCATCATCTGGCCGGTGATCACGGCCGAGCGCATCCGCGACAAGACCATCGGCGTACCGTCCGATACCACGTTCGACGACTACGTGAAGCACGAGCTCGAGCCGGCCGGGGTCAAGGTCAAGCGTTATCCTTCCGCCGAGGACGTGTTCGCCGCACTGAAGCTGGGTGAGGTGCAGCTGGTGTTCGGCGACAGCGCCGTGCTCACCGATTTCATTCGCGTGCCGGGCAACGCCGAGCAGTTCGAGGTGGTCGGCAACAAGGTGCAAGGCAGCGAATGGCTGGGCCAGGGCGAAGCCATTGCCATTGCGCAGAACCAGCCAGCACTGCGCGACGAGCTGAATGGCGCGCTGCAGAAGTTGATCACCAGCACCACTTACGACGAGCTGCAGAACCGCTACTTCCTGTTCCGCGTGCTGTAAGTCGCCACACCGGTGGCGCGGTTTCACGTGAAACCATGTCACCGGTGAAACGCCCGCCGGGCTCGGGCTACAATGCCGGCTGATACCTGCTCCACAGCCTGCTCATGTCCGATATCGACGACCTGCTCGAACCCGAACTCGCCCCTGCGACGCCCAGCGACGGCGGCAACCGCCGCTACGTCAGTGCCGAACTTTCCACCAGCGATCCCGACGATGGCGAATCGGTGCAGCTGGGCCTCTACGCCGAAAAGAGCTACCTCGAATACGCGATGAGCGTAGTGAAAAGCCGCGCGCTGCCGCAGGTCGAGGATGGCCAGAAGCCGGTGCAGCGCCGCGTGCTGTACACCATGCACGAGTTGGGACTGGCGGCTGGCGCCAAGCCGGTGAAATCGGCGCGTATCGTCGGTGAGGTGCTGGGCAAGTTCCACCCGCACGGCGACCAGTCTGCCTACGATGCACTGGTGCGGATCGCGCAGGATTTCTCGCTGCGCTACCCGCTGATCGACGGCCACGGCAATTTCGGCTCACGCGATGGCGATGGCGCCGCCGCGATGCGATATACCGAAGCACGGCTCACGCCGATCGCCGAATTGCTGCTCGGCGAACTCGATGCCGGCACCACCGATTTCATCCCCAATTACGACGGCGCCTTCGAGGAACCGGTGCTGCTGCCGGCACGGCTGCCGATGCTGCTGCTCAATGGCGCCTCCGGCATTGCCGTCGGCATGGCGACCGAGATCCCCTCGCATAACCTGGGGGAGGTTGCCGACGCCGCAGTCGCACTGATCAAGAATCCGGCGCTGAACGTAGCTGAGCTGATGCAGCACGTGAAAGGCCCGGACCTGCCCGGCGGCGGGCAGATCATCTCGTCCGCACGCGACATCCAGTCTGCATATGAAAATGGTCGCGGCAGCCTCAAGGTACGTGCACGCTGGGTCGTCGAGGAACTGGCCCGCGGCCAGTGGCAAGTGGTGGTGACCGAGTTGCCGCAGGGCACATCGTCGCAGCGCGTGCTCGAGGAAGTCGAAGAGCTGACCAATCCCAAGATCAAGAAGGGCAAGAAGGCGCTGAGCCAGGAACAGGTGCAGACCAAGCAGCTGATTCTGTCGCTGCTCGATCGGGTGCGCGACGAATCGGGCAAGGACCAACCGGTGCGACTGGTGTTCGAGCCCAAGTCGTCGCGGCAGAAGCCGGACGAGCTGATGACGGTGCTGCTAGCGCACACCTCGCTGGAAACCAATCTGCCGCTAAACCTCGTCACCATCGGCCGCGACGGCCGTCCGGGGCAGAAGTCGCTGCGCGATGTGCTGAGCGAGTGGGTGGAGTTCCGCTTCGTCACCGTTACCCGCCGTACCGAATACCGGCTGGGCAAGGTCAACGACCGCATCCATATCCTCGAAGGGCGGATGGTTGTCTTCCTCAATATCGACGAGGTGATCCGCATCATCCGCGAGAGCGATGAACCCAAGCCGGCGCTGATCGCCCGTTTCCAGCTCAGCGATCGCCAAGCCGAGGACATCCTAGAAATCCGCCTGCGTCAGCTGGCCCGGCTGGAAGGCATCAAGATCGAGCAGGAACTTGCGGCATTGCAAACCGAAAAAGCCGAGCTGGAACACCTGCTGGCCAATCCACAGGCGATGCAGAAGCTCGTGATCAAGGAAATCGAGGCGGACAAGAAGAAGTTCGCCGACCCGCGTCGTACGCTGATCGAAGAAGCCGAGAAGGCAGTGCTGGAAGTGGCCGTCGTCGACGAACCGACCACGCTGATCCTGTCGGAGAAGGGCTGGATCCGTTCGCGCCAGGGCCACGGCATCGATCTGCAAAACCTCACCTTCAAGGATGGCGATGCGCTGCACGCCGCCATCGAGTGCCGCACCATCGACGCCGTGGCATTGATCGGCTCGGACGGCCGCGTCTACACCATCCAGGCCTCGGTGGTGCCCGGCGGCCGCGGCGACGGCGTGCCAGTGACCACACTGGTCGAACTGGCAGCCAAGAGCCGCATCATCCAGCTGCTGACCGCGAGGAACGAGGAGTGGGTGGTGATTGCCAACACGGCGGGCTACGGTTTTGCCTGCCAGTTCGAGAATCTGCTGTCGCGGCAAAAGGCTGGCAAGGCCTTCATCACCGTGGAAGCGGGCGAATCCTTGCTGAAACTCTCCACCTTCGTTCCACGTGAAACATCGCTGGTTGCCTGCCTTTCCAAGGCCGGCAAGCTGCACCTGTTTGCCTATGGCGAATTCAAACAGCTGGCCGGCGGTGGCCGCGGTGTGATTACCATGGCACTGGACGACAAGGACCAGCTCGCGGCGATTACCGTATGCGACGGTGCCACGCTCAAGCTCACCGGCACCGGTCGTGGCGGCAAGGCGACCGAGCTGACGCTGGACGCGAACGAGATGGCGCCCTATGTCGGCAAGCGTGCGCGCAAAGGCAAGCCGATCAATGCCGGACTGAAGTTCCCCGGGTTCTAAGTATGATGACCGCGCTGCTGTTGCTCGGCTTGCTGCTGGTCGCCAGCTACTACCTGTGGCGCGCACTGGCACGACGCAAACAACGGCAGCGGGTCGGATCCATCAACGGCTATCTGTTCCCGTCTGCGATCAGGGCCAAAGTCCAGCAGCACCACGCGGCCAGCGGTCTTGACGCGGCGGCTCTACTGAAAGTCGAGGCGGCGCTACGGCAGTTCTTCCGCATCAACGGCGCCGCCGGCAAAAAGAGGGTTGCCATGCCGTCGCAACTGGTCGACGACTACTGGCACGAATTCATCCTGCATACACGCGAGTACCAGCGCTTCTGCAAGGGTACGCTGGGCCGCTTCCTGCACCACACTCCTGCGGGCGGCATATCCACCCAATCACGCCAGCAACAGGCCATTCAGCGTGCATGGGTGCTGGCCTGCCGCGACGAGGGCATCAATCCGCAACGGGCAGACCGCTTGCCCCTGCTGTTCGGTATCGATGCACTGTTTGGCATCGCCGGCGGTTATCACTACACGCTGCAATGTGGTGAGCGCGCTGATGGCAGCTCCGCTGCACCGTTCTGCGGCAGTGATTTGGGAACGAGTTGCGCCAGCGACGCATCCTACACTCCCAGCTCCAGCGACAGCAGCAGTGATTACAGCAACAATAACAGCGACGATGGCAGATACGATTCCGACGGCAACGACACCAGCAGCAGTGGCAACGATAGCGGCTGCAGCAGTAGTTGTGGCAGTAGCTGTGGTGGCGGCGGCAGTGATTGAAGGAGGGCGCACATGAACGAAGCGCTACGCGCGATCTGGGCCGAGCTCGGCATCGACGAAGCAGTGATCGCGACCAAGCAACTACGTCTCTACGACGAAGCGGAACAACTACTGGAGGTCGAAGTCGCCGACGACGGCCGTATCTGGCAACTGACTCCGGCTGCCACGGCGGCCTGGCGGGCCATGCAACAAGCGGCGCTGGACGACGGCATCGTGCTGCGCATTGCCTCGGCTTATCGCGGCACCCAGCGCCAAGTGGAATTGATCCGCCGCAAGCTGAGCATGGGCCAACCGATCGACAATATCCTGCAGGTGCTGGCTCCCCCGGGCTGCAGCGAACACCACACCGGCCGTGCTGTCGACATCTACACTCCTGGCGGTCCGGTGGTCGAGGAAGCATTCGAAACCACAGCCGCCTACGCCTGGCTGATGGAGAATGCGTGGCGCTTCGGCTTTCGGCTATCGTTCCCGCGCGACAATCCCTACGGCTATGTTTACGAGCCGTGGCACTGGTGTTTCCAGCCTACCCAACTGGCGTGAAAAAAGCCGGCCTACGCCGGCTTTGTTCTGTCCTACTGCAGCATCGCTGGTTCTCAAACTTGGCCGATATAGTCGGACTTGCCGATCTGCACGCCGTTATGCCGCAGGATGGCGTAGGCCATCGAGACGTGGAAGTAGACGTTGGGGATCACGAAGTGCTGCAGGTAGAAGTCGCCCTGCATCGGATGATCCGGCATCCACGGCATCACCACCGTCTGGTTCGGCGCATTGTCCAGCGCGTGTTCGGGAATGGTCTGCAGATAGCTGATGGTCTGCTCGACGCGCACCTTCAGTTCATCGATCCGCGTTTCTGTGTCATCAAACTTCAGCGGCGCCATGCCGGCCAACCGTACTGCCACGCCCTTGGCCTGATCGGTGGCGATCTGTACCTGCTTCACCAGCGGAAACATGTCCGGCGCCAGTCGGGCGGACAACAGCACGCTCTCGTCGATCTTGCGCTCGTCGCAGAAGGCAACGGCCTTGTCGAGCAGGGCAGACAGATTGCCCAGCATTCGGACGAACGAGGGAATGGACAGCTGGTGATAGGAAAGGCTCACGGCAGGCTCCTGGATTGGGGGATGGGCCGGCAACCACCGGCCTAGCCGCAACATGGATGCCAATTGCGCCCGATTCAAGCGCAATCAGCCGGCCATCTCCAGCCTTACCAGCGTTTCGTGTGCGCCACGCCAGTCCTGCCCGGACTGCAGCTTCACCATCAGCTGGGCTACCAGCGTATCGACGGCATCACGGCTGTCCACCTCGATGTCGTAGCAGAAGTGCTGGTGCACGCGCGGCAGCTCCCACACCGACAGCCCAGGCGCGCGATCACCCCGTCGGGCTTCGCGTGCTGCTGCCGTTTCGGCGTCGCACTGTACGCCGACCAGCACGACAGAGTAGCCGGCGAGCTCGGTCAACAGTTCGCGGATCTCGCCGGCTTCGCACCAGGCGTTATCGATGATGAGCTTGAGCCCGGCTTGCAGCAGCGATGGAATCGCGTAGTGATAGCCACGTACCAGCGCCTGCCAATCATAGCCACGCCGCTGGATTGGCTCGCCGCGCTGCATCAGCGCCAGATCGATGGGCGGCAGCGCGTACAGCACGCTGTCGATCGAGAAATTGAGGTACTGCTCCGGCAGCACCTGCTGCAGCGCGCGGGCCAGCGTGGTCTTGCCCGCGCTGCTACAGCCGTTGAGGACAATGACCTGCGGCAGCATCAGCCCATCAACGGCAGGCACAGGTCGTAGCGGCCGTCGCGCCGACCGAATTCGAAGTAATGTTCCAGCCGTGGCCGCGACGGATCGGGCACGAGGCCCGTTTGAGGCAACCAGGTAAGCATCAGGTCGCGCCAACGCGGGCCAATGTCGTCGGACAGGCCGCTGTGGTGGAACACCGCCCAGCGCCCGGCTGGCAGCCGGTATTCACCCATGCCGCGCGGTACCCGTACCTGCGGGCTGATCTCGAATGCCGCGTCGTAGCGGCGGCGACCCGCTGGCGTGGTGGCCGGGTCGCTCCAGATCAGGCCATAGCGCTCGTTGCTGCTGGGGATTTGATGGATCTGGCAACCGCGTTCCAACTCCAGGAACAAGTTTTCCAGATGCCGGCCATAGTCGCCGACTTCACGGACCGTCAGCATGCGCTTGGCCGGCCAATCCTCGACCGAGATCCGGGTGGCAACCTCGGTGAACGACCACTGGAAATCGGCCTCGGTGCCGGCAATCGCCTCGCCAGGCTGATAGGAAATCGGGCCAAGATTGCGCTTCAGCCATTCCCGTGCCGGCGGCGTGCCACGGCGCCAGGCGCTGGGCGTGAAACCATAAGTCCGGTTGAACGCGCGGCTGAACGTGGCTGCGGACGAGAAGCCCACAGCCAGTGCCACCTCGCCGATCGGCATGCGCGGTGCCCAATGCAGCAACGATGCGGCAACTTCCAGCCGCAGCCGCCACAGAAAGGCTTGTGGCGTGGTCTGGTAGTGCGCCTGGAAGCGTCGCACCAGGTACCACGGTGAATAATGGGCGGCTTCGGCGAGATCGGCTAACGTCAATGGCGCCGCCAGATCGCGCACCATGCGATTGATCGCGCGCTCCAGCCGCGGGCAGGGCGCAGGGGCCAGGAGAGGATTCGGGGCGTTCATGTCGTCGGCGAGGGTAAGCTGAAGCCAGCAGCGAGCTAGATAGATCAAGCATCTTGGAGCAAAGTTGCCCCGATTTGGAGCATCGAACCGTCATGTCCGCAAGTACGGCAAAAATAACTTGTTCACTCGTTCCTGATACTTACAATCAACGCTCAAATGATAGCCGTTCGAAAGGGAAATTTGCCGATTCGAACAACCAAGCCTACGCGCCGAAGGTGACGCCTACTGTGCTTCGTCGCCGCGCGCCCAGAACATGCGATCCGGCAGCAGTTGGCCCATGCCGGGCCGGTAGGCATTGACCAGGGTCTGCCACACATATTCCTGCGCATCGCGCACGGCTGTGGGCAATTCCACCCCACTGGCCAGCGCCCCGGCGATGGCAGCAGACAAAGTGGCGCCGGAGCCGTGATACCGGCCCGTCAGACGGTCCCAGCTGTCGCTACGCACCCGGCCATTTGCGGAGTACAGCGTGTTGCTCACCTTGCTGGTCTGCTCTTGCGCGCCGGTGATCAGCACGTATTCACAGCCACAGCCGATCAGCCGGCTCGCCGCGGCATCAAGCGGCAGCTCGTCCTGCTCCTCGGCGTCGTCCGAACCCAGTCGGCGTGCCTTGCGGCTGTTGGTCACCATGATCAACGTGTGTGGCAACAGCATGTCGCGGATGGCGGCGGTGAATTCATCGGTCGAGTAGTCATCGCGCTGGCTGTGCTCAAGCACCGGGTCGAGGATCAGTGGCACGTCCGGATAATCGGCGACGATCTCGGCGATGACGGTCAGGTTTTCGATGCTGCCGGTGAGCCCGACCTTGATCGCATCGATCTGCATGTCTTCCAGCACCATGCGCGCCTGCTCGTCCACCCAGTCCGCCTCGATCGCCTGAACTTCGTGCAGCCCGGCCGTGTCTTGCACGGTGAGCGCCGTCAGCACCGGCAGCGCATGGCAGCCGAGCGACGCCAGCGTCGTCAGATCGGCAGCAAGGCCGGTACCGGCACTGGGATCGTTGGCGGCGAAGACAAGGACAAGAGGGGGGGTGGGGCGCATCGCGGCGGCCGTAAGGGATAAGGTAGAATCCGATTCTAAACCAGCGCCCGGAGCTTCCCCGATGAAAAAATACATGTGCTTGATTTGCGGTTTCATTTATGACGAAGCCGAAGGCCGCCCGGAAGATGGCATCGCCCCCGGCACCCCTTGGAACGATGTGCCGATGAACTGGACCTGCCCGGATTGTGGCGCCCGTAAGGACGACTTCGAAATGGTCGAGATCTGATCCGGGCCCCACGCACAGGAGAAAACCCCGATGAAAAAACTGTTGATCGCCGCCCTGGTTGCTGGTGTGTTGACGGCCTGTCAGCAGGTGAGCACCACCAACGGTGGCAGCGTGGGGGTGAATCGCAAGCAGTCGATGAGCTCGCTGCTTTCGGCGCAGCAGGTCGACGAGATGTCGGCCGAGTCGTACAACGATGCGCTGAACAAGGCGCGCAAGGCTGGCAAACTCAACACCGATGCCAAGATGGTGGGGCGTGTGCGCGCCATCGCCGACCGGGTGGTCCCGCAGACCGCAGTCTATCGCCCGGACGCACTGCAGTGGAAATGGGAAGTGAACGTCGAGCAGAGCGACCAGCTCAACGCCTATTGCATGGCCGGCGGCAAGATCATGTTCTACTCGGGCATCATCACCAAGCTCAAGCTCACCGACGACGAGATCGCCCAGATCATGGGTCACGAGATTGCGCATGCGCTGCGCGAGCACGCTCGCGAGCGGATGAGCAGCGAGTACAACAAACAGCTTGCCTTCACTGGTTTGTCGCTGGGCATTTCCATCCTCACCGGCAAGAACTACGACGACTATCTGAAGCTGGCCAACCAAGTCACCGATGTGGCCTACAGCCTGCCCAACAGCCGCGAACATGAATCCGAAGCGGACACGATTGGCCTGGAGCTCGCAGCGCGTGCCGGCTACAACCCGCAGGCGTCGGTGACGCTATGGCAGAAGATGGCTGCCGCCGGTGGCGGCGCACCACCGGAATTCCTCTCCACCCACCCGTCGAGCCAGACCCGCATTCGCGACCTGCAGGCCAAGATCCCGGCTGTACAACCGCTGTACGACGCAGCCAGCAAGCCGACCACCAAGAAGCCAAGCAAGAGCTGACCGATGCTCTGGATCAAGGCGCTGCACATCATCTTCGTCATCAGCTGGTTCGCTGGCCTGTTCTACCTACCGCGGCTGTTCGTCAACCACGCAATGGCTGAAGATGCCGCCACACGAGCGCGGCTGCAGCTGATGGAGCGCAAGCTGCTGCGCTTCATGACGCCACTCGCAGTGCTTGCGCTATTGTTCGGTGGCTGGACCTGGGCCTACTACGATTTCTACGCCGGCGCCGGCTGGCGCTGGATGCACGCCAAATTGCTGCTGGTCGGCATGCTGGTCGGCTATCACGGCTGGTGCTGGCAGCTGTATCGCGGCTTCGCAGCCGACAGCAATCGCCACAGCCATGTCTGGTTCCGCTGGTTCAACGAGTTCCCGGTACTGGTGCTCGCCGCGGTCGTCATCCTGGTCGTGGTCAAGCCATTCTGACCCCTCCCTTGAAGGAGACGCGATGAGCGTCGAAATCGAACGCAAATTCCTGGTCAATAGCGGCGCCTGGTGCAGTGAGGCTTCTCGCAGTATTCGTATTGCCCAAGGCTATCTATGCACCGATCCCGAACGCACGGTACGGGTGCGGCTGAAAGGTGAACAGGGCTTTCTGACCATCAAGGGCAGGAACGACGGCATCACTCGCGCCGAGTTCGAATACGAGATCCCGCTTGCCGATGCCGAAGCACTGCTCAAGCTATGCCCACAGTTGCTCGACAAGACCCGTCATCTAGTCGAGCACGCCGGCCACACGTGGGAAGTTGACGAATTCCACGGCGACAACGCCGGGCTGATCGTCGCCGAGATCGAGCTCGGCAGTGTTGACGAAGCCTACGCCCGCCCCGACTGGCTGGGTGCCGAGGTCTCGCACGACCCCCGCTACTTCAACAGCGCGCTTTCCACCCACCCCTATACCCGCTGGTAAACCGGAGTTCCCCATGAGCCGCAACCAAACCCTGTTCGACGCCGCGCAACGCCACATCCCAGGTGGTGTGAATTCACCGGTGCGCGCCTTCGGCTCGGTGGGCGGCACGCCGCGCTTCTTCGAGCGTGGCGAGGGGCCCTATGTATGGGATGCCGACGGCAAGCGCTACATCGACTACGTCGGCTCATGGGGGCCGCTGATCCTCGGCCACGCCCATCCGGCCGTGATCGAAGCGGTCGAGCGCACCATACGCAACGGCCTGTCGTTCGGCGCGCCGACCGCTGCAGAAATCGAACTCGCCGACCTGCTGTGCCAGCAACTGCCCAGCCTGGAGCAGGTGCGGCTGGTATCGAGCGGTACTGAAGCCACCATGAGTGCGATCCGCTTGGCGCGCGGTTTCACTGGCCGTGACAAGTTGGTGAAGTTCGAAGGCTGCTACCACGGCCATGCCGACAGCCTGCTGGTAAAGGCAGGCTCCGGTCTGCTGACCTTCGGCAACCCATCCAGCGCCGGCGTGCCTGCCGCAGTCGCCGCCGACACCATCGTATTGCCCTACAACGACGTCGCGGCACTGGAGCAGCTGTTTGCCGAGCAAGGTCACCAGATTGCGGCACTGATCGTGGAGCCGATCGCCGGCAATATGAACCTAGTGCAAGCGACGCCGGAGTTCGTCGCCGCCATGCGCAAGCTGACGCAGGAACATGGCGCCGTGTTGATCTACGACGAAGTGATGACTGGCTTCCGCGTTGGCCCCCAGTGCGCCCAAGGCCTGCATGGCATCACGCCGGATCTCACCTGCCTCGGTAAGGTGGTCGGCGGCGGCATGCCACTGGCCGCCTTCGGCGGCCGTGCCGACATCATGGCCAAGCTCGCCCCGCTGGGCCCGGTCTATCAGGCAGGCACGTTATCCGGCAATCCGGTGGCCGTTGCTGCCGGTTTGGCCACACTCGGGGAAATCCTCAAACCTGGCTTCTTCGACAACTTGACCACCAATACGCACATACTGGTGAGAGAGCTGACAAATACTGCAAAGAATTGGAACGTCGCGTTTAGTGCACAAGCCGTCGGAGGGATGTTTGGTATCTACTTCAGCAACACACTTCCAAAAAGTCATGCTGAGGTACTGGCCAGTGATCGCGCTCGTTTCAACACATTTTTTCACCGGATGCTAGCTGATGGCGTGTACCTCGCTCCATCTGCATTCGAAGCTGGCTTCGTGTCAGGAACACACGAAATCGAACATCTGGAAGCTACGCTCATCGCCGCAAACAATGCGTTCAGTAGAATTTAATTAAATTCAGTAAGTGATTGCCCCTACAGGAAAAACTATAGGGACTCACGCGATCCTGCCTTGGACGAGCGGCGTTCCTACCACTCGCTTGCCATCCCCTCACGCTTGTCAGGATCGCTTGCCTTCGCTGTTTTGAGCCGTCGATAGTATTAGCACATACTGATGCCAAAAAGCGAAAGGAGGCGCCATGCGCCAAACTGGTTTCACACTCATCGAAGCCATGATCGTGATCGCGCTGATCAGCATCATCCTGAGCATCGCTGCACCTTCGCTACGCAACATGATGCAGGACAGCAGGCTCGCTAGCGCTTCCGAAGAAATGCTCACCAGCATGATGCTGGCGCGTACTGAAGCGATCAAACGCAATGCTCGCGTGATGCTGTGCAATAGCTCGGATCCAGCCGCAACCTCCGCAAGCTGTGTTACCAGCTCGCCGGATTGGAAGACCGGCTGGCTGGTATTCGTCGACAAGGATGCCGACAATACTTTCAGCACCGGCGACGAAATCCTGCGAGTGGTCAACGTTGTGGAAAAGGTCGGTTCTATCGCGCCGAGCGATACGACGCTCACGAATGTCCGTTTCCGCTCGGTGCTGAATCAGGCCAGTAAGGATGTAAGTTTTACGTTTTGCACCAGTGGTCAACGTAGTCGCGTGGTAACACTGGACAAGACCAGTCGTGTCAATCGGACCATTGGCAGTGCCTGCACCTGAGTAGCGATCATGCACAAGACAAGCGGCATCATCCTGATTGAAGTGCTAGTTTCGCTGGCTATTCTGGCTATCGGCATACTCGGCTTGGCCAGCTTGCAGGTCTATTCGCTCAAAAGCGGCCAAAGCGCCTACTGGCGTTCAGTTGCAAGCGACCTCGCCAACGATATGGCTGACCGAATCAGGGCTAATCGTTCACCAAAGCAAAATATCGGCGAAGGCAATGCACCAGCCACTGATGAGGAAAACAAGCCCATTCCTTTTGCTCCTGACTATGGTCGTCTTTCATGCAGCGAAAACGCTGGTGCCATTAGCTGCAATTGGATGAGCGGCTACACTGTACCGAATGGCACTGCTGGAAGTGATTTAGCCAAGGACGACTTAGAAAATTGGATGCAGCTGGTTAAAACATCACTGCCAGTCGGTACAAATGGTGGTGCCATTATTTGCCGCGACAATGATCTGACCGATGATCCTGGTAGCGGCGGGCAGCCGATTTTAAACCCTGCAGCAAATGACTTCGTCACCAAAACAGGCTGCTTAGCCACCAACGCAGCTTTATATGCAACAGCGCCATATGTCATCAAAGTTTGGTGGCAAGAGCAGGAGATTAGCAGCGGCAACGGTGGCCTTTCCAGTGGTGTCCTCCAATACTTCGCCACACCTATATAAAGACCAGGATCGAAATCATGCGCCGCATTAAAGGCTTTACCATCATCGAGCTCATGATCGGCCTTACCCTCGCCCTGCTTCTTGCATTTGCAATTGCATCAGTTTACCTACAAACCAAGCAATCATTCCGTCTGCAAAATGCGCAGAGCCGCATCAGTGATGAAGGAAACTATGCTCTGGGGCTTTATCGTCGAATGTTGAGCCAAGCAGGTTATCGCAGTTGGTCAGGGACGCTGGGCACCGCGACGCAAGAAGCGGCATTCCCCGCTTCCACACCATTTGCTGCAGGCCAAAGTTTGATGGATTCAGGTGGCGAATTGTTTGTTCGTTTCAGTGGAGACCCCGACGGCAGTATTCTGCGCTGCGATGAAAGCAACGACAGTAGCTATCCATCGCTGAATGCCGCAGGAAGTCAAAATAGTATTTACAGCTACAAACTGTTCCAAGATGGAAGCGAATTGAAGTGTGCCGTATCCGACGGTACAGCAGAGCGAGTCATCACTTCAAACGTAGTCGACTACGCTGTGATCTTCGGCGTCGACAACGACAGCAACCAGATTGCAGATGAATATGCAGTTGCAGATGACGTTACCAATTGGGCACAAGTCTATGCAGCGCGGGTTTGCATTGTATTGAGTTCGCAATCAGACAATCTCGCGCCAGAATCCATGAGCTATCAAGACTGCGACGGAGACTCCCAAACTGCCACTGATAAAAAACTCTACCGTACCTTTATCACCACTGTGCAGTTGCGCAACCGATATAAGTAGGCCTCCTCATGTATCCATCGCGCCAATCCGGCTTTGTTTTGATTACCAGCATCATGTTCATGCTGGTGTTGACTTTGGTCGTTGTATATGCCGTACGATCTGCCACCATATACGAACGCGTTGCTGGCAATAATCGTAATTATAGCCAAGCCTTTCAGGCGGCAGAGTTCGCATTGCAACAGGCCCGAGGCACGCTCGTAGATATCCCCACTATTCCGAGTACTAATAGCTGCATATCAGGTTTATGTGGCAAAGACACAGATATTAGTATTTTTAATAATCCAGAGAACTGGATCAGCAACAGCAATTTAAATAAAAGTTGTGCAGTAAACGATAGTTGTAATACTAGCGGCGCTAGTAAAGCCATTAGCTTTCCCGGGGCATCTAGCCAGCAGCCCAGATATATTATTAAAGAATTAAACAGTAGCGGAAGCTGCGCTTTTTACGAAATTACCGCTTTTGGCAAAGGAGGGAATGCGTCCAGTGGATCCATCCTTCGTTCCGTCGTCAAAGCATGTGATAGCTGAGGAACACCAACATGAAGAATGCAAGCTACCTAACGCTAGGCGTCATTGTTACTGCCACCTCATTAACTGGTATTGCTGCGGTAATTCAACAAGATAGCCGCGATCCTTATAGACCGTTGCAAACGCTGAGCAGTGCCCCTCCGCTGAATATGCTTGTACTAGGGCGTGATCACAAGCTTTGGTACGAAGCATATAACGATGCTTCCGATCTAGATGGAGATGGCTATGTCGATGTAGGTTACAAAGGATGGATGCTGAAGCCCGGGCAAACGGTGGCTCAGCGTGGTAATTTTAAGATCGACTATTACGGCTATTTCGATTCATATAAATGCTACAGATACGCAAACAATCAGTTTGAACCAGTTGCCACTACTTCGAACAAGAAATGTTCAACCGTAAGTGGCGGGCGTTGGAGCGGCGACTTTCTGAATTATCTCACCATGTCCCGAATAGACGCCATTCGAAAGGTGCTATACGGTGGTACTCGCTCTACCGATAGCACCACAGCTACTATTCTCGAGCGCGCTTATATCCCTCAAGATGCTCATTCTTGGGGCAAAGAGTATTTTACCGAATCAGCAGATGGTTACAAAATAAGTGACTATACCCCGCTTGCGCAACCTAATTCAGGTCGTAGGCATTTATTTGCTAATACGACCGTATACGATTCAACGTATGGCGGTTATGGAAATCCGCCTTTGCTCCGTTATACGACCAATCAAAGTGTTAGGATCTGGGACTGGGTAAGCCGGGAAGGTCCTGTTGCAGGAACAAGTTTGGGCAGTACCAGCATTAGCCCTGTACCGGTCGACATGACAGTTCGTGTAAAAGTTTGCGATTCGAGCATAGGTCTAGAATCGAATTGCAAACGATATGGAAGTATCTATAAACCTACAGGCTTGTTGCAGCAGTATGGTGATAGCGACAATATGCGTTTCGGCTTATTGACCGGAAGCTATAGCAACAATCTACGTGGTGGGATCCTTCGTAAGGAAATTGGAAAATTCAATACAGAGATCAATAGCGAAACTGGGCAATTTACGAACGTAGATGGTATTGTAAAGTCACTTAATGCGTTGCGCATTGTAGGATTTGGAAAGTATTCAACCCCATGGGGTTCGTCGGAATACATCTACAAATGTTCCTGGAATTTCGCAAGTACACCGCTAACCAATGGAAACTGTGAACCTTGGGGAAATCCGGTTGGAGAGATGTTGTATGAAACTATGCGCTATTTCTCTGGAGCGTCAACAGCGACATCAACATTTTCTTCTGATGCCGTTGGCGACACCCTTGGATTACCGCGCGTAACATCATGGAAAGACCCATACGGGAGCACTAGTGGGAACAATGTGTGTTCCAAACCATTTGCAACATTAATTGCGGATATTAATCCGTCTTGGGATGGCGATAATTTATCCAGCCCTTCTTTGAATGGGAAGTCAATTAATTTAGCTAGTATCGGTTCAGATTTATGGAACGAAGAATTTAAAGGAGCGGCTGATGTAGTTGTAGGTAACGTTTGCAGCCCAGACAATCAAGCAGCATGCCCCACAGCAAATAAAGATGCGCCAACGCGTAAATCTGTCAATTCATTTTGGAACATAACGGGCCTTGCTGAAGAACCGGGGAAAAAGGGAAGCTTCTCTTCCCCGATAATTGCTAATTTCGCACGTACAAATGATATTAATCCGGCTGCTGGCACTCAAGCGGTATCTACGTTTTCAGTTGCATTGGCATCACCACTGCCAAAAATAGAAGTACCTATTCCAAATTCGGAAAAACGCGTAACTATCATTCCTTTTGCCAAATCTGTAAACGGATCAGGTATTACGCCAACGGGTGCTTATCAACCTGTAAATCAAATTGTTGACTTCTACGTCGATACAATTTTGAACATGCCAGGATTTCCGTACGATCAGGCTGGGCAATCAGTAACAGGCCGTATAGCAGGAAAACCATATTATAAATTTCGGATTAATTTCGAAGACGTCGAGTATGGTGGCGACCATGACATGGACGCAATTGCAGAATACGAAGTGACGCTGGATGCGACAAACAAGGTAAAAGTGGATGTTAAATCACGATATGCTTCCGGCGGCATCATTCAGCATATGGGTTATGTATTATCAGGAACAGGTTCCTCTGATGGCATTTATCTAGTGGTACGTGATTGTGATACAGCAAATCCTTCTTTAGGAACTGGTAATCCATGCCAACACACAGGAACTGATCCAGCTGCAGATGTTGATTTCTGGATGGATACTCCAAATACAACTAATCAAGCTTTGCCATTAGCAGACAGCCGTACATTTACACCGGTGGATATGGCTGCCACAAAAGATCTGAAATCCCCTCTCTGGTATGTAGCGAAGTACGGTGGTTTTATTGATAACGATGCCGATAATAGCGTTAATTTGAACAAACTTGATGACAGCGCTGAATGGGATGCAGACGGGGATGGTACACCGGACAATTATTTTTTAGTGGTTAATCCCCTGAAACTTGAGGAACAATTAGGTAAGGCATTTGCCAAGATAGATGCAACTGCTCGGGCAACTGCGCAGATTGGTGCTTCTGGCGGCAGCACCAGCACTGAAGCTGAAGATCTGATCCTATATCGTGCCTCCTATGTTGTGGACAAATGGTCAGGCGAAATCTCCGCATTTAATAACAATACTAATGACACCGGGCTTGGTTCGCTCGTTTGGAGTAGCAAGGATAATTTGATTCAACCTGGTGTACGGAAAATTTTGACGCATAACAATTCAACCGGAACGGGCTTGGCTTTTCGAAGCAGTAGCGTTGCAACTGCAACGGCTCAATGGGCAAATTTGAATACATCAGCGACCGGTACGGTTGATTCATTAGCAGCGGACCGACTCGATTATCTGCGCGGCAGTAGTGCAAAAGAAGGAACTGCTAGTAGTGATTTCCGTGTCAGACAACGAATTGGGGGACAAAGCAATTATTATGGTGACATTCTTGATACTGCCCCTTATTACGTAAACCAACCCATTCCTGGCTATAGGACCGATGCAGGGTACAAAACTCATGTGCAGAACATCATTGGCCGTGGGATTACGCTCTATGCGGGTGCCAACGACGGAATGTTGCATGCAATGAATGCAGCCAAAAACGATACGGCGGATCGTGGCAAGGAACGCTTTGCTTATGTGCCAGGCATCGTTTATCCAAAGCTTTCGAAGCTAATGAGCTCTTCTTATCAACATGAGTACTATGTAAACGGCCAAATCACCGTGAATGACGTTGAAATATCCACTGGCAACTATAAAACAGCGCTAGTAAGCACCCTAGGATTCGGTGGAAAAGGGTTGTTTGCACTAGATGTAACACGACCCGAGGAGGTTACTGAAGCAAGTGCTTCTAACGTTCTTTGGGAATTTTCTTCAACCGACGATGCGGATATGGGCTATCAACTCAGTTCCGCCATCATGGTGCAAGCAAATGACAATAAATGGTATGCCATTACAGGCAATGGCGTTAATAGCAACAATGGCCACGCGGTATTGTTTTTGCTTGAAATGTCCGGCCCTAGCAAATCGCCCAAAAATTGGACAGGAAAATACTTGAAGTTCGACACCAATGTCGGTTCGCCTACGGACAAGAATGGGATGTCGGCAGTGAACTTCGTCAGCCTTGAAAGTGCATGGCATTGCGACGGTAGTGGTGACCAAAAGGTGGATCTGCTTTATGCAGGGGATCTCTTTGGAAATGTTTGGAAATTTGATATGCGTAGTGCGAAGCCCGCAGAATGGAAATTTGCATTGACCAATTCAAGCGGACAGCCAAAACCAATTTTCACTGCAACGGGCCCCAATGATAAACGCCAAGCGATCGCTAATTTTCCTGGTGTAGGAGTTCACCCCGAAGCAGGATGCATTGCCGCAGGTACCGTTGAAGACGGCACCACACCAAAAGACGATATCTATGTTTTCTTCGGTACTGGAAAATTCATGGGTGACTGCGACAAGAACAATACATGCACCGATGAAGACAGCGCCAATACAATTTATGGATTACGAGATCAAGGGAATGCCATCTCGAAATCAGAACTGCTTAAACGGACTTATGGTTATATGACCCAGAGTGACGTAGATAGCTATAATTCGGGAAAAGATGGGAAAGATCAGGTCGCTTTGAATGACGTATCTGGCTTTGTGACTATGAAGGCAGATCCGAATTGCAAAGATAAAAATGGTGCAGCTAAAATATGTGAAATGGATTGGAAAAAGTACCAAGGTTGGTACATGAATATGGTCGACCGGAACAATGTCATTGGTCAGGGAACACGCGCAGTAGGTAGCCCACGACGTATAGGGAAGACACTGATGGTGTTCAATGTTATGAATCTTGATCAGGCTACTGACCAATGCACAATAAACGGTAGCATGACCACCCTTGTGTTGGATTATGGTACAGCAACTGGCCAATCTCGTTCCCGTTTTACCATTGTGAATAACTCCGGCAAAACAGTGAATTTGCCAAATATCGGCTATACCACGCAAGTTTTTCAGCCTAATGGCTCGGTTACTTTAGGTCGTGGTAGCGGTACTGGAGAAGGTGGAAATGTCGATACAGGTGGTGGGATCGGTGACAGTCACGATGGTGGCCGTTGTTATGGTGGCATTTGTAATAGCGGCGGTAAAAAAGATTGCACAACCGAGAAATGCACGAAGATTAATGTTTCCAGAACAGTAACCCCAGTCAATTGGCGGGAAGTGATCCAGTAAAATGAAAAAAGCCTCCATCAACGGAGGCTTTTCTAACAGGGGAATGAATATGAAATTACGTGGATTCACGCTGATCGAATTAATGATTGTTGTTGCAGTAATCGGTATTTTGGCTGCAATAGCGATTCCTTCATATTCTGAATATATATACAGAACCCGAAAAGGTGATGCCCAAGCCGTGTTGCTGCAAAACGCACAAATGCTAGAGCGCAGGTACACAATTAAGAATAGTTATCTTGAAAATGCCGCCGATACTTGTCCAATGGATGCTCCTATCGCGAACGCACCTATTGATGGTTCGACTAAATATTACGAAATCACGATACAATCTTGTGATGCAGAGTCTTTTAAACTAAGAGCAAACCCAATTGGGTCTCAGCAACGGTATGGGCAAAACAAGGATTATATTACGCTTAGCAATACTGGCTTGAGAGAATGGGATAAAGACCATGACGGTTCAATAGGCACTAATGAAACAACTTGGAAATAAATACCATTTTATTGGGATTTTTATACACTGAATTTTATCCGTTGGCTGCTTTCGATGGCGCCTCCATTCTTCATGGCTGGCACAAAGTAAGTTTCATACAATATCTGAACTACTCTCCTAGTTTCTGCTTCGGAAAGGAGAGATTGAATTATGGATACTTGTTTGACAATGCCGTTCTGATCTATCAGCAATTCAATCTCCAGCACTGTGCCTCGTAACGTGGGATCAACATCTAATTCAATATCAATCGGCTTAAAAGGATTTGCTGCTTCAACGCTCTCTACTTTTTTTTGTGCATTTTTTTCGATAGGTGAAAATAGCCAGTCAGGTTTTTCTGGCCAAGCTGATTGAGTAGCGAATTGTTTTTTTTCTGAAGGCTTTTTTAAGATTTCTTGATGTCTGCTGGAATAAATGCTATTTAATTTTTCCTTACGCTCAAGGGAAATTTTTAATAAAATTTCCGAAGGATTTTTTTTATTACTATTGGGCGTTGCATTTAAAAAAAAAAGAAAAATAAATAAATGAAAACAGATAGACCATACTGATCCGAGAAGAAGGGTTTTTTTTGTAGAATTCATTTAGTATTTTAGCAACTCCTTTTGAACGGTTTCGCGAAATTCTTTAAATTCTGGTTCTCCGATATATTTTCTAACGATGGTGCCTTTTTTTCCTATTAAATAGGATGTTGGAGTTAGTTGTACTTCCCCAAAAGCCCTGGAAATATCATTGTTTCTATCATGCGTCACATTGAAGGGTAGCGCTTGTTGTGCAATATATTTTCTTATTTGTTCTGGATTATCGTACTGCATTGCTACAGCTACTGTTTGATAACCATCCTTTGCAAATTCATTTTGTATTTTTATCAATTTTGGCATTTCAGCGATGCAACCTGTGCAAGTTGTAGCCCAGAAATTCACTAGCACCACTTGACCTCTCAGTTCTTGCAAGGATTGTTTTTTCCCTTCCAGATTAGTCCAGCTGATTTGTGGTGCTTGTTGTTCTCGTTCAAGAAATATGAAAAAAACAACTACTGTAAGAAAAACGATGAATGCTGATCGGATGAAGAAACGTTGCATGAGGTGTTCTGTGGTGAGATTACAGATAACGTGAATCAACAATATAGGAATAGAAAAAGTAAGAACAGATAATAAAGGGCGCGGATTTCTGTGGGTAACTGAAATTTATCAGTGTATTCAACTACTTGCAACGATTTTTGCCTGTTCCTATCCAGCCTAGATGTCTTGTGGATAGTTTGGTGAGCATTTTGAAGTAGCTTGTCATACTTGCCTTATCCGCAGCTCCGCTGACTTTATCCACAGAAGTGCTTGTGTGTAAGTCCTTGATCACTCGCTCGGCTATACTGCCAAGCCGTATAAACCGAGTGTGGTACGCCAGCTATGGTCATCCAGTGGTTCCCCGGTCACATGAACGCCGCTCGCAAGCAGGTGGCAGAGACCATGGCCAAGGTCGATGTGGTGATCGAGATCGTCGACGCCCGTCTGCCATGGTCCAGTACCAACCCGATGATCGAGCAGCTACGCAGGCATCGGCAGCGCCCTGCGCTCAAGATACTCAACAAGGCAGATCTGGCCGACCCGCGTTTGAACCAGATATGGCTGGACTGGTTCAGTGCTCAGCCTGCCACGTTGGCCATCCTGATGGGCGAGGACAACAAGCAGGCGCAGGTGAAGCGTTTGCCGCAGCTGTGCCAGGAGCTGGCGCCGCATCGCACTGGGGCCGAGAAGCCGCTACGAGCGATGATCATGGGCATCCCCAATGTGGGCAAGTCGACCTTGGTGAACGCGCTGATGGGCCGGCGCATCGCCAATGTGGCGGATACGCCTGGCGTGACCAAGTCGCAGCAGCGCGTGGAGACGGTGGGTGGCACCATCTTCTACGACACACCTGGCCTGATGTGGCCCAAGATCGAAGTTGAAGCCTGTGGTTATCGCATCGCGCTGGGTGGTTCGATCGGCCGAAACGCTTACGACGATGAGGACGTCGCGCTGTTCGCCGTCGAAACCCTCGTTGAACGCTATCCTGCGCTGCTGCAAACCCGGTACAAGCTCGACAACATCGAAGCGCCACCCGAGAAGCTGATGGAACTGATCGGCCGCAAGCGTGGTGCGGTGATTGGCGGTGGGCGTATCGACATGCAGAAGACCGCTGAGCTGATCCTCACCGAATTCCGCAATGGCACGCTGGGCCGTATCACGCTGGAAACGCCGGATGATGTGGTGCTACTGACGCAAGTCGATCAACTGGTCGAACCATCGCCGGGCGACGACGTATCGTGAAATGGCTGTGCGTTGCGGCACTATTGTGGTTGAGCACCGCAAGTGCGTCAGTCACAGTGCGTGATGATGCTGGTGCGACGGTCACGCTGCGACAACCTGCGAAGCGCGTCATCACGCTGACGCCGCATGCTACCGAGCTGGTTGCCGCGATCGCACCGCACGCGTTGGTCGCTGTGGATCGCTTCAGCAACTATCCGCCAGCGGTTACCAAGCTGCCGCGAGTGGGTGACTACGCAGCGCTGAACATCGAGGGCATCGTATCGCTCAAGCCTGATCTGGTGATCAGTTGGGAAGGCGAGGCCAACGACGCAGCGACGCGACGGCTGCGCGAGCTCGGGATCGAAGTGTTCAACAGCCGGCCGGATACGGTCGAAGCGATTGCGAGCAATCTGGAACGCTTGGGTAGCCTGCTCGGTCAGCCACAACGGGGCCAGGTACTTGCCGATGCGCAGCGCCGCAGCCTGGCAGGCCTGCAGCAGCGCTATGCTGGCCTGCGCAAGGTGCGGGTGTTCCTGCAGCTTGGCGATCAGCCGATGTACACGGTGTCGAAGAAAGCATTTCTTGGGCGGGCGCTGGTCGATTGCGGTGCTACCACGCCTTATGGTGATGATGCGGCCATGGTGCCGCTAGCCAGTCTGGAAACCGTGCTGCAGTTCCGCCCAGATGTGATTCTGGTTGATGGTGACCAGAGCCTGCTGGGGCGCTGGCAGCGTTTCCCGGCTGTGCCGGCGGTAGTTAACCGCAGAGTGTTTCCGCTGCAAGGCGATGCCTTGGTGCGACCGGGTCCACGCTTTGTCGGCGCAATGGCGCAACTGTGCAGCTGGGTCGACACGGCGCGCGGTGGCAAATTGCCCTAGAATCGTCGCTCGACCAGGAGATTCGAACATGGATGCCGAACTCGAAAGCCTTGCCGACAAGATCAGGCAGCTGGTGGCCCTTTGTGACCGGCTGAAGGCCGACAACCACGGCCTGCGCCAGGAGGTGCTGGCGCTCGAGCAACACAATCAGCAGCTCGCAGCCAAGGTTGATGGCGCCAAGACCAAGGTGGCCGCCATCCTGGCCCGACTGCCGGAAGACGGTGACGAGGAGGACCAGCCGTGAACGACATCAAGCAACTCGATGTGACCATCATGGGTCGTGAATTCCGCGTCGCCTGCCCGGTGGACGAAGAGGCCACGCTGCTGCAGGCTGTGCAGATGCTCGATGGCAAGATGCACGAGATCCGTGACGGCGGCAAAGTGATCGGTATCGAGAAGATCGCCATCATGGCCGCACTCAACATCGCCCACGAATACTTGCACATGGAAGTCGGCGGTTTTGACATCGGAGGCTATCGGCGTAGAATCGAGGCCATGAATGCAACGCTCGATGCGGCGCTGCAGGATCAGGGGCAGTTGTTCTGATCAGCACGCATCGCGCCACGATTGCTTTCCTGCGGTGTTTGTCCGGTTCATAAATTCCTTGAACCGATAAGTACAGCATCAGTTGCCAGCAATAACAGCTTCCTGTTGCGCGCGTTCCCTAGTCGAACGTACCTGATGGCGGCGAGTTGGCAACGACTTGAGCCCTTTGGGTTCAGGATGCCGGACCGGACGGCACTCGCGGGAAGCCCCCTCTGCCTTGAGCTCCTCCCTCCCCTTTCCCGACAAGATCCAGCTGCGGCGCGCACTGCGCGCCCGACGTGCCGCGTTGTCGCCTGCGCAGCACCGTGCTGCAGCGCTGGCCGTTGCAAAGCAGGCTATCGGATTGCTGCGTCCGGCACGCAAGATCGCGGGCTATGTGGCCACTGGCAGCGAGCTTTCCGTCTGGCCCTTGTTGTTGCGGGCGCTGCATCGCGGCTGCCAGGTCTATCTACCACGAGTACCGCGCCGTGGACGGCGCATGGATTTCGTACGTTTCGATCATGCATCGGAATGGCGGCTCGGCGCATACGACATTCCCGAAGCAACGCATGTCGAAGTGCTTGCACCTCGCCGGCTTGACGTGGTGTTCGTGCCGCTGCTGGGGTTCGACGCGCAGCTTGCACGGCTTGGCCAGGGCGGTGGCTACTACGACAGCACCTTCCACTTCCGCCGCCATCGCTTGAATTGGCGCAAACCGTTGTTGGTGGGGCTCGCCTTCGATGAACAGCAGCTCGATGCGCTGCCGGTGGAACCTTGGGATCTTCGGCTTGATCTCGTCATCACTCCTACGCGAATCTTGCGGTCACCCCGCTGAACGGTTTTTTCCGGCTTGCCCATCGGGTATCGATCCGACTTACGTCAAAGTTTGCGCGGTTTATCATGACAACTTGGAAAAATTCACAGCTCGCGGTGAGGGCTCCCTCTAAACTGATCGGCAAATGCTGATTTAGCCCCAACCGATATTCCCGTCTTTCGAGGTCCGTTTATGTCCAACCAGCGCATTGAACTGCTTGCTCCTCTCACCGGCTTGATCGTCCCTATCGAGACCGTGCCCGATCCGGTGTTTGCGCAGAAGATGGTTGGCGACGGCGTCTCGATCGATCCGACGTCCAATGTGCTGGTTGCGCCAGCCAACGGCCGAGTCACCCAGCTGCATTCGTCGCACCACGCAGTGACGCTGACGACGACCGAAGGCGTGGAGGTGCTGCTGCACATCGGCCTGGATACCGTCATGCTCAAAGGCGAGGGTTTCAAGGCGCTGGTGAAGGAAGGCGACAACGTCCGTACCGGCCAGCCGCTGATCGAGTTCAATTCCGAATTCATCATGAAGGCTGGAAAGAGCATCCTCACCGAGATGGTGATCACCAATGGCGACAAGATCGCCGCCTACCTGCCGGCTAATGGTTTCGCCCGCGCCGGCCTTACGCCGGCGCTGACACTGGAATTGGTCGACCTGGCTGCACCGGCCCCGGCAGCCACGAGCGATGCTGCGCTCTCCGAGCCGGTGAAGGTACCCAATCCCACTGGCCTGCATGCCCGCCCCGCCGCCGTGCTCGCCAATTCAGCCAAGACCTACAAGAGCGACGTGAAGCTGGTGCGTGGCAACGATGAAGGCAATGCCAAGTCGGTCGTGTCCATCATGGGCCTTGAGGTGAAGCACGGAGACGAGGTCCGGGTGAAGGCAACCGGCTCCGATGCCCAGGCTGCGATCAAGGCACTGGCCGAGCTGATCCGCTCCGGCTGTGGCGAAGACTGCGGTCCTGGCGTACCGGCGCCGGCGCCCAAGCCGGTGATGAAGCCGGTGGCGAAAAAGCCGCATTCCACCGATCCGAACGTGCTTGCCGGTGTTTCCGCATCGCCGGGCCTGGCTGTTGGCCAGATCTTCCAGGTGAAGCAGGATGTGATCGAGGTGCGCGAACAGGGCGACAACGCCCAGGTCGAGCGCCGTCGCCTTGACGATGCGCTGAAGGAAGCGCGCCAGCAGCTCGAGGCGCTGAAGGCCGAGATCGAGGACGAATCCAAGGCCGAGATCTTCGCGGCGCACCAGGAACTGCTGGCGGATCCGGATCTGCTCGATATCGCGATCTCCGGCATCACCAACGGCAAGAGCGCCGGCTTTGCCTGGCGCTCTGCCTTCACCACCTATGCCGACAAGCTGGCCAAGCTGCAGAACGAAGTACTGGCTGGCCGCGCCAACGACATCCGTGACGTGGGCCGCCGTGTGCTGCGCCTGTTGGCTGGCGTGAAGGAAGCCGAACTCATCGTGCCCGAGAACGCCATCCTGATTGCCGAGGAACTGACGCCGTCCGACACCGCCAGCCTCGATCGCACCAAGGTGCTGGGCTTTGCCACCACCGGCGGCGGTGCCACCAGCCACGTGGCCATCCTGGCGCGCTCGCTGAACATTCCGGCGATCTGCGGCATCGAGGAAGCCGTATTGCAGCTGGCCAACGGCACGCCGGTCATTCTCGATGGCACCAAAGGCACGTTGCGCAAGAACCCGAGCCAAGTCGAGGTCACCCAGATCCGCGACAAGCAGGCGGCGCTGGCCAAGAAGCGCGCTGAAGAGCTGGCGAGCGCCATGCATCCGGCCATCACCCGCGACGGCACCCGGGTCGAGGTGGTTGCCAATATCGGTGGTCTCGACGAAGCCAAGCAAGGCGTGGAGCTCGGCGGCGAAGGCGTCGGCCTGCTGCGCAGCGAGTTCCTCTACCTCGAGCGTACCGATGCGCCGAGTGAGCAGGAGCAGACGCAGATCTACAGCGATATCGCCAAGGCATTGGGTACCGAGCGCACGCTGGTGATCCGCACGCTGGATGTCGGCGGCGACAAGCCGCTGCCCTATCTGCCGATGCCGGCTGAGGAAAACCCCTTCCTCGGCGTGCGCGGCATCCGGCTGTGCTTGGCGGCGCCCGAGATCCTGCGCACCCAGGTGCGCGCCATCCTGCGCGCTGCGCCGTATGCCAAGCTGCACGTGATGTTCCCGATGATCGCCTCGCTCGAGGAAGTGCGCGAAGCCAAGGCCGTCATTGCCGAGGAACGTGCTGCGCTCGGCATTACCGCCGATATCAAGGTCGGCATCATGGTGGAAGTGCCATCCACCGCCGTGATGAGCGAGCTGTTCGCCCGCGAGGTCGATTTCTTCTCCATCGGCACCAACGACCTGACCCAGTACACACTGGCGATGGACCGCGGCCACCCCAAGCTCGCCAAGCAGGCGGATGCGCTGCATCCCGGCGTGCTGCGGCTGATCGCCATGACGGTGAAGGGTGCCCACACCCATGGCAAATGGGTGGGCGTGTGCGGTGGCATCGCTTCCGATCCGCTCGCCGTGCCAGTGCTGCTGGGTATCGGCGTGGACGAGCTCTCGGTCAGCGTGCCGGCCATTCCGGCGATCAAGGCGCTGGTGCGCAAGCTCAACAAGGCCGATTGCGTGAAGCTCGCCAACGAAGTGCTGCAAATGGGCACCGCTGCCGAAGTGCGCGCCAAGCTCGCCACGCTGGTCGATTGAACTCCTGATTGTTTGGTCACCACGCCATCGGCCATGCCGATGGCGTTTGCACGTCTGCCCGCCTATAAAGCGTTCAGGGCCGTGGTCTGCACATTGGTGGTGCGCGCGGAAAAATCGAGTACTGAATCGATTTTGCACAGCAAATGCAGCACGCTTGATCCAGCGCAAACGAAACCTGCCCCGCTAGTACGAACACCTGATAGTAAGCCGCGCCCTGCGCGCGGATCATCCGCTCCAAATCAAGCTGATGGGAGTCAGATCATGTTCAAGCAAGCCTTTGCGGTGCTGCAGAAGATAGGCAAGGCCTTGATGCTGCCGGTGGCGGTGTTGCCGGTGGCTGGCCTGCTGCTCGGTATTGGTGCATCCAATTTCTCCTTCATCCCCGATGCCGTATCGCAGGTAATGGCACAGAGCGGCGGCGCCATCTTCGGCAACCTGCCGATCATCTTCGCCGTCGGCGTGGCGCTGGGCCTGACCGAGAACGATGGCGTGGCCGCGATTGCCGCCGTGGTTGGCTTCGTGGTGATGATCGCCACCATGGGGGTGATGGCCACGGTGTGGGGCATCGAGCCCGCCACCGTGATGGGCATGAAGTCGATGGAAACCGGCGTGTTCGGCGGCATCATCATCGGCGGCGTGGCAGCAACGCTGTTCAACAAGTACTATCGCATCTCGCTGCCACCATATCTTGGCTTCTTCGCCGGCAAGCGCTTCGTGCCCATCGTTACTGGCGTGGCGGCGATCTTCGTCGGCGTGGCGCTGTCCATCGTCTGGCCGCCGATCCAGAACGGTATCGAGGCGTTTTCGCACTGGGCCGCATACAGCAGCCCGCGCACCGCAGCCACGGTGTACGGCTTTGTCGAGCGCTTGCTGATCCCGTTCGGCCTGCACCACATCTGGAACGTGCCGTTCTTCTTCGAGATGGGCAGCTTCACCGATGCCGCCGGCAAGGTGGTGCGTGGTGACATCAATCGCTTCTTCGCCGGTGACCCCACCGCCGGCGTGCTTGCTGGCGCCTTCCTGTTCAAGATGTTCGGCCTGCCAGCTGCAGCAATTGCCATCTGGCACAGTGCCAAGCCCGAAAACCGGGTGAAGGTGGGCGGCATCATGATCTCGGCCGCGCTCACCTCTTTCCTCACCGGCATCACTGAGCCGATCGAGTTCTCCTTCCTGTTCGTCGCGCCGGTGCTGTACGTGATCCATGCCGTGCTCGCTGCCTCGACCCAGTTCGTGGCCAACACGCTGGACATGCACATGGGCTTCACCTTCTCGCAGGGGGGCATCGACTTCCTGCTGTTCAACGCCTTTGGCAAGAACGCGCAGAACTGGTGGCTGGTGTTCATCCTCGGCCCGATCTACGCGGCGATCTACTACGGCGTGTTCCGCTTCGCCATCACCAGGCTCAACCTCAAGACCCCCGGCCGCGAGGATGACGAAACCGGCGTGATCGAGGCCGAGCTTGCCAGCAGCGTGGGCGACGATCGCACCCGCGAGCTGGTGTCCGCCTTCGGTGGCGGCGACAACATCCAGAGCCTGGATGCTTGCATCACCCGGCTGCGCATCGCGGTGGCCGACATCGGCAAGGTCGATCAGGCCAAGCTCAAGGCGATGGGCGCGGCCGGCGTGATGGTGGTCGGCAACGGCGTGCAGGCGGTGTTCGGCACCCACTCGGAAAACATGAAGACCGACATGGCCAAGTTCCTCGGCCGCCACTGAGGGAACGGCTTCATCGCCGAGGGGCGCCGCGGCGCCCCTTTTTCATTGGATGCCGTTCAGGCGGTGACGCGTTGTTCCAGCGGCAGCGTGAACCGGCTGTGCCGTTGCCAAGCCGCATCGACCGCGGCCAGCGCCTGGGCCAAGCGTGTTTGCCGATCACCGACGAGCCGTAGCCATGGCACCGGCTGTGCGGCCAGAACATCGGCAAAGCGTTGCGTCATCCACGGTCGCAGCGTTTCGCCATCGCGCAGGCCGTCATCCTCGAACGGCACGCCGGCGTGGTCGGTCAGCAGGTAGAGCTGGCGCGGCGGCATGGCGGCGGCGATCGCCTCGACCCCCGGATGACGCAAACCGCGATAGCGCTCATGCCATATACAGGTGGCGAGTGCATCGGTATCGCACACCAGCACCGGCCCGCCCTCGCGCGCGGCTGCGTTTTCGCGCCACGTCTGCTCGGCCGCGATCAGCGCGAAATCGTCCGCCTGCCAGTGCACGTCCTGCGGTCGCGCTTTGGGATCGCGTGCGCGCGCCAGCGCCAGCAGGTTCTGGCTGTACTCGCGGCCATACTCCGCTACCCAGCGCGTTGCCGTCCAGGCACCGCCGCGCGCTTGCAGCGCCATGGCGAGATCACGAGCCAGCGTGGTGGTGCCGGTCGATTCGGCACCGACCACGGTCACCCGCATTGCAAGCCCGGCACGCACCGGCGCCGGCAGTTGCCACCAGTGCGCGGCGAGGTCGGCGCGCACCGCCGTGCCGGATACCGGATGCAGCGCCCGCTGCGGATCAAGGCAGACCGATGTCGCGCCAAAGTGCCGTGCCAGCTCGCTACCGTAGCTTTCCGATGTGAACACCGCATCGACGGCGACATCGGCCGCCGCACCCTCGCTCACCGCCCAACGCATGATGCTGACGTGCGCATCCCAGATCGCCGCATCGTGGTAATCCACCGGCACATCGTCGAGCGCACCGACCACGCACACGTTGGGCAGATCTGCCAGGCATTCGCGCAACCAGGCGACGCGATCGGCAATCGAGATTGATTCGACCGACGCGCCCAGCACCGCCACCGTCACCTGCCGGCAATGCCGGGCGGCGGTGCGCATCAGATAGAGGTGCCCCAGGTGCGGCGGATAGAACTTGCCGATCACCAGGCCATGCTGGAATTGAACGCGATTCACGCCGCCGCCCCGGCTGGCTGTGGCTTGTTCCAGGCGAACCAGCCACGGATGCACAGCAGCAGGAACACCGCGTAGAGGATGGCGATCAGCGGCAGGCCGCGGCTGAAGTAGAGCGGGATCGACACTACATCGACCGCGATCCACCACAGCCAGCTGTCACGGCGGCGCTGGTTCAGCAGCCATTGCGCGCACAGGCTCATTGCGGTGATCAATGCATCCATCAGCGGCGCACTGCCCTTGGCCCACAGCATCAGCTGCCACAGCAGCAGCGTGACGAGGGCTGCGGTGAGTGCCAGCAACAGCCATTCGCGTCCACTGGAGCGGAACACCGGCAACTCTGTGGCATCACCGCCATGCCGTAGCCACGCCCGCCAGCCGATCAGGCCCATGGTGATGAACACGATCTGCAGCCCGGCATCGGAGAACAGCCGCAGCTCGACGAACACCAAGCCCAGGATCACGCAATTGACGATGCCAACCGGGAAGTTGGCGATATGCGAGCGCGTGGTCAGCCACACGCAGATAAGGCCTGTGGCAAAGCCGGCGAGATCGCCGATGGACAGCGGCATGCCGAGTACGGTGGTAACGGGTTCGAGTAGTGGGGCGAGCAGCGACATGAAGGTTTGCTTGAAGGTGGTTGATGAATGCGCGATGCGGTGCTCGCGCAAGGGCGAGCGTGTTCTGGCGGGTGTTATGAAAAATCCATCTCTTGCCCGCTGCGCACATCCACTGGAGGCCAGGCATCGATATGGTGAAACATGCACACCGTGCGTTCCGGCAACGCACGCGCGGCGGCGTGCAAAACATCAATCAGGCTGTTGTCGCCGTGATCCAGCGCATCTGGCCAATCCGGATAGACGCTGTCCAGCGCGATGCTGAATGTTGAACTGCCGGCTTCATCGACGATGTCGGCCAGATATCCCCAGTCCCCGCTTTCGGCAACGTTCTGCATGGCATCGCCGAACTGCTTGCCCTGCTGGATATGCCAGGCCCAAAGATTCAAATACGGCACGCCGTTGCTGGTATCGACCATGGCTTCCAGCAAATCGGCATGGTGATGTCGGGCGATGAATGCGGTGATTGCATCCGCGATGTCGTTTTTCATGTTGTCGTCAGTGTTGAAGCGAAGCCCGATGCCGCGTCGTGGCAATCGATCATGCCCCGGCGGTCAGATCGAGGAAGTGATCAAGGATATGGAAATGGTCCTCGAAAAATCGATTTTCCATCGCCGCGAGTTCAGCCACTGGCACCCAGCGTGCGGCAGCGGCATCGTCGCTGCCGGCCACTTCGGGCAGGCGCTCCATGGCGATGACGAAGTGATGGGCGTGGGTAATGGTGCGGCCGCGCAGGCTGCGATCGGGGTGGTCGAACACCGCTACATCACGCAGCGCGGCTTCCAGCGTGCTGTCCAGCAGCGCCAAACCGGTTTCCTCGCGCAGCTCGCGGATCGCGCCCTGCAGCAGCCGTTCGCGGCCATCGAGAAAGCCACCGGGCAGCGCCCACAATCCTTGCCCCGGCGCGTGCTTGCGCTCCACCAGCAGCACATGGCCCGCGATTTCGACCACCGCATCGACGGTGATGAAGGGGCCGCTGCCCCAGCGCTTGCAGCTGGCGATCAGCGCCGCGTGCTCGGCGCACAGCGGGCCGAACGCCGGCAGCACGCGCCAGCCTTTCAGGTAGCCGGCGATGGCGGGTGGCACCAGCGTGGCCAGCAGCGCATCGGCGGCTGCGTCGTCGTCCACGCCGAAATAGATCTGCCGCACGCTGGTGGCATCGAGCTCGCCCTGGGCCGGTAGCGGCAGCAGCGTCCAGCCGGGGAAACGCTGCAGGTAGTAGCTCGATGCATCCTTGGCATGGCCGATCAGCGCGACGCGGCGCGGCGGCGCAGCGCCATCGACCGCGCTGCGCACGGCGGCAGTCCAGCGGCCATCGTCGTAGTAGTCGCGCACCGGGGCGAAGCGCACGCGGGCCGCGTCGGCCTCGCTCAGCGTGGCGGCAATCATTGCGGCGCGTTCCTGCCAGCTGAACGGGTTCTTGGCATCGCGTGCGCGGTGTGCGGAACCGAGCACCACCACCACTTGCGGTGCGCGGCGCAGTGCTTCGGCCAGCAGCGCGGCATGGCCCAGGTGGAAGGGCTGGAAGCGGCCGATCAGCACCGCGCAATCGAAATCGTGGCTCATGGCTGGTCCAATCAGAACAGGTGGTGGGCGGTGATGGGCATCTGCCGGCCGCTGCCAAAGGCGCGGGCGCGCAGCCGCAGGATCGGTGGCGCCTGGCGCCGCTTGTATTCATTGCGGGCGATCATGCCGCGTATCCGTGCCACCAGCGCTTGGCCTGCCGCATCGGCGGTCAACCGCGCGTACTCGGCCTCGACCTTTGCTCTCTCGTCGTGGCCCAGTCTTGCGCCCTCGATCAGCACTTTGAGCAGTGCATCGAGCACCGGGTAAGGCGGCAAGCTGTCGGTGTCGCGCTGGCGGGGCGCCAGTTCGGCGGACGGTTCCTTTTCGATGATGGCGAGCGGAATCAGCTCGCGGCCGGCGGCTTCGTTCAGATGGCGGCTCAGCGCGAACACTTCCGTCTTGTACAAGTCGCCAATCAGCCCCAGCCCGCCATTGGTATCGCCATACAGTGTGCAATAGCCGACCGAGATCTCGCTCTTGTTACCGGTGGTGAGCAGCAGGTGGCCGTAGCTGTTCGAATATTCCATCAGCACCGTGCCGCGCACCCGCGCCTGCAGGTTTTCCAGTGGCAGGCCGGCCAGCGGCGCACCGAAGGCGGTGGCAAAGCTACCGGCAAAGGCATCGACCATATCGCGGATCGGGTGCTCGATCAGCTGCACACCGAGGTTGCGGCACAGCGTGACCGAATCGTCGACGCTGCCAGCGCTGGAAAAGCGTGACGGCATGGTGATGGCGGTGACGTTGGCGGCGCCGAGCGCCTCGGCCGCCAGCGCCAGCGTCAGTGCGCTGTCGATGCCGCCGGAGCAGCCGACCACGGCACGGGAAAAGCCGCAACGCCGCGCGTAGTCGCGCAGGCCCAGCACAATCTGCTGGCGGTAGAACGCCATCACCGGCAGCCCAGCCGGATCGACTGCGGGCAGCGCGGCGCCATCGCTGGCCACAAAATGCGTGCCGTCGAAACCCAGCGTGCGGATGTCCTCGGCAAAGCGTTCGGCCTCGAACACCACGCCGGCCTGCGGGGTGACGGCGAAGGAGGCGCCATCGAACACCAGCTGGTCCTGCCCGCCGACCTGGTTCACATACAGCAGCGGCAGATCGTGGCGCCGGCTGGCGGCGGTGAACAGCTGGTGGCGCTGCTCGCGCTTGCCGATGTTGGACGGGCTGGCGTTGATCGACACCACCAGATCCGGCGCCGCCTCGGCCAGCCGCTGGAACGGGTTCACCGCATAGTCGCGGCCATCGTCGTTCCAGCCGTCCTCGCAGATCAGAAAGCCGATGCGCCACGGGCCGATGCGCAGCACCCGGTTGGCATCCGGCCCCGGCTCGAAATGGCGGCGCTCATCGAAGATGTTGTAGGTGGGCAGCAGCTGTTTGGCGTACTGCAGCCGCACTTCCCCGTCGGCGATCACCAGCAGGCTATTGAACAGTGGCTTGCCCGGCCCCTCGCGGCGGGTCGGCGTGCCGATCACCCAGTTGAGTCCCGGCGTGACGTGGCTGGCGGCCAGCAGCTCGGCCAGCGCCGTGTCGATGGCGGCCAGAAACGCCGGCTCGTCGAGCAGATCGCCGGGGTAATAACCGGTGAGCGACAGCTCGGGAAACACCACCAGCTCGGCACCATCGCGCTGCGCCGTTTCGGCTGCGGCGCGCATCAGTGCGAGATTGCCGGCGAAGTCGCCGACGGTGGGATTGATCTGGGCTACGGTGATGCGCAGCATAGCGATATCCGGTTAAGTATCGAGCTGATTCAGAGAATAGCGAGACATGTTCTACTTCAGGCCAAAAATATTATTTGTAATCACCATATAGGTTTGTTTAGTAAAACAGAGCGACGCACGGGCACTGTTAATCCTGCTTGCTGGATAATTTTTTCGATTGCGTCACATACATGTAATGGCATTGTAGGGCTTATAACAAATTCTTGAATATCGTTGTTGAGATCAAGATCTATTGATTTTCCAGGTAAAGGTTTGGGGTAGTCATCCCAATCCGGGCGATATTCTTGAATTAAAAAACGTACTTCACGTTCATGTGCAAAGGATTTGCGTTTAAAAAAGTAAGGTAAATAGGAGCAATCTACATTAATGTGATCTGTTTTATAGTCAATGTAGTTTACTCGGCCGGCTTGTTTAATTTCGCTCTCAGACCAAGTAAGTAGTTTGTGTATGTTTCCAAATTGGGTTCTAACAGCAACCCCTTCTCCATAAACTTTCCACATTCCAAAAGATTCATATTCATCTTCATACCAGCATGAAACATATGTATGAGGTCTTAAGAAGCGGTAGACTTCGAGGTCTTGTAAATATTGCCCGTTCCCATATTGACTTCTTATACTCTCTTTTGCACGTTCACCATAATCCCCCTCAAAAGGGTCTTCGAAGCTCGGCGCGGAGGAAAAGAATAGCCTTTTCGATGTTATTAGACTTAGAAATTTATCGAGTGAATAGTAGCGCCAGATTGTTGCACCAGCTTCTGGAGCGTTAAGAATTTTTTGACGCTCTTGCAGTGCTTTTTCTAGTTCTTTTGGATTCAATACAATCACAACTTGCTCCTAGATTTGGCCTAACTCGCCGTGTGATTAAAAACCTGCCGCAAATACGCGAGAAAAGTCTGGTCCTCGCACAGCGTCTTGCCCGGCGCGTCGGAGAGCTTGGCCACCGGCTGGCCGTTGCAGTGGGTGAGCTTCATCACGATGTTCAGTGCCTTCAAGGGGGTGTCGTTACTCAGATTGGTGCCGATGCCAAAGCTGGTGCGGATGCGGCCGCGGAAGTGGTGGTGTAGCGCCAGCGCCTTTTCGATGGTGAGGCCGTCCGAGAACACCAGCTGCTTCACGCGTGGATCGATGCGCAGTGCTTCGTAGTGGGCAATGGCCTTCTCGCCCCAGGCAACCGGATCGCCCGAATCGTGGCGCAGGCCGTCGAACAGCTTGGCGAAGTAGAGATCGAAGTCGCCAAGAAAGGCATCCATGCCGACCACGTCGGTCAGCGCAATCCCAAGGTCGCCACGGTATTCCTGCACCCAGCCTTCCAGCGCAGATTTCTGGAAATCGCGCAGCCGCGAGCCGAAGGCCTGATAGGCCTGCAGGTATTCGTGCGCCATGGTGCCGATCGGCGTGATGCCGTAGCGCTTGGCCAGATACACGTTGGAGGTGCCGCGCACGAACTGCGGCACGTCGCGCGTCAGCGTTTCCACCACTTCATCGTGCCACTCGGCCGAGTAGCGGCGGCGCAGGCCGAAATCGAAGGCGATGAAGGGGAAATCACCGCTGGCGGCGAGTTCCGGTGCGGCGGCCTGCAGCGTGGCGATCTTGGCGGTGAGCCGTTGCCGCGCTTCGCCCAGCACCGCGTCGCTGTCGCCCAGGCGGCGGAAGTACAGCGCGTTCACGATGTAGAGCACGAAGATCTCAAAGCCCATCACGTGCACCAGCGGGCCACGGGCGACGATCTGCAGCGTGTCGCCAGCCGTTTCCACCGAAACGAAGTGGCGCTGGAAGCGGAATACGGTGAGGAAGTCGACGAAATCGCCCTTGATAAAGCGCAGGCCGCGCAGGTAGTCCAGTTCGTCCTGGGCGAACTGCATCGCACACAGCGCATCGAGCTCGGCCTCCACCTCTGCCTTCAGTTCAGCCAGTGGGAAGGCCGGCGTATTGCGGCAGACGAAGGCGTACTCGGCCATGGCGCCGGGCTGGCGATGCAGCAATGCCTGCCACATGGTGAACTTGTAGAGGTCGTTTTCCAGCAGGCTGCGCACGACGGGGGCGTTCATCTCGGTTCCTCAGTCTTTAAGAGTTGGGCGGGATTATCGCCCGATGTTGCATCTGGCTTACACCAAGCATTCTGCCGCGATCTGCTCGCTGGTGGCGAGCCGTGCGCCACGCGCCTGCATGTCGGCGAGGAAATCGCGGTACTGCGCTTCGAAGCCGCCGACGGCGCTCATGCAGTCGGTCAGCAGTGTCAGCCGCGCTGCGCCATCGGGTAGCCTGGCCACCAGATGCTCGGTGGTGGCTTTCACGCAGTGGCTGCCCGCCTCGCCACCGATCAGGATGACATCGGCCGTATCGAGCGCGGCGACCAAGGCGGCGTTGGTGCTGGTACTGGCATCGTCCGCCAGCGGCACTTCGGCTTCGACTGCGCTGTAGTGCTCGGTCCACGGGTTGGTGCCCTTCACTGCCTTGGCCACGATCTTCAGCTCGCGCTCCTCCCAGCGGTTGTAGGCGGCGCGCAGGCTGTCGTGCACGGCATGGCCCCAGCTGCCGATCTCGCAGTGCACCGGCCATACCATGTGGGTGTAGCGGCCCTTGGCTTCCAGCTCGCGCAGGTAGGCCAGCACCCGGTTGGCCGCGGTGGCATCGCGTGGCCGATAGCGGCCGCTTTCCACCTCGGCGGCGCTGATCGCGGTGAACGGCGCCACCGCGCTGCCATCGGCTTGCTGCCAGAACGTGGGGTGGCCGATGTCGAGCCGCTGGTGCGAATCGAGCGTGATGGTGATCGCATCGAGCCGGCTGCCTACCGTATCGATCAGCTTTGCCAGCCGCAGCATGTCGGCATGGGCACCAGCCACCGGCAGGGCCGGTGCAAGGTGCTCGCCTGCAGCCAGCGGATTGGCCGGGCGGAAGGCGGGCGGCAGATCGCAGAAATCGTTTTGCGGATCGATGATGAGCAGGTGGGTGCGCATGGCGGGCCTCTGTCGGCGGGGGTGTGATTCCAATGTAATTTACTTAGTTTATTTTTGCAACTAATTATTCGTTCCAGCGAAACCGGGCAATAGCTTAGTCTTTGTTTATTCCGTGGAGGTGGTAAAACAATGACCATTGAGTTAGTTTATGTTCCGATCTAACTGGCTGGCAACGAGATGGGCGATGTGATCTGCACGGTGGACGTGGTGCTGCTGACGCTGCGCGAGGGGGCGCTGCAGGTGCTGCTGCACCGGCGTGAGCGTGATCCCTACGCCGGCATGCTGGCGCTGCCGGGCGGCTATGTGCACACCGACAGTGACCGCGATACCCGTGATGCGGCCCTGCGCGTGCTGCGCGATAAACCCGCCGTGCACAGCCCGTTCCTGGAGCAGCTTGGCACCTTCAGCGGGCCGGCACGCGATCCGCGTGGCTGGTCGATCAGTGTGGCGTACTACGCGTTGGTGCCCGATACGCTGGTGACTGAAGCAGCCGACGCTGCGCTGTGCCCGGTGGATGATCTGCGTGGTCTGCCGTTCGATCACGCGCAGATCGTTGCGGCGGCGGCCGAGCGCGTGCGCAACAAGAGCAGCTATTCCTCGCTGCCGGTGCACCTGTGCCCGGAACCGTTCACGTTGCCGCAGCTGCAGGCGGTGTACGAGGCGCTGCTCGGCGAGCCGCTGAACAAGGTGAGCTTTCGCCGCAAGATGGATGAGCTCGACGTGCTCGAAGCCATCCCCGGCGCGTTCTCCAGCGGCAATGCGCACCGCCCGGCGCAGCTCTACCAGGTGAAGCCGGCCTGGCGGCATGCGCTCTCACTGAGCGAACGGGCGATCTGATCCGGCGCGCCATCGCGCCGACTGTGGCTGGCGGTTGGCCTGGCGGTGGACCAAGCTGCCAGGAAACGGGAAGCGCGCTACGGGCGCATCGGGCATCCTGCCCTCCCGATTGCCGGACCCTGCCATGAACGCTGCCTCTGCCCTGCGCCTGATCCTGCTCGCTGCCATCTGGGGCGCGTCGTTCCTGTTCATGCGCGTGTCGGTGCCGGCGCTGGGCCCGGTGATCCCGGCGGTGGGCCGCATCGTGGTCGGCGCCGTGTTCCTCGCGCTGGTGGCCTTGCTGCTGCGCCGGGTGGCGCTGCAGCGGGCGCACTGGCGACACTATCTGATCCTGGGCCTGTTCAATACCGCGTTGCCTTTCCTGTGCTACGGCTTCGCTGCCCGCCAGCTGACCGCATCGGTGATGTCCATCCTCAATGCCACCGCGCCGATCTGGGGTGCGCTGGTGGCGGCGGTATGGCTGGGAGTGAAGCCAACGCTGAAATCGGCCTGCGGCCTGCTGCTGGGCGTGGTCGGCGTTACCGTGCTGGTGGGCCTCGATGCCGCCACCAGCCAGCCTGGTGCCGGCTGGGCCATCATGGCCGTACTCAGCGCTACCCTGTGCTACGCGATTGCCAGCAGCTACAGCAAACGGCACGCCGCCGATGTGCCGCCATTCGCCGCTGCCCATGGCAGCATGTGGGCCGCCAGCTTCACCATCCTGCCGCTGCTGGCGTGGCAGCCCGCGCCGGTGGTGCCGACGCCGCTGGCAGTATGCGCCGTGCTGGCGCTCGGCGTGTTCTGCACTGGCATGGCCTACCTGCTGTACTTCCGCTTGGTGCAGGACATCGGCCCGGCCTCCGCGCTCACTGTCACCTTCCTGATTCCGGTGTTTGGCGTGCTGTGGGGTGTGCTGCTGCTGGGCGAGACCATCGGCCACAACACGCTGGCGGGTGCCGCGCTGGTGCTGGTGGGCACGGCGCTGGCGACAGGGTTCGATCCTCGGCGTGTGTGGCGGGGTTGAACCCCCAAACCTGTAGACACAGAGCGCACAGAGTAAATATGGAGAACACAGAGAGAACCCGGCTTACCTTTGGTTTTCTCCGTGTTCTCTGTGCCCTCGGTGTGCTCTGTGTCTACAGGTTTTCGGTTCGATTCGGATTTGAAGACAATGCGAGTGCAGCGCCTGCGGCGCGGCTAAATGCCTTGAGCGGGATTCCGCCCCGCGGCCGGGAAGGGGGATTTGCTCCGCCAAATCCCCCTTCACCCCAAAGGCGGCCCCGCACCTTGCGGCCCTCCGGGCTGCCCTCGGTCAGTCGCGAGCCTCAGGTCTCGCTCCATTCCCTCGGCGCTTGGTGAAGGGGGAAGTCTTCAAACTCGCTGCGGTGTCCAACGTTCAGGTCATGAACATTGCAAGGTGGAGTGCGGATTCAAGCTGGTGCAACTGTCCCCCGGTCACGGTGCCCGCAGGGGGCAGAGCTCGGGGTTAGAGGGATTTATCCGGCAGTTCGCGGGCGCTTGCCGGCCACAGCGTGATTCCCCGCGAGCGTAGTCGTCCCCACGCCCTCAGCTCACCCTCGGGGCATCCAGCCATTCCACCTGCCGGCGCATGCGCCAAAGCAGCAGCATCCCCGGCACGCCGACCAGCATTGATAGCTCGAAGAAATGCACCCAGCCCAGCGAATCGACCAGATACCCCGACGTGGGCCCCACATACACGCGTCCCACCGCCGACAACGCCGACAGCAGCGCATACTGGGTGGCGCTGGCCTCGCGGTTGCACAGCGCCATCAGCAGCGACACCAGCGCCGCCGTACCCATGCCGCCGGCCAGGTTTTCCAGCGTCATCGATACGCCCAGCAATACATCGAGGCTACCGTCCCAGCCCTTGCCGGTACGGAACACCTGCAGCAGCTCTTCCGGCAATGGCAGGTGCACGCTGCCGAGCGCCCCCTTGCCATAGAGGGCAAGTGCCCAGTAGCCGACGTTCGAGGCAATCTGCAATACGCCGAACGCCAGCAAGGAGCGGTACAGCCGCAGCTTCACCATCAACAGTCCGCCGACAATGCCGCCAACGATGGTGGCCACCATGCCGACGATCTTGTTGACCACGCCGATCTCACCCAGGCTGAAACCCACACCCTGCTGCAGGAAGGCCACGCTCAGCACGCCGGCAAAGGCGTCACCTAGCTTGTAGAGCACGATCAGCAGCAAAAAAGCCCAGGCATATTCGCGGCGGAAGTACTGCTGCATCGGCGAGATCAGCAATTCGAAGCGTGCGAGCTTGGCGCCGTACAGCGCCATTGGTACTGCGCCACCGATCTCGGCCAGCACGAACAAGAGGCCGGTCCAGTTGTTCTCGCTGTCTGGCCCGAAATCCGCCCAGCCGGCCAGATGGCCCAGCGCGATCAGGCCTTGCTGAGCCAGCATGAAGCCGAGCCATGCCCCGGCCAACATGGCCAGAAAGCCGTTCAGGTGGCGCCACTCACCAAACAGCCGCGAACCGATCAGCGCGTTGACCAGCAGGGCGGCGGCCACGGCGGCCAGTGGTGCAAATGCCCCTGGCCACCACCACGCGGCGGCCACGGCGGCGGCCAGCAGCAACATCAGCGTGACGATGAAGCGTACGAATTCACTGGCCGAATGATTGGCGTGGTAGGCCAGCCGGGGAGCGATCAGCTGAACGACGGCAGCCAGCCCCAGCATCAAGCCACCAAGCAGCGCATAGGTACGGCCCCAGCCGATGGCCTCCGCCATCAGGAAGGCCAGCCCGCCCGAGGTGAGCATCGCCAACCGGTAGCCCAGCACCCCGACCGCCGCCGCCGCGCCGCGTTCATCGTCATGGCTGACATCAACGCGGTAGGCATCGACCACCACATCCTGTGAGGCCGAGAAAAACGCGACGCCCAATGCAAACAACGCAAAGGTGCCCGTGTGCGCCCCAGGCTGCAGCCCGGCCATGGCCAGCAGCAATACCCCCAGCGCCAGCTGGGTGATCAGCAACCAGCCCTTGCGCCGCCCCAGCCCCGGCAGCTCGAAGCGGTCCATCAGTGGCGCCCACAGGAATTTGTAGGTGTACGGCATGCCCACCAGCGCCAGCAGGCCAATGGTCTTGAGATCGAGCCCGTCGCTGGTCAGCCACGATTGCATCGCCTGGCCGGTCAGCGCCAGCGGCAGGCCGGAAGCGAAGCCGAGCAGCAGCACGGCCGCCATGCGGCGATTGGTGAATACGGCGGTGTAGGTGGCGAGCGACATGGATTG